>CANRFU010000026.1 GCA_947629975.1 uncultured Oscillospiraceae bacterium | reverse complement strand
ATAGGTGCCCTCCCAGTCGGTCCGGCTCATGAAGGTGACCACGTCGCCGTCCCAGTAGCCGCTGCGGTTGGGGTCGGACTGGTCGAACAGGTTGGCGATGGCGTTGCCGGTGGCGGCGGAGGTGGCGAAGGTGGTGGTGTCCAGCGCGCTGTTGGTCCACTTACCGGTCATGGCGTCGTCCCCGTCGGCGGTCATGCCGTCAGCGGTGGTGTAGCCCTTGGCGGCCAGGATGTTGTTCAGGGCGTCGTGGGCGCCGTTGGCCACGGTGAAGTAGTAATCGCCGGCGTCCAGGATGTAGGTGCCCGCGCCGTAGGCGTCATAGGTGCGCAGCTCGGTCTTGGGCACGTTGACGGTGACGGTGGCGGACTCGCCGGGCTGGAGGATGCCGGTCTTGGTGAAGCCGCACAGCTCCACGGAGGCCTTCTCGATCTGATTCTCCTTGTCGTAGTCGGTGAAGGGGGACTGGAAATAGACCTGGACGGTCTTCTTGGCGGCGGCGTCGCCGGTGTTCTTCACGGTGACGGTGACGTCGAAGCTGTCGCCGTTCTCCTTCAGGCTGAAGCCGCTGTACTCAAAGGTGGTGTAGCTCATACCGTAGCCGAAGGGATAGGCCACAGTCTTGGCGTAGTCATAGCTGCCGGCGTTGCCGGTGCCCATGACGGCGTCCTCATAGCGGGTCTCGAAGTACCGGTAGCCCAGGTAGATGCCCTCCTGGTACACGGTGTACATGCCCTGCACGTCGGCGCTGTCCTGGGCCTGCAGGTCGTAGTCGCCCAGGTTGGTGTAGGCCTGGGAGTAGAAGTTGTGGATGGCGGGGGCGGCCAGGTTGTCATACAGATAGGTGTCCACCAGGGAGCCGGAGGGGGCCACCTTGCCGGAGAGCAGCTGGCCCAGGGCGTTGGCGCCCCACTGGCCCACGTCGCCGACCCACATGCAGGAGTCGATGCCGTAGTCGGTGCCGCAGATGTCGGGGTTCAGGAAGTCCAGCTCCAGGGCGTTGGAGGTGTTCAGCAGGACGATGATCTTCTTGAAGGTGCCGTCGTCCTTCAGGGCCTTCAGGCCGGCCAGCAGGTCCTTCTCCTCGTTGGACAGGGCCAGGTAGTTGCCGCCGTTGCCCTCGTCGGTGCCGGTGGTGTAGTTGACGGTCTCGCCGTCCTTGTTGGTGTAGGTCAGGGTCGCGCCGATATCGCCGGCGGGCAGGTCGGCGCCCTCGCCGCCGGAGCGGGAGAACACCACGATGGCGGCGTCGCCGTAGTCAGCGAAGGAGGAGCCGGCGGCGGACTGCACCTCGGACCAGGGAGCCTCGTTGACGCCGTAGAGGGTATTGGCCTTCAGGTTGTCGGAGATGGCGGCGGGGGTCTGCCGCTTGTAGTTGTTGCCGGAGTACCAGTCCCAAAGGGTCTGGTTGACCTCGATGCCGTTCTCGGTAAGAGCGTCCTTCAGGCTGGGGGCGGAGCTGACGTCCACGGCGCCGGAGCCGGTGCCGCCGTACAGCAGGTCCACGCTGCCCCGGGCGAAGAGGGAGACCTTGGCGCCGCCGGCCAGAGGCAGGGCGTTGTTGTCGTTCTTCAGCAGGGTGGCGCCCTCGGCCTCCACGGCCGCGCCCATCAGCTTGTCATAGGCGGCCAGGTCGTCCTTGCTGGCGAAGTCGCTGGTGAAATACTGGTCGTTGGTCTTGTTGATGATCTTGAACGTGTCGGTGTTCAGGGCCACGTTGATGGTGGTGGCGTACATCCCGCCGACGATGTTCAGCACGATGCCTGCGATCAGCACGATGGCCAGCAGGGCGGTCAACACGGACCACAGAACGATTTTCGGTTTCTTCTGCATATTGTTTTCCTCCACTTTTCAATTATTTTATCCAGAGGCGGAGCTTTCCCCCCTCCGCCCCAGAGATAACAGTGTTGTTCCGGGCGCTCACACCCAGTTCCTGCCCTTGCCCTCGCCCTTTTTGAGGATGTAATCCGGGTTGGGCTGATCCACATAGCGGATGACGGCCTCGTCGGTCAGGTCGCCGGACCGGGCCTCCAGCTTCACCTCGCCGCTGAGCGGAACCTGGAAGGCGAACACGTGCTCGCCTGTCTGCTCCCCCATCTTTTTCCCGTTGGCGTAGAGGGCCACAGTCCTTTGGTTGGAGTAGACCTTCACGGTGGTGGTAGTCTCGTTCCGGTCGGCATACCGCTTGGAGCAGATGTGGACGAAGGGATCCTCGCTCCACCAGGCCTTATAGAGGTAGAAGCTGTCCTTTTTGATCTTCCGGTCGAAGGTGACCAGCCCCTTATGGTTCATCCCCGGCTCGCCGCCCTGGTCCCGGGCGTCGGCGGCGAAGTCAAACATGTTCCACACGTGGGTGGCCCACATGAAGGGCCGCTTGGCGAAGCAGTTCAGCAGGTACTCGTGGTACACGCACTGGTACTCCTCCGTCTGGTCCTCCCGCTTGGGGTGGGAGGAGTGGAGGTTGGTCATGGCCTCGCAGCCGTACTCCGAGTAGCCCAGGGGGCGCTTGGGGTACTTCCAGTGGAAGAAGTCGATCCACAAATCGTTGAGGAACAGCCCCGGCACGTACCAGCCCAGGTACAGGTTCCAGCTCACCAGGTCGGAGATGTGGGCCACCTTGTTGAAGGGTCCGCACATGGCGTAGCAGGCCAGGGTGGTGGGCCGGGTGGGGTCCATCTGATGTACCAGGTCGTTGAGCACGTGATGGTTGTCCAGCATGTCGGCCTTGTCCTTGGTGGAGATGGTGATCTCGTTGGACAGGCCCCAGGTGACGATGGAGGGGTGGTTGTAGTTCTGGACGATGAGCTCCTTCATCTGGGTGATGGTGTTCTCCCGGCCGTTGGGCATATGCTCGGAGATATACGGGATCTCCGCCCAGACGATCATGCCGTATTTGTCGCAGAGGTCATAGAAGTACTGGTCGTGCTGGTAGTGGGCCAGCCGGATGGTGTTGACCCCCATCTCCCGGATGAGCTCCATGTCCTTGTCGTGGTGCTCCTTGGTGATGGCGTTGCCGATGCCCTTCCAGTCCTGGTGGCGGGAGACGCCGTGGAGGGGATAGGGCCGTCCGTTCAGGAAGAACCCCTTGTCCGGGTCCACATGGAAGGAGCGGACGCCAAAGGGGGTGGAGATCTGGTCCGTCACCTTGCCGCCCACGATCAGGTCGGCCTCGCAGGTGTACAGGTAGGGGTCCTTTACCCCGTCCCAGAGATGGACGTTGGGGATGGTGAGGGTGACGTCGGTCCCCTCCCCCTGGGCCGCCACCGCGCCGGAGGCGTCCAACAGCCGAACAGCCACTTTGCCGCCCTCGGACTTGTGGAAGGTCTCCACCCGGACGCTGCCGTCTTTGCCGGACACGGCGGGGGTGACCTTGACGCCGGGGCCGGCCCAGAAGTCCAGGTCGAAGTGGTCCTTATTCACCACGATGAGCCACACGTCCCGGTAGATGCCGCCATAGAAGGTGAAGTCCGCCTTCTGGGGATAGACCCGGTCGTTGACGGAGTTGTCCGCCAGCACATCCAGGTCGTTGGAGTCCGCCAGCACATCGGTGACGTCCTTGCGGAAGGTGGAGTAGCCGCCGTCGTGGGTCATGATCTCTTTGCCGTTGAGGGTGACCACGGCGGAGGCGTTGACTCCCCGGAACTCCAGGTAGACCCGCTGGCTGGCCGGGTCAAAGTCCGGCCTGGGGAAGGTCCTGCGGTAGCGGCAGGCGCCGCGGTAGTAGTCGTTGCCGCCGTCCTGGCCGTCGATGTTGTTCCAGGTGTGGGGCACGTCTACCGGGATGGCCTTCCCGTCCCTGCCGGTGAAGGTCCAGCCCTTGTTCAATAGAATGCGTTCTCTCAAAGTCTGTTTTCCTCCTTCCAATTATTACAAGATAAATCGTGTACACATTTCCGCGTATTCGCGCCGGCAAACCGGGGGCGCTTCGCCTTTTTTCGGCCGGATCCGGCAGATTTGGAACTACTGCACAAAACAGGACGGACAATCGCAACCTTATTTACAGGTTTATTATAATTGGCGGAGCCATTTTTCGCATGGTATTTATGGCTTGAAACCTGGTGAAAATTGCTCTATAATAAAAAGTGCAAAAAAGAATCGGCAAGGAGTTTGTCAATATGAACAAAGATGTTTGGACCGACCGCCAGGTGATGCTGGGCGAATCCAGTTTTGAGTTTTACCACTACCTTGACGCCGCGCCGCCCCAGGTGGAATTCCACCAGCATCCCTTCTACGAGCTGTTCCTCCTCCTGGACGGCGACGTGAGCTACACCATCGAGGGCAAGACCTATCTGCTCCGGCCGGGCGACATCCTGCTCACCAACAGTCTGGACATCCACCGGCCGGAGGTCCGGTCCAGCAGGCCCTATGAGCGGGTGGTCCTCTGGCTGGACGACAGCTTTTTCGACCCCCTCCGGGCCGGCGGCGACGATCTGGCCGCCTGCTTTGCCGACGCCGCCCGGAAGGACTACCGCCGGGTCCGGCCCGACCAGGCCGCGTCCATCCGCATCCGCTCCCTGTGCGAGCAGATCTCCCAGGCCCAGAACAGCCGCGCCCTGGGCAGTCCGGCGCTCGTGTACGCCCGCATCCTGACCCTGCTGGTGGAGGTTTGCCGCTGCTATTTCGGCTCCTCCGGCCAGAGCCATGAGGAGGTGACCGAGAGCAGCCTGGTCAACGGCGTGCTGAACTACATCAACCGGAACATCGGCGGGGACCTGTCCCTGGACAGCATCGCCGAGCGGTTTTACCTCAGCAAATTCTATTTGAGCCGCCAGTTCAAACAGTACACCGGCATGAGCATCTACCAGTACATCATCAAAAAACGGGTGACCGTCTCCAGAGATATGCTCCGGGACGGCGCGTCTGTCACCGACGCCTGCATGGGGTGCGGCTTCAACGACTACTCCAACTACCTGAAGGCCTTCAAACGGGAATTTGGCTGCAACCCCAGCGAGTTTTTATCGGCGCGGCACTGAGGCGGACAGGCCGGACGCCGTCTCCCCTGTCCTGCGAGCAGAATCCTTGCATCCGCGCATCCTCTGTGGTAGAATGAAACGCTGCCGTTTTCAGGGAAACAGGTGAAAATCCTGTACGGGCCCGCCGCCGTGAGGCGCGCATGATCCGTCCCGCTGACCCGGAGCCGCGTCCGGGGAAAGGCCATTGGAGCGATCTGAGAAGGCGCGGGATGGGCGCCAAGTCGAAATACCTGGACGGCGGAAGTCTCTCCGGACAGCCGCGAGCGCCGGCTTGGAGAGGCGCCACAATATCCCATCAAGGAGGACACAAGATGCGAAAAACGACTTTACGAAACCTGTCGGCGCTCATCCTGTGTGCGGGGCTGTTCGCGGCGATGGCCCTGGGCATGACAGGCTGCGCGGCCGGCCAGCCCGGCGCGTCCGCCGCTCCGCCCGCCACGGAGCCCGCGGCGGTCACAGAGGCGCCGGAAACAGACCCTCCGGCCACGGAAGGACCCACCGGCGAACCGTCCCAGGGGACTGAGACCACGGAACTGGGCGAGGGGGCGACGGAGTTCATCGTGACGGTGACCGACGGAGAGGGGAACGAGTCCAGGTTCCTCATTCACACCGACGAGACCACAGTGGGGGACGCCCTGCTGGCGGTGGACCTGATCGCCGGAGAGGAGAGCGAGTACGGACTGTACGTCAAGACCGTCAACGGCATCACCGCCGACTATGACACCGACGGCACCTACTGGGCCTTCTACATCGACGGCGAGTACGCCTCCTCCGGCGTGGACGCCACCGACGTCGCCGCCGGCGCCGTCTACTCCTTCGCCGTGGAGAAGTGAGCCGTGAAGCCCACCGTCCGTGAGATCGCCGTGTTCGGCCTGCTGGGCGGGCTGATGTACGTATCCCAGCTGGCCATGGAGCCCCTGCCCAACATCCACCCGCTGGCCGCCATGATCTGCGCCATCACGCTGGTGTACCGGGGAAAGGCGCTGTACCCCCTCTACTGCTACGTGCTGCTGGAGGGGTTGTTCGCCGGGTTCGCCGGGTGGTGGCTGCCCTATCTGTACATCTGGACGGTGCTGTGGGGGGCGGTGATGCTGCTGCCCCGGAATCTGCCCAAAAAGGCGGCCCCCATCCTCTATATGTGCGTGTGCGGCGCCCACGGGCTGCTGTTCGGGGTGCTGTACGCCCCCGTCCAGGCGCTGATGTACGGGCTGAGCTTCAAGGCCACCGTCGCCTGGATCGCGGCAGGGCTGCCCTTTGACGCCATCCACGGCCTCGGGGACTTCTGCATGGGGGCGCTGGTGCTGCCCATGACGGCGGCCATCCGGCTGGCCCAAAAGAACCGGGAATAACGAAAGGCCGCCGGGCGGGACCTCTCCCGTCCGGCGGCCCTCTTTTTGCCGCAAAATCCCGCGCGGACGGATCTCACCCGGTTGACGGCGGGAGCGGCGGATGGTATACTGAAACATACTCACGTGATAGGAAAATCGGGGGAGGGAGTGCCGGTGAAGCTCAACATCGACGACGCGCTGCGCTACGCCGGCGTCCGGGGCGCGCCTCCGGAGGACCTGCGCCGGGAGATGGAGGACATCGCCGGGGTCCTGGAGGAAAAGCTGTTCCCCCGCCTCACCTGGCGGGCCTGGGACCTGGACAGGGGGACGGACGGCCTGACGCTCCGGGGTGCCGGCGTCACCCTGACGGGACATACGGCCGAGCGGATGCTGGCCGGCTGCCGGAGGGCCGCGCTGATGGTCTGCACCGCCGGCGGGCGGTTCGACGCCCTGCTGCGGACCGAGGAGGCCCGGGACATGGCCAGGGCCGTGCTGATGGACGGCTGCGGCTCCGCCCTGGTGGAGGCCGTCTGCGACGAGGCGGAGCGGGAGATCGCCGCCCGCTTCCCGGACCTGTTCCTCACCGACCGGTTCAGCCCCGGCTACGGCGACCTGCCGCTGGACCTCCAGCCCGCGCTCTGCGCCGCCCTGGACGCGGCCAGGCGGGTGGGCGTCCATGTGACGGACAGCCTGATGCTGACCCCCGCCAAGTCAGTCACCGCCGTCGTGGGCCTGTCGGACCGGCCCCAGGCCGCCAGGATCCGGGGCTGCGCATACTGCCGTCTGAGAGAGACCTGTTCCATCCGCAAAGGGGGAAAGACCTGTGCCATCTGAATTCTGGAGAGACCGCATCCTGATCCTGGACGGGGCCATGGGCACCGAACTGCAAAAGCGGGGCCTGCCCGCCGGCGCGGAGCCGGCGCTGTGGGGACTGGACCACCCGTCGGTGCTGGCCGCCGTCCACCGGGAGTACATCGAGGCGGGCAGCCAGGTGATCTACGCCAACACCTTCGGGGTCAGCCCCCGCAAGCTGGCCGGATCGGGCCGTACCGCCGGCCAGGTGATCGGCGGGGCGGTCGCCGCCGCCAGACAGGCCGCCGCCGGGACCGGTGTGAAGGTGGCCCTGGACATCGGCCCCCTGGGAGAGCTGCTGGAACCCATGGGCGCCCTCGCCTTCGAGGCTGCCTATGAACAGTTCAAAGAGATCGCCGTGGCCGGAGCGCGGGCCGGGGCGGACCTGGCGGTCATCGAGACCATGACCGATCTGTACGAGGCCAAGGCCGCTCTGCTGGCGGTGAAGGAGAACACCTCCCTGCCGGCCTTTGTCACCATGTCCTTCGACGGCGGCGGCCGCACTTTTACCGGATGCACGGTGCAGTCCATGGCGCGGACACTGGAGGGGCTGGGAGCGGACGCCATCGGCCTGAACTGCTCCCTGGGGCCGGACCAGCTGGCCCCCCTGCTGGCCGAGCTGTGCCGGAATACCCGCCTGCCCGTCATCGCCAAGCCCAACGCCGGCCTGCCCGACCCCGCCGACGGCCACTATGACATGGGGCCGGAGGACTTCGCCGCGGCGATGGGGCCCTGCCTGGAGGCGGGGGCCTCCATCGTGGGCGGGTGCTGCGGCACCTCGCCGGAGTATATCCGCAGGCTGCGAAACGCCGTAGAGGGGCTTGCGCCCGCGGCCCGCGTCTACGAGCCGGCGAGCTTCGTGTGTACCCCCGTCTCCCCCTGCCGGATCGACGGGGTGCGCATCATCGGGGAACGGGTGAACCCCACCGGCAAAAAGCGCTTCCAGCAGGCGCTGCTGGAGAACGACCTGGACTATATCCTGGGCGTGGCCATCCAACAGGAGGACGCCGGCGCGGATATCCTGGACGTGAACGTGGGCTACCCCGGCGTCAACGAGGCCGAGATGCTGCCCCGGGTGGTAAAGCGCCTGCAGAGCGCGGTCTCCCTGCCGCTGCAGCTGGACTCCTCCGACCCGGACGCGCTGGAGGCCGGCCTGCGGGTCTATAACGGCAAGGCGGCGGTGAACTCTGTCAACGGCGAGCCCGCTGTACTGGAGCGCGTTTTGCCCGTCGTAAAGAAATACGGGGCCGCCGTGGTGGGGCTCTGCCTGGACAAGGGCGGCATCCCCCGGACGGCGGAGGGCCGCGTGGCCATCGCCCGCCGTATCCTGGACGCGGCCCTCTCCCGCGGCATCCCCAAAGAGGACGTGTGGATCGACTGCCTGACCCTCACCGTGTCCGCCGAGCAGGACCAGGCCAGGGAGACCCTGCGGGCCGTCCGCATGGTCCGGGAGGATCTGGGGCTGCAGACGGTGCTGGGGGTGTCCAACATCTCCTTCGGCCTGCCCGAGCGGCCCCTCATCACCCAGGCCTTCCTCATCCAGGCCATGGGCGCGGGGCTGACCCTGCCCATCGTCAACCCCAACCAGAGGGAGATGCTGGATGCGGCGGCGGCCTTCCGGGCCCTGTCCGGCGAGGACAGGGGATGCGCGGCCTATGTGGAGCGCTTTGCCGGCCAAAAGGCACAGGCCCCCGGCGCAGTCCCGCCCGCCCCCGGCAGACCTGCCGCGCCCAGGGCGGCCTCTACCCTGGAGGAGGCCATCCTCCGGGGCCTCAAAGAGGACGCGGGCCGCATGGCGAAGGAGGCGCTCCGGACTGAGGACGAGCTGGCCCTGGTGGAGAGGCGTCTCATCCCCGCTCTGGACCGGGTCGGCGAGGATTACGAGAAGGGGAAGGTCTTCCTGCCCCAGCTGCTCAGCGCGGCCCAGGCCGCCCAGGCGGTGTTCGAGGTCATCAGGGCCTCCATTGCCGAAAAGGGCGCCGACCCGGTGAAAAAAGGCCGCCTGATCCTGGCCACCGTCCACGGCGACATCCACGACATCGGCAAGAACATCGTCAAAACGGTGCTGGAAAACTACGGCTACGAGGTCATCGACCTGGGAAAGGACGTGCCGCCGGAGACGGTGGCGGATGCCGCCCTTCGGGAGGGTGTCCGCCTGGTGGGCCTGTCCGCCCTGATGACCACCACCCTCCCCGCCATGGAGGAGACCATCCGGCAGCTGAGGGCTCTGCCTGATCCGCCTGTCGTCATGGTGGGCGGCGCGGTGCTCACCCCCGAGTACGCCGTCCGGATGGGGGCCGACTACTACTCGAAAGACGCCCGCCAGTCGGTGGAGATCGCCCGGGAGGTGTTCGGACAGTGAACGTGCGGGACTATCTGGCCCAGGGGCGGCCCCTGCTGTTCGACGGGGCCATGGGCACCTGCTACGCCTCCCTCCCCGGCCGGGCGGAGGCCCGGTGCGAGACCGCCTGCCTGGACCGCCCCGGGGAGATCCTGTCCATCCACCGGGCCTATCTGGAGGCGGGGTGCGGGGCCGTCAAGACCGACACCTTCTCCCTGGGGGACGACCTGGCCGAGGGCAGGACAGATCTGGTCCGAACGGTGATCGGGGCCGCCTGCCGCCTGGCGGGAGAGGCGGCGGAGCCCTACGGGGCGTTCGTCTTCGCCGATATGGGCCCCGCCCCCGAGGGAAGGGGGCTGAGCCGGGGAGAGCTGTACATCCGTCAGGCGGAGCTGTTCCTGGAGCAGGGGATGACCTGTTTCCTGGCGGAGACCCTTCCCACCGACGACGGCATCTCCGATCTGGCCGCCTTTTTGAAGGAGCGCTGCCCGGAGTCCTTCCTCATGGTGTCCTTCGCCGTGGGATATGACGGGGTCACCCGGGAGGGCCATTCCGGCAAGGCGCTGTTCCGGCGGGCCGCCGCCCTGCCGGGGGTGGACGCGGTTGGCTTCAACTGCGTGTCCGGCCCCAACCATCTGCTGCAGTTTATCCGGGGCCTGGACGCGAAGGGGATCCCCCTGTCCGTCATGCCCAACGCGGGCTATCCCACCGTACTGGGGCGGAGGGTGGTCTTCCAGGGCCGGCCCGACTACTTCGCCGGCAAGCTGGCCCGAATTGCTGAGGCCGGGGCGGCCATCGTGGGCGGCTGCTGCGGCACCACGCCGGAGCATATCGCCGCCGCTGCCGCCGCGCTGGCGGATGTGCGGACCGGCGTCCGGCCCGCCGCCCGGAGCGCGGCGGAAAAGCCGGCCCCCTCCCCCGCCCGCAACCGCCTGTGGGAGCGGCTGGAGGAGGGCAGGCGCGTGGTGGCGGTGGAGCTGGACCCGCCCGACAACGACGACGTGACCTTTTTCCTGGAGGGGGCAAAGATCCTTCGGGACGCGGGGGCGGACGCGGTGACCATCGCGGACTGCCCCATCGGGCGGCCCAGGGCGGACAGCAGTCTGCTGGCCTGCAAGGTCAAGCGGGAACTGGGGATCGAGCCCCTGCCCCACCTGACCTGCCGGGACCGCAACCTGAATGCCACCAAGGCCCTGCTGCTGGGGCTGTCCATGGAGGGGGTCCACAACGTGCTGCTGGTCACCGGCGACCCCATCCCCACCGAACACCAGGACGAGGTCAAAAGCGTGTTCAATTTCAACTCCCGGAAGCTGGCCCGGTACGTGTCCGACCTCAATGAGAACGGGCTGACCACCCCCTTTCGCATTTTCGGGGCGCTGAATCTGAACGCCAGAAATTTCGCCGTCCAGCTGAGACTGGCCCGGGAGAAGGAGGAAAACGGCGTATCCGCCTTTCTCACCCAGCCGATCCACTCCCAGGAGGCGCTGGACAATTTGAAGCTGGCCCGGGAGACGCTGCGCGGCCGGATCCTGGGCGGCATCTTCCCCATCGTCAGCCACCGCAACGCCCTGTTCCTCAACAACGAGATCGCGGGGATGCGGGTGTGCGAGGAGATCGTGTCCCTCTACGAGGGGAAGGACCGGGCCGAGGCGGAGGACCTGGCGGTGACCATCTCCGCCGCCGTGGCCAGGGCGGCCGCCCCCTTTGTGGACGGCTACTATCTCATGACCCCCTTCCGCCGGGTGGAACTGATGGCCCGGATCATCAAAGAGCTGCCATAGAACGCCGGACCGGCGGGGTGCACAAAACGCCCCGCCGGTTTTTCGCATTATTTACCCACTTACCTATTGACAAGATAGGTTTATAGGTATATACTTCCCTCAACATCAAAAAGGAGGCGGCGTTATGAGCCGTTGGTTCTATCAGCTGCTGCGGCACAATTTCCGCTGCGGGCGAATGTGAGGGTCCGGACAGGACCGCCGCGTTATCCCCACAAAAAATAGAAGAGAGGTATCACTCCATGAGCAACTATAGATTCGAGACCCTGCAGCTCCACGTGGGCCAGGAACAGGCCGATCCAGCCACCGATTCCCGGGCGGTGCCCATCTACGCCACGACCTCCTACGTGTTCCACAACTCCGCCCACGCCGCCGCCCGCTTCGGCCTTGCCGACGCCGGCAACATCTACGGGCGGCTGACCAACTCCACCCAGGACGTGTTTGAGAAACGCATCGCCGCGCTGGAGGGCGGCGTGGCCGCCCTGGCGGTGGCCTCCGGCGCGGCGGCCATCACCTACACCATCCAGGCCCTGGCCCAGAAGGGCGGCCACATCGTAGCCCAGAAGACCATCTACGGCGGAAGCTACAACCTGCTGGCCCATACGCTGCCCCAGTTCGGCGTGGAGGCCACGTTCGTCAACGTCCACGATCTGGCGGAGGTGGAGAACGCCATCCGCCCCAACACCAGGGCGGTCTACATCGAGACGCTGGGCAACCCCAACTCCGACATTCCCGATATCGACGCCATCGCGGACATCGCCCACAGGCACGGCCTGCCTCTGGTCATCGACAACACCTTCGGGACCCCCTACCTGATCCGCCCCATCGAGCACGGCGCGGACATCGTGGTCCACTCCGCCACCAAATTCATCGGCGGGCACGGGACCACCCTGGGCGGCGTCATCGTGGACGGCGGCAGGTTCGACTGGAGGGCCGGCGGCAAGTACGCCCCCATCGCCGAGGCCAACCCCAGCTACCACGGCATCAGCTTCGTGGACGCCGCGGGTCCCGCCGCCTTCGCCACCTACATCCGGGCCATCCTGCTCCGGGACACCGGCGCCGCCATCTCCCCCTTCGCCGCCTTCCTGCTGCTCCAGGGCGTCGAGACCCTGTCCCTCCGCCTGGAGCGCCACGCCGAGAACACCAAAAAGGTCGTCGCGTATCTGGCCGGCCACCCCCAGGTCGAGCGGGTCAACCACCCCTCTCTGCCCGGCCACCCCGATCACGCCCTGTACGAGAAATACTTCCCCAACGGCGGCGCGTCCATTTTCACCTTCAACATCAAGGGCGGCCAGGCCGAGGCCCACAAGTTCATCGACAGCCTGAAGATCTTCTCCCTGCTGGCCAACGTGGCCGACGTGAAGTCCCTGGTCATCCACCCCGCCACCACCACCCACTCCCAGCTGTCCCCGGAGGAGCTGGCCGATCAGGACATCTATCCCAACACCATCCGTCTGTCCATCGGGACCGAGCACATCGACGACATTATCGCCGATCTGGACCAGGCCTTCGCCGCAGTCAGGGGCTGACGATCCGGCAATCTCCCGCCGAGGCCCGCCAACGGGCGGCCTCCGGGCCGCGCGGCAGGAATAAACCGCCCCGGCCTGTACAGCTGTACAAGCCGGGGCGGTTTCAGTTTCCGGGGTATTCAGGCCTGGGCCTGGCCGCCGCCGGACTTGCGGCGGCGGGGCCGCCAATGGCGGCGGTGGGACGCGCCGGAGGCGGGGGCGGCAGGCGCGGCGGGCTGCTCCTCCACCGGGGACGGTTCGCTCCGGGCCGCGGCCTGACGGAGGGCCCTGGCGGCGGGCCGCTCCTGGCGGGCCGGCTTCTCCTGGGCGGGGGCGGCGGGCTGAGAGGAGGACTTGACCGTCTTGGGCTCTTTGCCCTCCTTTGCGCCACCGGACCGGCGGCGGGCGTGCGCCTTGGCCTTCTTGGGCTCCTCCTGCTGGGGCTGCTCGCCCAGATAGCGCTCCAGCACGGCGGACAGGTCGCCGGGTCCCTCGACCCTGCGGCCGGTGCGGGCGGCCTCCGCCTGGGGGTCCCGGAGCTTCTCCAGCTCGGAGGCGGGCGGCGCCACATAGTCCTCCGGCCGCTTGCCCTTGCCGGAGCGCACCACCCGGATCTCGCTGGTCAGATAGTTTCTGGGCTGCTCGGTGGAGTCCTCCAGCTTCACCTTCACCTGCTCCTTCAGCAGGTTGACGGAGGCGACGGTGCCCACACCGTCGGGGCATTCCACAAAGGACTCCTGCTTGGGGCAGCGCTTCACCGCGTCCTCATAGGCGTCCTGCTCGTATTTCAGGCAGCACATGAGCCGCCCGCAGGTGCCGGAGATCTTGGTGGGGTTCAGGGACAGGTTCTGGGTCTTGGCCATTTTGATGGACACCGGCTGGAACTCCCCCAAAAACTGGGCGCAGCAGAAGGGCTTGCCGCAGATGCCGAATCCCCCCAGCATCCGGGCCTCGTCCCGCACACCGATCTGCCGAAGTTCGATGCGCGCCCGGAGGATGCCGGCCAGATCCTTCACCAGGGCGCGGAAGTCCACCCGCCCGTCGGAGGTGAAGAAGAAGATGATCTTGGAGGCGTCGAAGCTGTACTCCACCTGGACCAGCTTCATCTCCAGGCCGTGCCGCTCGATGAGCTGCTGGCAGATGCGCATGGCCTCCTTCTCCCGGCGGCGGTTGTCCCGCACCTGTTTTTCGTCCTTTTCGGTGGCCAGACGCACCAGGGGGCGCAGGGGCTGGACCACCGCCCCGTCGTCGATGGCGGTGTTGCCCCTGACGCAGGTGCCGTACTCCAGGCCCTTGCCCGTCTCCACGATGACGGCCTGGCCCTCCTCCACCCGCTGGCCCAGGGGATCGAAGTAGTATTGTTTTCCGCCGGTCCGGAACCGGACGCTGATGATCTCGGTCATAGTGGATCCTCCGTATATCTGAAAGGTTGAAATCTGCACGCTACGCGTCTTGAAAGAGTTCCGCCGCCAGCCGGCCCAGGGTGTGGCCCGGGCCGGGGTTGAACACCGCGTTTTCCCGGCAGGTCTTCAGCGCCCGCAGGACCCGCGCGCCTCTGGCCGGATCCCGCGCCAGCCGCCCGGCCGCCCGGTCCTCCGCGGCGGCCAGCAGGGCGGCCAGCTGGTCGGCCTTCGGCTTTTCCATCTCCAGGGCGGTAAGGCCTTTTGCCACCTGGAATTCGTCCCCGGCGAACAGCAGCTCCGCCAGGGCCTCCGCCTTTTCCGCCAGTTCCGGGTCAACGGGCGTCTCCTCCGGGGGGAGGGGCATCGGCTCGCATCTGGAGCGCACCGTGTCCAGCAGCCTGCCCGGCTCCTCCGCCAGCAGCAGGAAGGCGGCGTAGGCCGGGCCGTCCTCCAGCACCTTCAGCAGGGCGTTCTGCGCCCAGGGATTCATGGAGTCCGCCGGGTCGATGAGATACACCTTGCGCCGGCCCTCGTTGGGGCGGATGTAGACGTCGGCGCGGAGGGCGCGGGCCTGGTCCACGCCGATCTCCTTCTTGTCCGGCAGGGGGGCCAGGACGGTCACGTCCGGGTGGATATCCCCCGCCACCTTGCGGCAGTGCCTGCACCGGCCGCAGGGAGCGGGGCCGTTCCCCTCGCACAGGTAGGCGGCGGCCAGACGTTTGGCCAGGGCCGCGCGGCGCGCCCCATTCCCGCCGGTGATCAGGTAGGCGTGGGACAGGGCGGCAGGCAGTTCGATATCCATGAGAAGCCCTCCTTCCCGCGGTTCAGGCGCGGACCACGTCTACTGAACACATATTATAACCTATTTCACGCAAATAGGCCAGAGTTTTTTTCGTGATGACCTCGCCGGGTGCGACGACAGGCACGCCGGGGGGATAGGGGGCGATCTGCCCGGCGGCGATGCGCCCTTCGGCGTCCCCCGCCGCGACGGCCTCCCGGGGGGCGAATACCGCCTGCCGCGGGGTGAGGGCGGCGGGCGGCGGCTCGGGGGGCGGCGGGCACCGGGCGGGATTTGAAACGTCCTCCGCCGCCAGCAGGCCCTCCAGCCGGGCGAACCGCTCCGGTGAGTCGGCGCAGGTGCAGATGAATACCACATGGCCCACATCCGCCAATTCGGACAGGCAGCCCTTTTCCCGCAGACGGTCCGCCAGGGCGAAGCCGTCCCCGCACAGGAGGGTGAGCCGGGTGGGGTCCAGGGCGAGGCCGGGGGCCTCCCGCAGCGCCGGATACTTCTCCCGCAGGGCGGATACCCGGGCGGCCGTCTCCCGGTACCGGGCGGTCCTCTCCCCCTCCATATAGTCCCGGACCAGGTCCAGGGCAGCCATCATCACATAGGAGGGGGAGGACGAGCCGTAAAGGCTCCCCGCTTGACGCAGCTCGTCCAGCGAACAGCCGTTGGCGAACAGCAGGGCGGTCTGCCCGGGGGCCGGCAGGGTCTTGTGGGCGGAGGCGACCACCGCGTCGGCGGCGGAATAGCCCCCGTATCCCAGGAAGGGCAGGTGCGCCCCGTGGGCGGCGTCCACCAGCAGCTTTGCCCCGTGGGAGTGGCAGACGCCGGCGATGGCGGGAATGTCCGACAACACGCCGTAATACGTAGGAGAAGTAATACAAACCGTTTTGATCTCCGGGCGGTCCTCCAGCAGCTTCGCCACCTCGTCCGGGCGGATGGGGCCGGCGACCCCCTCCGCCGTCAGCCAGGGCCGGGAGAGGTAGTGCGGGATCAGGTCCAGCAGAGCCAGGGCGTTGTAGACGGAGCGGTGGGCGCCCCGGTCCAGGGCGACGTGCCCCCCCGCCCCCGCCAGCAGGGCCATCCCGGCGTGGACCCCCTGGGTGGAGCCGCCGGTGAGGAACAGGCAGGAGCCGAAGCCGAAGCGCTCCGCCCACAGCTCCTCCGCCCGGGCGATGGCGTCCCGCTCGCGGCCGAACAGGTCTCCGGTGAGGCCGTTTTCGGTGAAGTCAAGCGCCGCCGGCCAGGGGAGGTCATAGGGCAGGGGCAGCCCGTGGTGCCCCGGCATATCCAGCCGCAGCAGGTCCCGCCCGGCCAGGGCCTTCAGCAGATCACAGAGAGGAGTGGGCATGGCTCACCTGCTCTCCAGGAAAGCGTGGGCCGCCGCCAGGACCCCCCGGTCGGAGGGATGGGTCAGGCGGGCCGCGGCCCTCTGATAGGGCAGAAAGGCGGCGTCCGCCACCTCTTCGATCTGGCAGACGATGGGGCCGTCCTCCGCCCGGGCCAGGAAGAACACCACGTCCTTCATCACCCCGGGACGGGGGGAGTAGGTGATGACCTGCCGGAATCCGTCCACAAAGGACACGGCGAGGCCGGTCTCCTCCCCGATCTCCCGGACGGCGGTCTGCCGCTCGGTCTCGGCGCCCTCCACATGGCCCTTGCAGAGGGAGTAGTGGCCCAGGGCGCTGTGAAGCACCAGATAAGTCCGTTCCGTATCATTTTGGCGGAAAATCACCGCTCCGCAGCTTTTCTCCCGGATCATGGCGGTCCCTCCTTACGTGATGGGCGCTGGCCCTGTCCCCAGTTTACTCCCCCGGCGGCCGTTCGTCAATGCCGTGCGGGGTTTTTGCTCGCGCGGGGGCGCTGCCGTCTCCCCCCGGAGGGCATCTGTCGCTTGCGGGCGCGGCCGGATTGTGATAAAATACGAAAAACGCCATGAAACGCCCGCGCCCCAGCGGCCGGACAGAAACGGAGGGCACGATCATGAACAGTCAGACTGCCAACCGCACCATCCGGGTCATCGGGCACCGCAACCCGGACACTGACTCCATCTGCGCGGCCATCGCGTACAGCCGCCTGAAGGAACGGCTTGACCCGGAGCACACCTACCGGCCCTGCCGGGCGGGTATGCTGAACCGGGAGACGGAATTCGCGCTGGACCGCTTCCACGTCCCGGCTCCCCAGCTGTGCCCCGACGTCAGCCCGCAGATCCGGGATGTGGACTATCGCCGGCGGCCCGGGGTAGACGGCGAGATGAGCCTGCGCCGGGCCTGGATGACCATGCGGGACGAGCAGCTGGACACCCTCTGCGTGGTAGAGGGGGACAGCCTGAAGGGGCTGATCACCGTAAAGGACATCGCCACCGCCAACATGGGCACTCTGGACGCCCGCATCCTCGCTGACGCCCGGACCAGCTACAAAAACATCGCGGAGACCCTGAACGCCCAGGTCCTGGTGGGCGATATCGAAGGCAAGACGGTGAAGGGCCGCATCGTGGTGGGGGCGGGCAGCCCTGAACAGATGGGGAAGGCCATCTCCAAGGGGGACATCGTGATCCTCGCCAACCGGGCAGAGGGACAGCTCACCGCCATCGAGATGGACGCCGCCTGCATCGTGGTCTGCGTCGGCTCCGAGGTCTCCCGGGCCATCTGTACGCTGGCGGAGGAAAAGGGCTGCATCATCCTGCGCACCGACTACGACACCTACGCCGCCGGGCAGATGATCCCCCAGGCCGCCCCCATCCGGCATTTCATGGTGAGTGAAGACCTGCTCACGTTCACGGTGGACAGCCCGGTGGAGGATGTCTCAAGGGTGATGGCCTCGGTCCGCCACCGCTACTTCCCCGTGCTGGACCGGAACGGCGCGTATCTGGGCGTGGTCTCCCGCCGGAACCTGATGAACCTGCACAAAAAGCAGCTGATCCTGGTGGACCACAATGAAAAGTCCCAGGCCGCCGAGGGGCTGGACGAGGCCGAGGTGCTGGAGATCATCGACCACCACCGCATCAACGCCCTGGTGACCGACGGCCCCGTCTATTTCCGCAACGTGCCCGTGGGCTGCACCTGCACCATCGTCTACCAGATGTATCAGGAGAACGACGTGCCCATCGACCCCTCCACCGCCGGACTGATGCTCTCCGCCATTCTGTCCGACACCCTCATGTTCCGCAGCCCCACCTGCACGCCGGCCGACCAGAGCGCGGCCCGGGCGCTGGCCGGACTGGCCGGGGTGGATTTGGAGGAGTATGCCGACGCCATGTTCGAGGCGGGGGGCGACGTGACCGGCAAGACCGCCGAGGAGATTTTCAACGGCGACTTCAAGGTGTTCAGCAGCGGCGACGTCCGCTTCGGCGTGGGCCAGGGCAGCTACATGACCGAGAAGAACCGCCGGGCCAGCGAGGCGCTGGTGCGGCCCTATCTGGAGACCGCCCTGAACAAGCAGCGGCTGGACTACGTATTCTATATGTTCACCGATGTGCGCGCCTCCGCCACGGAACTGATCGCGGCCGGGGACGGGGCGGACGAGGTGCTCCTCCGGGCCTTCGGCGCAGGGGCCGAAGACGGCATGACCGTCCTCCCCGGGGTGGTCAGCCGGAAAAAGCAGGTGATTCCCGCCCTGGTGGGGGCCATCAGGCAGCTGGCCGGCGAGCGGTAGGATTCACCCGCCGAACGGGCCCCGGTCTCAGGCAGAGCGCCCTCCGGCAAAGCGCCGAAAAGGCCCGCGGCCGATCGGGCCGCCGGCTATTGACGTTTTTTGGGGCAAGTCGTATAATAATTGTGAACAACCGCCGTCCCGGATGTCAAAGTCCGTTTTATCGGTCTGTTCGTCCGGTATGATGATACCGTAAACGTTGGTTGGAGAATGGGGGGAGCGTTATGGAGACCGCATTTCAGGTCGGTTCGTATAAGACCACTCTCATCAATAACCGCCGGTATCTGGGGAATAAGTATAAACTGCTGTCCTTCATCACCGATGTGGTAGATGCCGAATGTACCGGCGTTGAGGTGATCGCCGACATTTTCGCGGGGACGGGGGCGGTGGCCTCCGCGTTTGCCGACAGACGGCTGATCACCAACGATATTCTGTACAGCAACTATATTTGTAATTTCGCCTGGTTCGGCGCGCAGGCGTACGAGCCGCGCAAGATCATCGAGCTGATCGTGTATTACAACGCTCTGTTCGTCGATACCCGGAATTACATGACGGACAATTTCTCCGACACCTATTTCAGCCGGGCGGACTGCGCCAAGATCGGCTTTATCCGCGAGGATATCGAGCGGCGCTGCCGCCGGGGGGAGCTGAACCGCCGCGAACAGGCCATTTTGATCACGTCGCTGCTCTACGCCATGGACAAGATCGCCCTGACCTGCGGGCACTACGACGCCTTCCGCCAGGGGGCCGAACCAGACCAGCCGCTGGAACTCCGCGTCCCTCTGGCCCCCATAGAAAACGATCCGCATAACCAGTGTTACAACGAAGACGCCAACAATCTGGTCAAGCGGATCACGGCGGACCTGGTGTACATCGACCCGCCCTACAACTCCCGCCAGTATTGCGACGCCTACCATGTGCTGGAAAACGTCGCCCGGTGGGAAAAGCCGGAGGTGTTCGGCGTCGGGCGCAAAATGGACCGCCGCGGCCTGAAAAGCCGCTACTGCACCAGGGATGCGTCCGCCGCCTTCGAGACCCTGGTCAAGGACATCCGCGCCCGATATATCCTGCTGTCCTACAACAATATGGCCGCCAAGGGCAACGCCCGGTCCAACGCCAAGATCAGCGACGAAGATATCCTGCGCATTCTGAGCGCACGGGGGAAGGTCAAGGTCTTTTCAGCGGATCACAAGGCGTTCAACGCCGGTCAGTCAGCCATCAGGGATAACGCGGAGCGCCTGTTCCTGTGCGTCTGCAACAAAGGGGAGGGGTAAAGGATGATTGCCTCTCCCCTTAATTACACCGGGGGGAAATACAAGCTGCTCCCCCAATTGCTTCCCCTCTTTCCCAATGATATCGGGATCTTTGCGGACCTCTTCTGCGGCGGCTGCAACGTGGGTCTCAATGTAAACGCGCGCCGGGTGATCTATAACGACATCGACCGGCGGCTGATCGATCTGTTCGGCACGCTCAAATCTCTGGAGAAGGAGACCACCTTCGCGTGGATCGGACAGATCATCGACCGATACGGCCTGTCCCGCGTCAGCGAAAACGGGTACGCGTTCTATCACTGCGACAGTTCCGACGGCCTGGCTGAGTATAACCGGGGGCCCTTTCTTCGCCTGCGGCGGGACTTCAATCAGCGCGTGAAGGACGGCCGGATCGACAGTTATTCCCTTGTCATGTTCTATGTTCTGATCGTGTACTCCTTCAACAATCAGATCCGCTTCAACAGCCGCGGCGAGTACAATCTCCCGGTGGGTAAGCGGGATTTCAACGGCCAGATGCGGCAAAAACTGTCCGCCTTTATCGACCGGATCCAGGAACAGGACTGCCGGTTCTCCTGCGCGGACTTCCGCGGGTTCGATCCGGCGGCGCTCGGCCCCGGCGACTTTTTGTACGCGGATCCCCCCTACCTCATCACCTGCGCCTCTTACAACGAGAAGGGGGGCTGGAGCGGCCGGGACGAGCGGGATCTGCTGGCGTTTCTGGACGCCCTTCACGCCCGGGGGGTCCGCTTCGCCCTGTCCAACGTCCTGAGGAGCAAGGGGAAGGAAAACCGCATCCTTTTAGACTGGCTGGAGGCCAACAGGGCGTGTTACCGCGCCATCCCGCTTAAGTTCAGCTACTCCAACTCCAATTACCACACCAAAGACCGGACCTCGGGCAGCGAAGAGGTCCTGATCGTGAATTATGAGCGAGGTCCAAATCATGCCGAATGAGATCGCGTACCGCAGTTTCTGCTGGAGCCTTGGCACGACCAGTTTCCGCACCAGGGAATTCAATCTTACGATCGAGCGCCAGCTTGCCCTGCTGGACGAGTTCTGGGCGCAGCCGGAAAACGCCCGGGAAACGTGGACCCGAAACAGCCCGCTGCAAAGCCGCTATTACCGCTTTATGCAGTCCAGAGGGTTCGTAGACGGCGACGCGCCCCGCCCGGATAAAGATGCCCGGCAGAAGACGTCAGGGCTGGCGGATATCGGCCTCATCGACCGGGAACACCGCCTCACCGCCGCGGGGGCGGCGCTTTTGGAGATCAGCCGCGCCCGGGATTTTGAGCCGGACAATTTTCTGCGGATCCCAAAGGACAGCTATCTCTACCTCCGGCAGCTGCTGAAGACCGCAGTTGAGATCGGCGGCGGGCGGGTGCGCCCTTTCCTCACGCTCTTGCATCTGCTCACCCGCTTTGATTCCCTGTCCCTGGAGGAGTTTACCTATCTCGCCCCCCTGTGTACCGACGCCGCCTCCACCCAGTGCGTCATAGACGGCATCGTCCAACTGCGCTCTGGGGAGGCCGATATCACGATCGACCATATCATCCTGCGGCGGCTCATGATGATGGACAACTATCGGGCCGCGCTGCGGCTGTTTCAGGACGCTCCCGTGGACGAGGGCCTGCTCGCCGTCGTCGGCCTCAACCGGAAGAGCCGCAGATACGACCGCGCCTATCTCCCGCTGTATCAGGCCCTGAGGGCGGCGTATCTACACCGTGACCGGTCCGCGTTCATCGCGGTTTTTACCGCCGCGGGGAAGACCAACATCGGCTCCTGGTGGCGGAAGCATATCTTTGACACCAACTCGGCGGTCGAAATACGGCGGCGTCCCGCGGCGCATCTGCGCCCCACGCGCTTTGACTGCGTCACCACGGAATCGGAGTTCAGGACCGCATTTTTCGAAACGATGCACCTGTTGAAGGCGAAGGTAACGCTCAAGGATTATTTCGATCTGAACCGCCGCTATGTAAAACTGTCCGACGTCGTCCTGTTCACAGACGGCCAGGTCAGGCTGGATATCGTGCCCCGGCACTTCTTTTCCGCGGCGGACGGCGGGTTATATCCCCTCGCCTACACCTCCGCGCCAAATCTCTTTGAGGATTGTCCGCTGGAGGAGATCGCCCCCTGCCTGGCTGTGAACGAGGCGGCGCTGCTCCGGGGCATCAACGCGGAACTCGGCACCCGCGCGGCCACCGCCGGCGAGCTGCGCCAGGCCCTGGAGGACATCCGTTACCAGCGGCTCTCCCGTCTGATCGACGAGCGGTTCACAGACGACGCGCTACTCCGGCTGCTGGAGGACTTTGAGGCGCGAAACGACGACGCCATCCGGGAGGCGGTCACGGACAACGCGGAGATTCCCACCATCTTCGAATATGTCCTTGGCATCCTGTGGTATAAGGTCAGCGGGCGCCGGGGGCGCGTCCTGGATTACATGAAGCTGTCCCTGGACGCCGATCTGCTGCCCAGGACCCACGCCGCAGGCGGCGATGCGGATATCGTGTATGAGTATCCGGAGACCGCCCAGTACCCGGAACACTGCCTGCTGCTGGAGGCGACCCTGGCTGACGGCGTCAATCAGCGCCGCATGGAGATGGAGCCGGTGTCACGCCACCTCGGCCAGCACCTTCTCCGCACGGGGAACCCTCACTCCTACTGCGTCTTCGTGACGACCTATCTGGATCTCAACGTGCTGTCCGACTTCTGCTCCAGGCGGAACGCCTGTTTTTACGAGCCGGCCGGCTATGAACACTGGGACGAGGCTGCCATGATCCCGGGCATGAAGATCGTTCCGCTGCGCACCGCGGAGCTGAAAAAACTGCTTCGCAGCCACATGACCTACGCGGAACTCTACCCGCGCATCACGGCGGGATACCTGCCGGACATGCTCCCCCACCAGTGGTACCGCCGATCCATCGAGTCGATCTGGCCAGACGAATAACGGCGGCCCGGCCATCCTCCCCGCCGGCTTGGCTGTGCGGCAGGCGGGTCTGCGGGCCGTGATGTCAGCGGCGGAGACGCCGGCGCTGACATCACGGCCCGCAAAAGGGCTTTATTGGGGGTTGCATTTCCCGCGCGGCGTGCTATAATGAGGGCAAGACAACTGGATACTGTCTTCAGGGCGGGGTGAAATTCCCCACTGGCGGTACAGTCCGCGAACCATGCTACGCATGGCCGACCCGGTGAAACTCCGGGACCAACGGTGAACGGAGAGGGCGGTTTGCCCTCCCCAAAGTCCGGATGGAAGAAGATGTGCTGCGCATACTCCTTTTGATCGACACCTGAGAAGGCATTTTTCAGGGGTCTGCATCTGAAAGGAGTGTTTTTTATGTCTGTGTCTGATCTCTCCGAGACCGCCGCCCCCCGCTCCGGCAGCGCCCAGCGCGTCCGCACCGTGGTCACCCTGGGTATGCTGGTGGCCATCGCCTACGCGGTGATGTGGGTCTGCAAGCCCATACCCAAGGTGATGGGCATCCTCCAGTTCGATCTGAAGGACTGCGTCATCGTCATCGGCGGGCTGCTGTTCGGCCCCGTGGCCGCCGCCGCGTCCTCCCTGGTGGTATCCCTCCTTGAGATGGTGACCGCCACCAGCGGCACCGGCCCCATCGGTATGCTGATGAACTTCCTGTCCACCGCCAGCTTCTGTGTCACCGCGTCGGTCATCTACAAGCGCCGCCGCACCCAGATGGGGGCGGTGGCCGGCCTGGCCTCCGGCGTTGCGGTCATGGTGGCCGTCATGCTGGTGTGGAACTGGCTCATCACTCCCATCTATCAGGAGGTGCCCCGGGAGGTGGTGGTCTCCATGCTGCCCACCGTGTTCCTGCCCTTCAACCTGGTCAAGGGCGGGCTGAACATGGCCGCCGCCCTGCTGCTGTACAAGCCGGTGGTGAGCGCCCTGCGGGCCGCCCATCTGGCGCCCCCCTCGGAGGCCCCAAAGGGGAAGATCAATGCGGGCTTCGTCCTGTTCGCCCTGTTCCTGCTGGTCACCTTCGTGGTGCTCATGCTGGTGCTGTCCGGACTCATCTGACGCCAATACAAACAGGGCCTGCGCGGCTGCGCAGGCCCTGTTTTTTCGGGAGGCGGGCGGCGCCCGCTACACGTAGATCACGATCAATCCCACGATCATCCCCACCAGGATGGCGAAGGCGGGCGTTTTGGAGCGCCACATGAGCACCGCCTCGGGGATCAGTTCTCCGAAGACCACATAGATCATGGCCCCCGCCGCGAAGGACAGCGCCAGGCAGAGCGCCACGGGGCCCAGCCCGCCCAGCCCATAGCCGATCAGGGCGCCCAGGATGGTGGGGGCCCCGCTGAGGGCAGTCACAAGCACCGCGCGGCCCCTGGACATCCCGCCTGAGATCAGCGGCACGGACACCGCCATCCCCTCCGGGATATTGTGCAGTCCGATGACCACGGCCATCACCAGGCCGGACCGGTCCATCACGGTCTCCGCGCCGGCATACGACACGCCGATGACCATCCCCTCCGGGAGATTGTGCAGGGCGATGGCGCAGGCCATGATGACCCCGGCCACGAACATCTCCCGCCAGTTGCCGCTCTCCCGGTGGTGGCTGTAGTGGTCGCTGTGGATCAGCTCCCCCAGGTCGTCGGCGGTGGCGGGGTGGTTCTCGTCGATATGGGGCACCTCCTTGTTGGTGCTGTCATCGATCACACGGTTCAGGAGGTACACGGTCAGATAGCCCACCAGCAGGCCGCCGATGGTGGGCGGCAGATACCTCAGGCTTTCCTCCCCGGTGGGGGTCAGCGCCTCCGTGATGAGGTCGAAGCAGACAATGGCCAGCATGACCCCTCCCGCGAAGCTGAGGAACAGGCTGACGATGCGGGAGGAATCCCGGCGGGCGATGCAGCCGATCAGTCCCCCCAGCCCCGTTCCGACAACGCCGGAGATAAACGTTACAATGATGATCCAGACAAATACCGGCATGAGCTCTTGTCACATTCTTCCTCTTTGCATATCGATCCGGAAACATTGTAGCACGGTTCGTCACAATATGCAATAGAGAGCCGCCGCCCGGGACCGTGCCCGGAAAACAGGAAAGACCTCCCCCGGCCGGCGGCCGGGGGAGGTCGGATCGCGGCGGCGCCGGATCCCTTATCTCCCGATCTTTGAGAAGCCGTAGGTATTGACCACGGCGTCGATGGGCTCTCCACGTTTGCACATGGGGCACTCCGAGGGGGAGTGGGAGGCGTAGTCGGTGAGGGTGTTGGTGTCGAAGATGGAGATCACGGGCAGCCCCTCCAAATCATTGATCGCCGCGTAGATCGAGGCCACGCCCACCACTCTGCCGCCGTAATATTCCACGCTCCTCTTGCCCTGGAGGGCCGTGGTGCCGGTGGTCAGGGAACATGTGAGGATGAGGACGCTTTTCTTCTCCAGCATGAACCGGGCGTTGTCCCGGAAGATGAGGTTGCCCTTGCCGTCCAGTTCGCCCTTGATGATATACATATTGTCCCCTTCGCTGAGGGAGCGGCCCCCGGAACGGGTCAGTTCCCGGGCCAGACAGGCGCCCACGGCGCTTGTGCCGTCCATACAGAGGATGGAGTCCACCTGAAAGCGGCCCTTCAGCTTGTTGGCCAGCTCCCGGGCCACCGCCCTGCAGCCCTTCAGGCTGTATTTCTGGGCGGTCACATCGATAAAGTAGTTGATGTGGCTGTTCCGGGTCGCGAAGTGGCCCTTAGCCGCCAGCAATGGCATGCCGCCGATGTTCAGAAGAGGGAAAAATTTAGGTTCCATAGCTGTACGCCTCCTTTTTTGTGCTCCAGATCCGGCCGCAAGGCTGTGCAATACGCCTGTTTCCTTCGGGCCGGCAGCCGTGTTTTTTGGACAGTTTGATTATAACAGCCTTAGCAGCATTTGGCAATAGGCAATTTCAAAATGTAACCGCCATTGACAGCCCGCCGCTTTTCTGCTATTCTAAAGCGCACAGAAAAGGGGGAACGGCCTGTATGGATCACTTCGACTGGATCGACCTGGAGGATTGCCCCTGCTGCGGCGGCGTGGGGAGCATCGAGGAGGAAGGCGGCTGGTGCGTGTATGTCCAGTGCCTGGACTGCGGCGCCCACACGGCCGAATTCTCCTATCGCAGCGAGGCCGAGCGGCGCGACGCCGCCCAAAAGGTGGCCAGGAACTGGAACCTCCGGAAGGTGATCCCCCCCGGTCCCGGGGAGTGACGATGGTTTTTTCGCGAAAAGGCGGCCGCCCGCATGACGCAGGCGGCCGCCTTTCCTGTGGTCCGCAGTGACCGCGGCCGGTCAGGTCAATTCCAGATACAGATCCCTGTACTGCTGCGCGGAGCGGTCCCAGGACACGTCCTTGTCCATGTCCCGCTGGACCATCTCGTCCCAGCACCAGCGGTTCGTGAAGTACAGGGTCTTGGCCCGGTTGATGGCGTCCAGCAGCAGGCCGGCGTCATAACGGTCAAAGGTGAAGCCGTTCCCGGTGTTGGCGAACTGGTTGTAGGGTTCTACGGTATCCTTCAGCCCTCCGGTCTCCCGGACGATGGGGACGGTGCCGTAGTGCATGGCGGTCAGCTGTGTCAGCCCGCAGGGTTCGAACCGGGAGGGGACCAGCAGGGCGTCCGCGCCGGCATAGATCCGATGGGCCCTGGTCTCGTCGTACATGATGTTGGAGCAGACGGTGCCCTTATAGGCGTTCTCATAGTACCGGAAGGAGTCCTCATACACCTTGTCGCCGGTGCCCAGCACGACCACCTGGGTGTTCCCGTCTATGACCTGCGGAAGGATGGCGTTGAGCAGATCCAGCCCCTTCTGATCGGTCAGCCTGGAGATCAGACCGATGACGAATTTGCCGTCGTCCTGAAACAGGCCCAGCTCCTCCTGAAGCGCGCGCTTGTTCTCCTTTTTCCGGTCCAGCACGTTGGTGATGTCATAGTTCACGGGCAGCCGGCTGTCGGTCCAGGGATCCCAGGTCTCGCAGTCGATGCCGTTCACGATCCCTCTCAGCTTGCCGGCGTGGTATCTGAGATGGGCGTCCAGCGTCTCGCCGTACTCGGGGGTCTGGATCTCCCAGGCATAGGTTGGGCTCACCGTGGTGATGGCGTTGGAGTAGGTCAGTCCGCCCTTGAACATATTGGCGTCCAGCCAGTTGACCGTCAGGGCGTCCTTGTTGAACACGTAGTCCGGCAGTCCGGACCAGTACTTGACGGTGGGAATGTTGTAGACCCCCTGGAACTTCAGGTTGTGGATCGTCAGGATGGTCTTCGCGGAGTTCAGCCTGGTGTCCGCGAACAGGGTCCGCAGATACACGGGGACCAGGGCCGCCTGCCAGTCGTGGCAGTGGATGACGTTGGGGATCCAGTCCAGATAGTTCAGCGCCGCCAGGGCCGCCTTGGCGAAGTAACAGAACTTGGGGATGTCGTCCACCAGGTTGGTGTAGGGGCTGCCCCAGCTGAAGAACTCCTCGTTGTCGATGAAGTCGTAGACCACGCCGTCCCGGACGTACTCCATGATGCCCACGTAGAAGGATCTGCCGTCGGCGCAGAGATCCATCTGGAACGCGCCCCGGTAGACCATCTTCTCCTGGTACTCCCAGGGGATGCACTTGTAGCGGGGGAGGATGACCTTCACATCGCAGTTCTGCCTGACCAGGGCCCTGGGGAGGGCGTACATCACATCCCCCAGCCCGCCGGTCTTGACGAAGGGATAGCACTCCGAGCCGATAAACGCCACGCTCCGCCGGGGGGTGGAGTACACCGGCTCCGCCGGAACCTCCTCGTATAATAAATTTCAAAGTTAACAATCAAGTATCAGCAGACTTTAAGATGCCCGTGATACAATAGCT
>CANRFU010000025.1 GCA_947629975.1 uncultured Oscillospiraceae bacterium | reverse complement strand
GGCAGGATCACCGACCACATGTTGTTCACCAGGTGCAGGCTGTTCATCACGTTGTAGAAGGGGATCAGGCCGCCGCCAAAGAACATGGGGATGATGAAGTAGATCATGAAGTACTTCTTGCCCAGCAGCGTCTTCCGGCTCAGGGCCCAGCCCGCGGGGATGGTGACGATCAGGGAGAGGACCACGGTGAGGACGGTGTAGATGATGGTGTTCAGGTAGCCCCGCCACACGTCGGCCCGCTCCAGGATCTTCTGGAAACCGGACAGGGTGACCCGCACGGGGTAGAGCACCACCTCGCCGGCCAGGACGGCGTCCGGGTCGGAGATGGCGGCGATGATGATGAAGTAGATGGGGTACAGGATGATGAGGGTCATCAGGCCCAGGAACAGGTAGTTGAGGGTGTAGAACACCTTGTCGCCCATGGTGCTCCGCATCAGCTTATTGGGCTTTGCTTTCGTTTTCACTGGCATCGTCACAGCCTCCCTTTAGAACAGCGAGTTCTCGGAGAACTTCTTGGATGTGGTGTTGGCGATGATGAGCAGCACCACGTTGATGACCGAGTTGAACAGGCCGATGGCGGTGGCGTAGGCCTGGTCGGGCACGCCGGTAAGACCCTGTTTGTACACGTAGGTGGCGATCAGCTCGCTGACGCCCAGGTTGCCGTCGGTCTGCATCAGCAGGGCCTTCTCGTAGCCCACGCCCATCAGGCCGCCGATGGACATGATGAGCATCACGCTGACCATGGGCATGATGGCGGGCAGATCCACGTGGATGACCCGCTGGAACCGGGAGGCGCCGTCCAGGATGGCCGCCTCATGGAGCCCCGGGTCCACGTTGGACAGGGCCGCGATGTAGATGATGGCGCTCCAGCCGAAGTCCTGCCAGTTGCTGGAGAGGATGTACATGGGCCGGAAGGCGCCCTCCTCCAGGAAGTAGGACACCCGGTCCCCTCCGATGCCCGCGATGATGTTGTTCACCAGGCCGTACCGGCCGAAGAACAGGGTCAGCATACCGACCATGACCACCAGGGAGATGAAGTGGGGGGCGGTGAAGATGGTCTGGATGACCTTGGCCGTCCGCTTGCCCTTCAGGGCGTTGAGGGACAGCGCGATGATGATGGGCAGAGGAAAGCCGATGATGAAGCCCAGGATGCACAGCAGGAAGGTGTTCTTCATCAGGGGCCAGAACTGCACGTCGGTGAAGAAGCGGATGAAGTTGTCGAACCCCACCCAGTGGGTGTAGGGGCCGATGATCTGGTCGCCGGGCATGAAGTCCTGGAAGGCGATCAGCACGCCGTAGATGGGCAGGTAGTTAAAGAGAAATACCACCAGCACCGCGGGAAGCAGCATGAGCAGCCACGGGCAGTTCTGCCTTAGCCGCCTCCATTTGCCTCCGGCCACGGTCTTCCCGTTTTTCGGGACGGCCACCGCGGTGGAGGCACCTTTGTTATTCGCCATTTTTTGATCCCCTTTCTTGTCTCATTGCTTTATTTTCAAGGCGTCGCCGCCTGAACGCACGGCAGCTCAAAAATCGTAGCTCTTGCAGACGGGAGCGTTGGCGTTGGCGGAGTCGGCGTCGTACCAGACCAGATTGTTCCCGGTGGCCTTGTCGAACATCTGGATCAGCTTGGGCTGGGTGGTGAAGTTCACCGTGGCGCCCTGGGACACGTCCACCGTCAGGTCCACGGTGGGGATCACCATGACCACCTCGTCGGCGTCGCTGCGGGCGTGGAGGTTCACCTCGGAGCCCAGCATCTCGTTGACCTCGATGGTGGCGACCAGGTCGCCCTCGCCCACGCTGATGTGCTGGGGCCGGATGCCGCACACGATGTCGCAGGCGGGCTGGTTGTTCTGCTTCAGGGCCTTCTGCTGGAAGTCGTCCAGCTTGATCTTGGCGTTGCGGATCTGGACATAGTAGGTGTCGTTCTCATAGAGCAGCTTGCAGTTGTCGAAGAAGTTCATCACCGGCATCCCGATGAAGCCGGCCACGAACAGGTTCACGGGCTTGTCGAACACCTCCACGGGGGTGCCGATCTGGTTGACGAAGCCGTCCTTCATGATGACGATCCGGTCGCCCAGGGTCATGGCCTCGGTCTGGTCGTGGGTCACGTACATAAAGGTGGTGTTGATGCGCTGGCGCAGCTTGATGATCTCGGCGCGCATCTGATTGCGCAGTTTCGCGTCCAGGTTGGACAGAGGCTCGTCCATCAGGAACACCTTGGGGTCACGGACCATGGCGCGGCCAATGGCCACGCGCTGCCGCTGGCCGCCGGACAGAGCCTTGGGCTTGCGGTTCAGATACTGGGTGATGTCCAGGATGGCGGCGACCTCTTTGACCTTCTTGTCGATCTCGGCCTTGGGGACCTTCTTCAGCTTCAGGGCGAAGGCCATGTTGTCGTACACGGTCATGTGGGGGTACAGGGCGTAGGACTGGAACACCATGGCGATGTCCCGGTCCTTGGGCTCCACGTTGTTGCAGAGCCGGCCGTCGATGTACAGTTCGCCCTCGCTGATCTCCTCCAGGCCGGCCACCATGCGGAGCGTGGTGGACTTGCCGCAGCCGGAGGGGCCCACCAGCACGATGAATTCCTTGTCCTTGATGGCAAGGTTCACATCGTGGACGGCGGTGACGCCGCCGTCGTAGACCTTCTTCAAACCTTTCAATAAGACTTCGGACATAGCGTTGGCTCTGGCCGCCGGGCCTCCGCCCGGGCTGCCTCGCGCCATCCGCTCGGGGATGGACCGCATTACGGCAGATCTCCACGCTGCCGCACCGCGAGCCGGCGGATGTTTACCCTCCTTTTCTAATGTGCGGCGGGCCATGAAGTGGAGTGGCCCCCGCCATTGGGATAACGATAGCTTTGCGCCCGCGCGCTCCGACAGTCTCCGCCCGAGGACGATCACCGGGAGGCACTGCCGCTGTAAAGTTTACATATGTAAACTAATTGTTTACATTATCGGTAGTTCTGTTGTGGCTATTGTAACCCTTGATTTACGCAATGTCAACAGATATTTGTGCATTAAACTCAAAAATGTCACTTTCGCTAAAATAAGGCCAAAAGATTTGTTTACATTTACATATCAGATTTACAAAATGCACATCTTGATTTTCCGTTTTGAATGTGGTATCATACTGATAAATGGCAACGAAGTGCAGAGGAGTTTTACAAATGGCACATAAGCGCATAACCATGCAGGATCTGGCCGACGCCTGCGGACTCTCCCGAAACACGGTCTCCAAGGTGTTCAACGACCGGGGCGCGGTCCCGGAGGCCACCAAGAAGATGGTGCTCCAGAAGGCCCAGGAGATCGGCTACCTCCAGACGCCCTATTTTCCCGCCCCGGAGGGGGAGGCCGCTCCGTCCCCCGCCCGCCCCCAGAATATCGCCCTGATCACCAGCCACATGCCGAAGGACTACCACTTCGCCATGCTGATCCTGCCCGTTTTTACGGAGCGCCTGGGCCGCGGCGGATATACGCTGATGATCTATGAGCTCTCCCCGGAGGAGCTTCGGGAGAGACGTCTGCCCTCCCACATGCCCCTGGAGCAGACCGCCGGCATCTTGGGGCTTGAGCTGTTCGACCGGGGCTATATGGATATGCTCTGCTCCCTGGGCCTCCCCGTTCTCTCCGTGGACGGCTGCATGGAGGCGATGACCACCCCTATGAACTGCGATTTCATCCTGATGGAGAACCTGTCCAGCACCATCGCCCTCACCGGGCGGATGATCTCCGCCGGGGCCAGGCGGCTGGGCTTCGTGGGGGACATTTCCCACTGCTGCAGCTTCCACGAGCGGTGGATGGGCTTCAGTGTGGCGCTGGAGAATGCCGGCATCCCCCTGGACAAAAGCTGCTGCATCCTGGAAAAGGATGCGGAGCCCTATGACGACGTGGACTGGGTCCTGGAGCAGCTGCGGAAGATGCCCGTCCTCCCGGACGCCTTTATCTGCGCCAACGACTACCTCGCCTTCCCCGTGGTGGCGGCGCTGAAGCGCCTGGGTCTGGCGATCCCCGGGGATGTGATGGTGGCCGGCTTTGACGACACGCCGCCCTCCGCCGTGATGGACCCGTCCCTGACCACGGTGCAGATCCCCAGCGCCGACTTCGGGCGGATCGCCGCGGAGTTGCTGCTGGACCGGATCCAGCGCCCCGGCGTCCCTTTTTTGAGCACCTACGTCAAGACCACGCCGGTCTGGCGGGGGTCTACGGGCAGAGAGAACTGACAAAAGGAGGAGCAGGGGCGTTTGGCTCCTGCTCCTCCTGTGCATCCGGGCGGCGTTCTTTCATAAAACCAAAGGGCGGCGCCGCGCGGCCGGCTGTCGATGGGCTGACAGTACTTTACATTTCTGGAAAAACAAAAAAGTTGCATTCTATTGCCGTTGATGATATAATACATTACTATGATAAAGTGATGCCTTCTTTCAATCAGATAAAGCGCCCGCGGGCTGACACGCCTGCCCGGATGCGCGGGGAGCCAAAGCAAATGGAAAACCTCAACATAGGATCAAAAGTGCAGGAATACCGGACGCTCCGGAAGTATAGCCTCCGCAAGCTGGCGGATCTGGCCGAATTGACCCCGTCCATGCTGAGCCAGATCGAGAACAACACGACCAATCCCTCCATCAATACGCTGAAGGCAATTGCCGCCGCGCTCGACGTGCCCATGTTCAAGTTCTTCCTGGACGACCAGCCGGTCTCCGATAAACTGGTGGTCCGCAAGGGGAATTATATGACCTTGGGCCACTCCACCGAAGGGGTCACCTATCAGCTGCTGACGCCCGACCTGAGCGGCCAGATCGAATTCTGCCTGATGGAGATCACCCCCCGGTCGGTTACCGCCTCAAAGGCCCGCTCCCACCGCGGGGAGGAGGTCGCTTACGTCATAAGCGGCAGCGTAGACCTCATGCTGGACGGCCATCGCGTCTCCCTCAACGCGGGAGACAGCGTCAGGATCCCCGTGGGGATGGAGCACGTCTGGACAAACAACACCGATGCGCTGGCCACCGTGATCTTTGCCATCACGCCCCCCAGCTTCTGAAAATTTCATCCATTTGGAAACGCCTGTTCCCGGTATCGGTCCGGGGACGGGCGCTTTTTTTGTCGTTTTCCGCTTATTTGGCTAAATTGTGCCCCGCTAAATTTGCCATTTTCGACAAAATTTTGTCGAAAGATAAGGCATATTTAACAAAGTTAATTTATTCTGTACAATTATAATTGACAAATGTTGCCGTTAAGTGTAAATTAACATTGTACAGTACAAATTGGACCGTGCGGCCGCACAGCCAATGCAAACCAAGAGAAAGGACAGAGCGAAAATGGATGCACAGAAGTACATCGACCGTGACCCGGTCATCAGACGGATCGCCGCCAAGGAGGAGACCGCCTGGATCAACCCCTATTTTCTTCCCTTTTCTGTTACGGACGCCGTGTGTCAGTTAGTGGTCTCTGACGCCGATATCGAGGACGCCAGGGACCGCCTCCAGCGCTTTGCGCCCTTTATCGAAAAGTGCTTCCCCGAGACGTTGGAGAGCCACGGCATCATCGAGTCCCCCACCGTGGAGATCCCCCGCATGCAAAAAAAGCTGGAGGAGACCTATGGCTGTGAGATCCCCGGCCGCCTGCTGCTCAAGATGGACAGCCACCTGGCCATCGCGGGTTCCATCAAGGCCCGCGGCGGCATCTACGAGGTGCTCAAACATGCCGAGGATCTGGCCATCGCCGCCGGAAAGCTTACGGTGGATGACGACTACTCCATCCTGGCCGGCGACGAGATGAAGGCCTTCTTCGGCCAGTACACCGTGCAGGTCGGCTCTACCGGCAACCTGGGCCTGTCCATCGGCATCTCCAGCGCCGCCCTGGGCTTTAAGGTCAAGGTCCATATGTCCGCCGACGCCAAGCAGTGGAAGAAGGATCTGCTCCGCAGCAAGGGCGTGGAGGTCATCGAGTACGCCGACGACTACTCCAAGGCGGTCGCCGAGGGGCGCAGGTTGTCCGACCTGGATCCCATGAGCTACTTTGTGGACGACGAAAAATCGGTGAACCTGTTCCTGGGCTACGCCGTGGCCGCCAAGCGCCTCAAGGGCCAGCTGGATGAGATGGGGATCGCCGTGGATGAAAAACATCCTCTGATCGTTTATATTCCGGCCGGCGTGGGCGGCGCGCCCGGCGGCGTGGCCTACGGCCTGAAGCGCATCTTCCGGGACAATGTCCACTGCTTCTTCACCGAACCCACCCTGTGCCCCTCCGTTCTGCTTGGGATCGCGACGCAGGAGTTTGAAAACGCCAATGTCCACGACTTCGGCATCTCCGGCGTCACCGAGGCGGACGGCCTGGCCTGCGCCAGCCCCTCCGGGTTTGTCACCAGGATCATGACCAATCTGCTGTCCGGCGAGTTCACCATTGAGGACGCCAAGCTCTATGACAATCTGCGGATGCTGTATGAGACGGAGGGCATCCAGATCGAGCCCTCCAGCTGCGCCTCCTTCGCCGGCCCCTGCGGCCTGCTGAGCTGCGAGGCATCCCGGGCGTACTGCGCCGAACACGGCCTGGACGCGGAGACGCTTGCCCGCTCCACCCAGATCGCCTGGGCCACCGGAGGCCGTCTGGTCCCCGAGGAAAACCGCCGGGAGTATCTGGAGACCTATCTGAAGTAAACCGTCTGTCACTAAAATCACAAGGAGGCTCAAGTCATCATGGGTAACACTCTGGTCATTGCTGGCCTGGTTTTGTCTGTCATTGTTCTGATCGTATGCACCGTTAAGCTGAAGATCCACCCGTTCTTCGCCCTGATCGCCACCACCGTCACTTTCGCCGTCGTGTCCGGCATGAATATGCAGGATATGCTGGCTGCTTTCACCAGCGGCATGGGCGGTACCATGGCCGATATTGGCCTGGTCATCGCTCTGGGCACCGTGACCGGCGCTTTGCTGGAGAAGTCCGGCGCCGCCGAGACCATGGCGCAGACCATTCTCAAGATCACCGGCAAAAAGCACGCCGCCCTGGGCCTGGCCATCACCGGCTACTTTGTGTCCATCCCCGTGTTCTGTGACTCCGCGTTCGTCCTGCTCAGCCCCATTGCCAAGCGGATGTCCAAAGACACCAGGATCTCCATGACCACGATGGCCATTGCTCTGGCCATGGGGCTCCACGCCACGCATATGTTCGTGCCTCCGACCCCCGGCCCTCTGGCCGTGGCCGGCATCCTGGAGGCCGATCTGGGCTATGTGATCCTGTTCGGCGCTCTGGTGTCCATTCCCGTCATGCTGATCGGCTACTTCGGCGCGGTCGTCGCCGGCAAGAAGTTCGACTACATTCCGCAGAATGTGGTGGAGGTCCCCGAGCAGCAGAAGCTTCCCTCCCCTCTGATGGCCTTCCTGCCCATCGTCGCTCCCATCGTCCTCATGCTGGCGAAGACCATCGGCGAGATGGTCGGCCTCACCGGCATCGTGGGCGGTATCTTCGGCGTGCTGGGCACTCCCGCTGTCGCCCTGCTGGTCGGCCTGATCATCGCCCTGATCGGCTATCACCAGATCTTCCCGGAGGACAAGAAAGCCTGGGGCTTTGACGGCATTTTTGCCGACGCGCTGAAGACCGCCGGTCAGATCATCCTGATCGTCGGTGCGGGCGGCGCGTTCTCCGGCGTGCTGAAGGCGTCCCCCATGCAGGGTATCCTGACCAATACCTTCTCCGGCCTGGCGCTCGGCATCCTCGCTCCGTTCATCATTGGCTTCATTTTCCGTACCTGCGTCGGCTCCGCCACCATCGCCATGGTGACCGCCGCCACCATGATCTCCCCCATGATGGACGTGCTGGGCTTTGCCTCCCCCATCGGACGGGTGATCGCCATGCTGGCCTGCGCCGCCGGCGGCCTGATGGTGTTCCACGGCAACGATGACTTCTTCTGGGTCACCGCCACCACCTCTGAGATGGACACCTCCGTGGCCTACAAGACCATCCCCATCATCAGCGTGCTCCAGTCCGTCACCGCTCTGATCGTGGTCTTTATCCTGAGCCTCATCTTCCTGCACTGATCGTCCCTCACAGGCTCGCGGCCGCCGCTTTCCGGTCCGCATCGCGCGTCCGGCGGCGTACCGCGCGGCATAGCCTGATTACAAATCAAGAGCCTCTCCATCCACGGATGGAGAGGCTCTGTTGTTTTGTTCGAGGCGGCGACAGTTATTTATTTGCCCCGGTCAGCTTTTCGAAATCCTTGGTCTTCTCTTTCAGATCGCTTGCCACCTTGGCGTATTTCTCCACCGCGCCCTTCAGGTTGTCGGGCAGGATATCCTCGTGGGAGGCCAGAGTGTCCGCAAATTTCTTCAGAGTTGCCAGAGTCTCGTCCAGCTTCGCGTCTTTGTCCGCGTTTTTGATTGCCTCATAAGCGGACTTCAGATCCGCCGGGCATGTCCCGGAACCTTCCAGCTTCTCGATCGCATCGTCAGGTCGTCCTGGAGCTTGGACAACTGCTTCATATCGTGCAGCTGCCCGACCACATCCCCGATCATTCCAAACAGTGACACATGGTTTTCCCTTCAAATGTATTTGGCTCTCAGAGCGTATTTTTCTCCGAAAGAACCGTGTTCCCGTTACCGGATGATCATATTATACGATCAACGGCAGGTTTGCAATAGCAAATTGTCGTTTTTTGTAAAAGACTGCCGCGGGCGCTGTTATACAGGAACCGGGGAAACGAAGAACGCCTGCCGGGATCGGCCGGCAAATGGGAGGGAAACGCCTTGAGGGCCTGGCGGTCACCGGAGTCCTCCTGTTTGGGAGGGGTCAGTTCTTCACCAGATCCGCGCCGCTGTGCCACGCCTGTCCGATCTTCTCTCCCACGGCGTAGTAGCCGAACTTCACCTGATCGAACAAAAAGGCGTTGATTTTGGACACGTCGATCTCGCCCTCGTCGTTCAGCACCTTTTCGTCCGCCAGCACGTTGACGATCCGCCCCAGCACACGCAGGCCGTAGGGTTCGTCCTCCATCCGCTCCACCGCGCACTCCAGGGTGACGGGGTATTCCTCCACCACCGGCGCGTCCACATGGGCGCTCCTGACGGCGTGGAGGCCGCTGCGCTCAAACTTGTCCGGGAACCTGTTGGCGGAGGCGATGCCGAAGAAGTCCGACTCCGTCAGCGTGTCCGTTCCCGGGATGGCCAGAGTGAAGGCCCCCCGCGCCCGGAGGTTGGCCACCGTCTTGTGGTCGGCCTCCAGATTCAGCGCCACCATGTCCTCGGCGCAGATGCCGCCCCAGGCCATCATCATCTCATCCACGGTGCCGTCCTCGTTGTAGGTGCCGATCATATAGGTGGGCATGGGGAACAGATAGGGCTTGACTCCGAACTCTTTTTTCATGGATTTGCTCCTCCTTGTTTTTCAAAAGGGCTTGACGCGCCCCGTTCAGGATACTATCATTGTACCGGGCAAACGTTCCCAAGACAAGTACGCACATTTACGACAGGTACTATCCCGGAGGAAAGTATGATGAACAAGGAATGTATCGCCAACTGTCGGCTGGAGGACACCGGCTTCAACTATACCATGTCCCTGATCCAGGGCAAGTACAAGATGTTCATCCTGTACGCGCTCATGGAATTTCAGACCGTGCGGTTCAATGAGATGCAGCGGTATATCGGATCCATCACCTACAAGACGCTCAGCTCCACCCTGAAGCAGCTGGAGGCGGACGGGCTGGTCCACCGGGAGGAATATCCCCAGATCCCGCCGAGGGTGGAGTACAGCCTGACGGAGCGGGGGCGGTCTCTCATCCCCATTCTGGACCAGATGTGTGAGTGGGGGGACCGAAACCGCGAATGAAAAGGGCCCGGTGCGGGAGGGAGCGGTCAATGTGAGCGCGCCGCGGGGCGGCGTGTCTCATGCTTGATCACAGCAGGATTACGCCCGCTTCCTTACACGCCTCGATGGTCTGCGGGTCCCAGATGGACGCCTGCACCTCGCCGATGTGGGCCTTGCCCAGCAGCAGCATGGACACCCGGCTCTGGCCGATGCCTCCGCCGATGGTGAGGGGCAGCTCTCCGGCCAGCAGGGCCCTGTGGAAGGGCAGCTCCCGGCGGTAGTCGCACCCGGCGATGGTCAGCTGTTTGTCCAGGGACTCGGGGCTCACCCGGATGCCCATGGAGGAGATCTCAAAGGCGTGGCCCAGCACGCTGTTCCAGAGGAGGATGTCCCCGTTGAGGGACCAGTCGTCGTAGTCGGGGGCGCGGCCGTCGTGGGGCTTGCCGGACTTCAGCGCCCCGCCGATCCCCATGACGAAGGTGGAGGGGTGGTCCTTCACCCAGGCGTCCTCCCGCTCCTTGGGGGTGAGGTCGGGCCAGCGGTCCTCCAGCTCCTGGGCGGTGACGAAGGACACCTCCCGGCTGATGACGGGCAGGGGGGTGAGCTGGGGGTAGACGGAGCGCAGGGTGGCCTGGGTGTCGGCCAGGGCGCCCACGATGGTGTTCACCACGCCCTTTAAGTAGTCGGTGTTCCGGTCCCTGGGGGCGATGACCTTCTCCCAGTCCCACTGGTCCACGTACACCGAGTGGAGGTTGTCCAGCTCCTCGTCCCGGCGGATGGCGTTCATATCGGTGTACAGCCCCTCGCCCACGGAGAACTGGTAGCGGTGGAGGGCCATCCGCTTCCACTTGGCCAGGGAGTGGACCACCTGGGCCTCCCGGCCGGCGTCGGGCACATCGAAGGACACGGGCCGCTCCACGCCGTTCAGGTCGTCGTTCAGTCCGGTGGAGGCCTCCACGAACAGGGGGGCGGACACCCGGCGCAGGTTCAGCGCCCCGCCCAGGTGGTCCTCAAACAGCCGCTTCAAAAGGCCGATGGCCTTCTGGGTATCATACAGGTTCAGCCGGGGGGCGTACCCCTCGGGGATGACGGTATTCAGCATAGCGCATTACTCCTTTGCCGCTTTTTGCGGGGAACATGGGCCATATTATAGCCCAGGCGGGAGAAAAATGCAAGTCCAAAATCATATTCCTGCAAAAATTCGCCGCGGAGCCCAAATCGGAAGGAAAATGCAAATAGTATTTGTTTTTCCGCCCGATCGATGGTATAATGTAAAATAAGAAAATTTTGCAAAGGATGGTCCCCATATGGTCAAGGATTTTGACGCCAAACTGAAGGAATTCGCCCACCTGCTGGTGGACGTGGGGCTGAACGTCCAGCCGGGGCAGACCCCCTACATCAGCGCCAGCATCGAGGCCGCGCCCCTGGCGCGGCTGTGCGTGGAGGCCTGCTATGATAGGGGCGCCCGCAACGTCATCATGGAATATGTGGACGACGTTGTGTCCCGGCAGCGCTATCTTCGGGCCGACGAGGCGGTGTTTTCTGAGTTCCCCCCCTACGCCAAGGCCAGGCTGGACTGGTTCGTGGAAAAGAAGTCCCCCAGCCTGTCCATCCTGGGTAGCGATCCGGAGCTGTTTAAGAACGTGGACCCTGCCCGGATACAGGCGGCCCAGCGGGCCGCCGGCGAGCCCGCCAAACCCTACCGAGACGCCATGATGGCCAACCGGTTCCAGTGGTGCGCGGGCTCCTATCCCACCGCGGCCTGGGCCCGAAAGGTGTTCCCCGGTCTGCCGGAGGATGCGGCCCTGGACGCCCTGTGGGAGGCGATGTTCGCCGTATGCCGTATCACCGGGGACGGCAGGGCCGTGGAGCGCTGGCGGGCCCACATGGAGGCCACCACCCGCCGGGCGAAGATTTTGAACGACTACAACTTCAAGTTCCTCCGCTACTCCAATGCCCTGGGCACCGACCTGACCATCGAACTGCCCGAGGACCACATCTGGGCCGGGGCCTGCGACTACACCCCTGAGGGGGTCCGGTTCGTGCCCAATATGCCCACGGAGGAGATCTTCACCGCCCCCCGGTGGGATGGGGTCAACGGCCGGGTGTACGCCGCCCTGCCCCTGGCCCTCGACGGCAGCCTGGTAAAGGGCTTCTGGATGGACTTCCAGGACGGCCGCATTGTGGACGTCCACGCGGAGGAGGGGGAGGAGCAGCTGCGCGCCTCCATCAACATCGACGAGGGCTCCCGCTATCTGGGCGAGGTGGCCCTGGTCCAGTATGACTCCCCCATCCGCAACACCGGCCTGCTGTTCTACGAGACCCTGTTTGACGAGAACGCCTCCTGCCATCTGGCCTACGGCGCGGCCTACCCGGAGTGCGTCCGGGGCGGCAACGAGATGAGCGAGGAGGAGCAGAAGGCCGCCGGACTCAACCAGTCCATGAACCATGTGGACTTCATGGTGGGCACCCGGGACCTGTCCATCGTGGGTGTCACCCACGGCGGGACGGAGGTCCCCGTGTTCGTGGACGGCAATTTCGCGTTTTAATCAAAGTTTTATATACGGAGGTAATGCACCATGGACTACAAACAGGCATATCAGCACTGGCTCAGTTCCCCCGCCCTGTCCGCCGCCGAGCGGGCCGAGCTGGAGGCCATCAGGGACGACGACAAGGAGATCGAATCCCGGTTCTTCTCCCAGCTGGAGTTCGGCACCGCCGGCCTCCGGGGCACCATGGGGGTGGGCCTCTACCGGATGAACGTCCACGTCATCCGCCACGCCACCCAGGCCTTCGCCGAGGTCATCCTGGCCGAGGGCCCCGAGGCCGCCGCCGGGGGCGTCGCCGTGTGCTACGACTGCCGCAACAACTCGGAGCTGTTCGCCCGGGAGGCCGCCTGCGTCATGGCGGGCAACGGCATCCACGTCCGGCTGTTCGACGCGCTGCGCCCCACCCCGGAGCTGTCCTTCGCCATCCGGGAGTACGGCTGCACCGCCGGCATCAACATCACCGCCTCCCACAACCCCAAGGAGTACAACGGCTACAAGGTCTACTGGTCCGACGGCGCCCAGCTTCCCCCGAAACACGCCGACGAGGTGGCCCGCAAGATGCGGGAGCTGGACGTGTTTGGCTGCGTGAAGACTGCCGACTACGACGCCGCCGTGGCCGCCGGGAAGATCGTCCTCATGGGGGAGGAGACCGACGAGAAGTTCCTGGCCAACGTGATGGAGCAGGTCAACGACCAGGCGGCGGTGGAGGCGGTGGCCGACACCTTCAAGATGGTGTACACCCCCTTCCACGGCACCGGCCACAAGCTCATCCCCGAGGCGCTGCGCCGCCTGGGCATGAAGCACGTCATCTGCGTGCCCGAGCAGATGGTCATCGACGGCAACTTCCCCACCGTGGCCTCCCCCAACCCGGAGAACCCGGAGGGCTTCTATCTGGCGGTGGATCTGGCCAAGGCCAACGGCGCCGATTTCATCCTGGGCTCCGACCCCGACGCCGACCGGGTGGGCCTGATGGTCAAGACCAGGGGCGGCGAGTACAAGGTGCTCACCGGCAACCAGACCGGCGTGCTGCTGCTGGACTACCTGATCGGCGCGAAACGCCGCACCGGCAAGATGCCTGCTCATCCCGTGGCGCTGAAATCCATCGTCTCCACCGAGATGGCCCGGAAAGTGGCCCAGGACAACGGCGTGGACTTCTACGACACCTTCACCGGCTTCAAGTTCCTGGCCCAGAAGAAGGACCAGCTGGAGGCGGCGGGGGAGGGCACCGTCATCATGTCCTTCGAGGAGTCCTACGGCTACATGCTGGGCGACTACGTCCGGGACAAGGACGCCGTCACCGCCGCCGTGGCCATGACCGAGATGGCCGCCTGGTACTACGGGCAGGGCATGACCCTGGCCGACGCCATGGAGGCCCTCTACAAGAAGTACGGCGACTTCCGGGAGAAGACCCTGAACCTGGTGATGCCCGGTCTGGACGGTCTGAAGAAGATGGCCGACCTGATGGCGAACCTGCGCGCCAAGCCCCCGGTGGAGATCGCCGGCGTGGCCGTGGCCCAGCAGAAGGACTACAAGGACGGCTCCGTGGTGGATATGGCCTCCGGCGAGAAGGGCCAGATGGAGTTGTCCGGCTCCAACGTGCTCCGCTATGAGATGGCCGACGGCACCTCCGTCATCGTCCGGCCCTCCGGCACCGAGCCCAAGGTGAAGGTGTACATCCTGACCCGTGGCGACAGCCAGGCCGCCTGTGACGAGAAGATCGCCAAGTACTCCGCCTGGGCGGAGACGTTGAAGGACTGAGTTCTCACACATACAGCGCGGCCCCCCGCCGGTCGGCGGGGGGCCGTTTTGCGTCACTGCTTTTTCACGATGGGCAGCCACAGCTCCTTGTAGCGGCCGGAGTTGTAGGCCGTATCCCCGTCCCGGTAATACCAGTGGACCACCGACAGCTCCGGCCGGTCGTCCAGCTCGTAGCCGGACCCGGGCAGCCATTCGGCGGCCACCCGGCGGCGGAGCTCCGGGAAGGTCTCGCTGGGGTACTCGCACCGCTCCGTCTCGCACACCAGATAGAGCCCCGCCGGGACGGTGAAATGCTCATACCGGGCGGCGAAATCCGGGTCGTTCAGGATCTCGTCCCAGTGTTCCCGGTCAAAGGCCGTCAGCTCCCAGACGATGCGGAAGTCGTAGCCGTCCACGCCCTGGTTGGAGACCACCTCGTAGCTGGTCTCCCGGTCGGCGGCCAGGCCCTGGAGCACGTACTGGTTGACCCTGGTGGTCAGCCAGACCTCCTCCTCCTGGTCCCGGCGCGCCTCGATGTCCCGCATGGAGCCCCCGAAGCGGCGCTTAAAGCCGGTGAGGATCAGCTCAGGCTTTTCCTCGATCTTGTACTGTAACATACTTGCACCCTCCAATGTCAGTTTGATATGAAGGGGGGAGAAGGACCGGAGACCGGCCCCGGCGGCCTCACTGGGATTGACACCGTGGAACTTCTTGAACGCCTTGGCGAAGCTGTCCGGGCTGTCGTAGCCGTACTTCACGGCGGCGTCGATGACCTTGAGCCGCCCGGAGGCCAGCTCCGCCCCGGCCAGGGACAGCCGCCGCATACGGATGTACTCCCCCAGGGTATACCCGCACAGGATGCTGAACACCCGCTGAAAGTGATAGGGGCTGGACGCCGCCTCGCGCGCGGCGGCGCCGTAGTCGATCTCATCCTCCAGGTGGGTCTCGATGTAGTCCAGCGCCCGCTGCATCCCCTCGATCCAGTCCATGCGCTCCCTCCTTACAGGTATGTTATAGCAGACGGCGGGGCCGCCCGCCCGACATTTTGTGCGCTCCGCTGCCGGCTCCGGCCTGCCGGGACGGAAAAGGCGGTCCCCCGCCGGCGGCGGGGGACCGCTTTGTCATGCGCTCAATTTCTGGCGGGCAGCAGCCGGGCGATGGCCCCGGCGAAGTTGCTGATGGGCATGGTCTGGAGCCACACCCGGCCCGGGCCGGTGACCACGGTGTTGAACAGCCCCTCACCGCCGAAGAGGACGTTCTTCACGCCCTTGACGGACTGCACGTCCACCGAGCAGGTGGCGTCCATCATGGCCAGGTTGCCGGTGTCCACCACGATGGACTGCCCCGGCTGGAGGTCGTACTGGACCACCGAGCCGTCGATCTCCACAAAGGCGGTGCCCCGGCCGGACAGCTTCTGGAGGATAAAGCCCTCGCCGCCGAAGAAGCCGGCCATCCCCTTTTTCTGGAAGAAGATGGACAGCTCAACGCTCTGCTCCGAGGCCAGGAAGCCGGACTTCTGCACCACCATGGGCCGGTTGGGGTCCACGTCGATGGGCATGATGGAGCCGGGGAAGCTGGAGGCGAAGGCGATCATGCCGGGGCCGCCCTGGGCGGTGTAGATGTTCTGGAAGATGGACTCGCCGGAGAACATCCGGCCGAAGGCCTTGCCCAGGCCACCGGCGGAGGTCTGCATCTGCATATTGGGGGACATCCAGCACATGGAACCCTTCTCAGTGATCATGGATTCGCCCGCCTCTACGTCGCAGATGACGACGGGCATGGGGTCGCCGGTGATTTGATAGCGCATATGTATTTCCTCCCTGTTTTAAAGTGTCCAGAGGTCTGGATCGTACGGGGCGGCGGTGCGGCCGTAGAGGGCGGTCTCCCGCAGGAGACGGCGGGCCAGCTTGCCGTCGGCCTGGCCGGGCAGGAGCCGCCACTTCCAGTTGTTCCCCAGGGTGGAGGGGGTGTTGATGCGCCCCTCCGGGCCGATGGCCAGCAGATCCTGCATCTGCATGACCGCCAGGTCGGCGGGGGAGGCCCAGGCCCCCCGCATCATGCCCCAGGCGTAGCCCTCCTCCTTGTTCAGGCGGAGGTAGCGCTTGGCGAAGGCGACGTCTTCGGGGCGGGCGCTCTCCATCCAGCCCAGGATGGTCTCGTTGTCATGGGTGCCGGCGTAGACCACGCAGTTGTGGTCGTAGTTGTGGGGCAGGTATTCGCTGTCCGGGTGCTGGTGGTCGAAGGCGAACAGCAGGATCTTCATGCCGGGGTAGCCGGTGTTTTTCTGGAGCAGCCGCACCGTCTCCGTGAGGAAGCCCAGGTCCTCCGCGATGATGTCCCGGGGCCCCAGGGCGGCGTTGACCGCTTGGAAAAAGGCCAGCCCCGGCCCCGGACGCCAGCGCCCGTTCCGGGCGGTGGTGTCGCCGTAGGGGATGGCGTAGTACTCGTCAAAGCCCCGGAAGTGGTCGATGCGCAGGGTGTCGAACAGGCGGAACTGGAACCCGATCCGCCGCAGCCACCAGGAGAAGCCGTCCCGGCGCATCTCCTCCCAGTCGAACAGGGGGTTGCCCCACAGCTGGCCGTCGGCGGTGAAGGCGTCGGGCGGGCAGCCGGCCACCTCGGTGGGGTCCAGGTTCTCGTCCAGCTGGAACTGCCCGGGGGCGGCCCACACGTCGGCGGAATCCCCCGCCACGTAGATGGGCAGGTCGCCGATGATGGAGATGCCGTTTTCGTTTGCCAGCCGCTTCAGGGCGTCCCACTGGCGGAAGAACAGGTACTGCACCCCCCGCCAGAAGTTCAGCTCCTCCGCCAGCCGCTCTTTGGCGGCGGCGATGGCGTCGGGCCTGCGGAGCTTTTCCCCCTCCGGCCACTCATGCCAGGACTTGCCGCCATTCTCCCCCTTCAGGGCCATGAACAGGGCGTAGTCCTCCAGCCAGTGGCCGTTCTGCCCCAGGAAGACCCAATAGTCCTTCGGCGGGGCGGCCAGCAGGCGTTTCACCGCCTGTTTCAGCACCGGGAAGCGCTTTTCATACAGCAGGGCGTAGTCCACATACCGGGGGTCGCCCCAGTCGGTCTCCGCGTACTCGGACCGCTCCAGCAGGCCGTCCGCCGCCAGATCGTCCAGGTCGATGAAATACGGGTTCCCCGCGAAGGAGGAGAAGGACTGATAGGGGGAGTCCCCATAGCTGGTGGGGCCCATGGGCAGCAGCTGCCAGCAGCTCTGGCCGCTGGCCTTCAAAAAGTCCACAAAGTCCCTGGCCGCCTGCCCCATGGTCCCGACGCCGTAGGGGGAGGGCAGGGAGAATATGGGCAGCAGGATCCCGGCTCGTCTCATATCGAATTCCGCCTTTCCGTGTAGAATGATCTCCGGTCAGAACAGGGCAGTTTGGGCCGCGTCCTCCACCCGCAGGGCGCCGCCGCACTTACAGCGGTAGCGCTCCGGGTGGTCCACCAGGAGGGAGCGCTTCATCCGGGGGATCTTCCGCCCGCACCGCTGGCACACCACCACGTACCGCACCGGCCGGTCGTCGGCGAGGCCCAGGCGTTCGAAGTCGTCGGTGCGGCGGATGTGATATCCCCAGGCGGCGTTCATCCTGTCCGCGTAGCCCCTCCAGCGCCTGCCGTGGTTGGAGCAGCCATAGCAGGTGTGGAGCGCCTCGTGGGCCAGCACCTGGGAGACCGCCTCAGGCGCGCCCGCCTCCGCCAGATGGGCGGACAGCTCAATGGTGTAGACGCCGTCCCGCAGGATGCAGCATCCGAAGCGGTTCCGTGCCCGCCGGTTCAGCCGCACATGGGGATCGACGCGGGGAGAGACGGGGATCTTCAGCGCCCTGGCCTGTTCCAGAACGGCGGCCAGCAGTTGGTCGATATCCCGCTGTGTCATGGCCGTCCCCTCTCTTTCCAATACGGTATCATACCATGGGGGCGGGGAAAAAGCAAGAAAAACTGCGGCAAAACGCCTCCCTCCGGATTCGGAGGGAGGCGCTTCATCTTCAGTCAAAAAGCTCCAGGGCCGCGGCCAGCTGGTTGTCGTCCGCCCCGCCCAGGGCGGCACCCTCGTTCAGGTCCAGCTCCACGTCGGGGGTGAGGCCCTCGCCGATGAGGGAGTGGCCGCCGCCGGTGCAGTAGGCGGAGGTGGACAGCCCCGCTCCGCCGCCGTTGGGCAGGGGGAAGGTCAGCTGGGCGTAGCCCTTGCCGGAGGTCAGCTCCCCCACGATGGGGACGCCGGCGCTCTCCCGCAGCTGGGCGGCCAGCAGCTCCGCCGCCGAGTAGGTGTTGGCGTTGACCATCACCACCATGGGCAGGTCGACACATTCCTCATCCGACTGGGTGATGGACGCGAACCCCCACCGGGGCTTTATGGTGAAGATGGGGCCCTCGGGCAGCAGATAGTCCAATGTCTTGGTCAGCTCGCTCACATAGCCGCCCCCGTCGTTGCGCACGTCGATGATGAGCCCCTTGGCCCCCTGGTCCCTCAGGGCGTCCACCTCCTGCCGGAAGCTGTCCGACGCCCCGGAGTGGAAGTTGGCCAGGTATACGTAACCGATGTCTCCCTCCAGCATCCTGCCGCTGGCGGAGGGGGAGTGGACGGTGGCCCTGATGCAGGTGACGTCAACGGTGGAGCCGTCCGGGCGCAGCAGGGTGAGGGTGACCTGGGTGCCCGCCGGCCCGGTGATGAGTTCGGTGCCCTTTTCCCGGTTGTCGCCGGCCAGGGAGGTCCCGTCCGCCGCGGTGATCACGTCGCCGGCCGCGATCCCGGCCTGATCGGCGGGGCCGCCCGCGATCACCGTCTGGACCAGCAGGCCCTCCTCCCGCTCGTTGGTGAGGACGGTGACCCCCACCCCCACGTAGCTGTTGGCCCGGTCGGAGGTGACCTGGCGGTACTGCTCCTCCGTCAGGTAGTAGGACCACCGGTCCCCCAGCCCGTTCACAAAGGCGTCCAGCCCCTTGTCCACGGCGGTGTGCAGGTCGGCGTCGGCCTCCACAAAGGCGAATCTGGCCAGCAGGAAGGTCTCCACCATGGCCAGGCCGTTCCCGCCCAGCGCCAGGCACCACAGCCCGGTGGAGAGGAGCAGCGTCAGCAGGGCGGTGAGGACGATCTTCGCCCAGCCGGGGAATCTCCGGCGCTTTTTCACGGTTTGGACGGCCTGTTCTTCCATGGGGGAGCCTCCTTGTGCGGAATGAAAGGGGCGCGGGACTGCCTCCCGCGCCCCAGGAACGTTATCTCATGCCGGATGGATAGTTGGCGCCGTACCAGCTGGTCCCGTAGCCGGTGAATTTCATTCCGGGATAGAGCTTCAGAATGTCGCTGCGGACGCCGTTGATGCGCAGCTCAAAGTGCAGGTGGTTGCCGGTGGAGTTGCCGGTGGTGCCCACGTAACCGATCACCTGGCCCTTGGAGACCGACTGCCCTTCGGACACGATGGGGCGCTGACACTGGTGGGCGTAGAGGGTGACGTATCCGTTTCCGTGGGAGATCATGCAGTACCAGCCGTAAGAGGTGTTCTTGTTGGGGCTGACGTAGGTGACGACGCCGTCCTTCGCGGCGTGGATGGGGGTGCCCCCGGCGGCGGGGATATCGGTGCCGGTGTGGCTCTCCCAGCGGCCGAACAGGTACCGTCCGCCGAACAGGGAGGAGATCTTGGTCTTGCCCGGCAGGGGCCAGTACCACTCGCCGGTGTTGGCGTTGCCGTTGAGGGCCGCCAGCTGCTCGGCATATTTCCGCTCCGCGTTTTTCAGCGCCTGCTGGACCTCGGCCTCCGCCGCGGCCAGCTTTCTGGCCTCCTCGGCGGCCTCGCTCTCGGAGGCGGCGATCTGATCCATCAGGGCGGCGGCCTCCGCCCGGTCCTTTTCAAGCTGGGCCTTCTGAGCCTCCAACTGGTCCATCTGGGCCTGCTGTTGGGCCTTCTGCGCCTCCAGCTGGGCCTGGACCTGGGCCTGCTGGTCCCGGACGGCCTGGACCTGGTCCCGGGCCTCGGCCAGGGCGGTCTGGGTCTCCTGGAGCTGCGTGACGATCCTGTCGTTATACGCGATCAGGTCCCCGATGACGGTGATGTAGTCCAACAGCTCGGAAAAGGAGGATGCCTGGAACAGGATGGACAGGTAGGAGATGGAGCCGTGCTCATCCATCCAGCGGACCTGGGTGTAGTACTCCTCAAGCTGCTCCTGTTCCTGCCGCTCCAGGTCGGCGATCTCCGCCTCTTTGGCGGTGATGTCGGCGTCGTACTGGTCCAGGAGAGCCTGGCTCTCGTCGATCTGGGCCTGGGTGGCGTCGATCAGGCTCTGGATGGCGGAGATCTGCTGTTCGGTGAGCAGCACCTGATCGTTGACCAGATCCAGGGCCTCCTTGGCCTTGGCCTTGTCCTCCCGGATGGAGGCCAGCTTTTCCTGGACCTCCTGCTTGCGGTCGGAGATGTCGTCCAGCTGGTCCTTGAGGTCGTTGATGTCCTCCTGGGTGACGGTGGACGCCTGCGCGAAGATGCTTACGGCGGGCAGGAGCACGGTGAGGAGCATGGCCAGGGCCAGCAGGATCACCAGGGCGCGCTGAAGAGTTTTCTTCATAACTTATGACCTCCCGGGGCGGATTAGACGCGCAGGAACCGGCCGATGGCGAAACCGGACCCCACCGTGCCGATGAGGGCGCCGGCCAGCAGGAACATCCCCAGCACGGGGAGCCACATGGCGGTGAAGGGCACCATTTCGAACAGGGTGAGCACGCCGCTGTCCGCCAGGGCGTTCATGACGGCAGTGTAGATCCCCCACTGGAGCAGGAAGGCGATGACCGCGCCGGCCAGCCCCAGGATCAGCCCCTCGAAGATGAAGGGCCAGCGGACGAAGCTGTCTGTGGCGCCGCATATCTTCATGATGCCGATCTCCTCCCGGCGGGTGAAGGCCGCCAGGCGGATGGTGTTGGCGATGATGAACAGGGAGACGGCGGCCAGGATGGCCACCAGCACCGTGGCCAGGATGGTGGCGGCGTGGCGCACCAGCACAAAGCCCTCGGCCAGCTCGGAGTGGGCGGAGTAGTCGGCCACGCCGGACAGGGAGGTCACGGCGGTCACCGTGTCGGTAAACTGCTCCAGGCTGTTCACATGGATGACCAGCCGGTCGCGGAACACGTTGACGGGCAGTTCGACACCGCCGGGATGGCTCTCCACCCAGGCGTCGTGGGCCTCCTCCTTGGAGGTGAACGCCACCGACGCCACGTTGGGCAGGGCCCTCACCTGTTCGGTGAGCCGGGAGATATCCTCCTCGCCGCAACTTTCGTCGATGTAGGCGAAGAACTCGTTTTTCTCCTCTTCCTTGGTGAGCATCTGGTCGGCGTTCACCGCCAGCAGGGAGAAGGACCCCATGATGATGAGGCAGGCCACGATCATGCACACGGCAGCGAAGGACATGAGGCCGTGGGAAAAGATGCTGTGAAAACCCTCTGAGAGGAAATAGCCCAGATTGAAGCCGCGTTTCCTCATAGCTGATATCCGCCCTTCTGCACGTCTTGCGCCAGGTTCCCGTCTTTGATGGACACCACCCGCTTGGAGAAGCGGTTGACCAGTTCCCGCTCGTGGGTGACCACCAGCATGGTGGTGCCCAGGGCGTTGATGCGCTCCAGCAGGGTCATGATCTCCAGGGAGCGGGCCGGGTCCAGGTTGCCGGTGGGCTCGTCGGCGATGATCATGGCCGGGTTGTTCACCAGGGCGCGGGCCACGGCGGCCCGCTGCTGTTCGCCGCCGGACAGCTGGTTGGGGAAGGCGTCGGCTTTGCCGCCCAGGCCCACCAGCTCCAGCACATAGGGGATGCGCTTGTCCATCTCCCTGCGGCCGGCGCCGATGACCCGCATGGCGAACTCCAGGTTCTGGCGCACCGTCTTCTTTTCGATGAGCCGGAAGTCCTGGAACACCACGCCCAGGGTGCGCCGCATGAAGGGGATCTGCCAGCGGCGGATGTTGTTCAGGTTGTACCCGTTGACGATGACCCGGCCCTCGGTGGCGGACTCCTCAGCGGTGATGAGCTTGACGATGGTGGATTTGCCGGAGCCGGACGGGCCCACCAGGAAGACGAACTCCCCGTCGTCGATCCTCAGGTTGACGCCCTTCAGGGCCTTGCTGCCATTGTCATATTCTTTATATACGTCGATCAATCGGATCATACCGGATGCTCCCACTGCGTGTAACTTTTGTAACCGCTTTGTAATCAAATTAGCGCTTATACATTATATCTGTTGTTTCCCGTTCTGTCAACAGGACCCGCCCAGGTCCGTCCGTGGAAAATACAAACTTTATGTAAACTTTTTGGGAAACCGGGCGGCGGGAGGGACGGGGATCCCGGGCCGCGGGGCAAAGGAAACCGGCCGCGGAGAGACGCTCCGCGGCCGGGAAAAGGCGGGGATGCCGGTCAGGACTCGATGCCCCGGGACACCAGGTACTTCTTGACCATCAGGGCCACTTTGAAGGTGATGGCATCGTCGAACTCCCTCAGGTCCAGGCCGGTGAGCTTTTTGATCTTCTCCAGCCGGTAGACCAGGGTGTTGCGGTGGACAAACAGCTTCCGGGCGGTCTCGGACACGTTCAGGTTGTTCTCGAAGAACTTGTTGATGGTGAACAGGGTCTCCTGGTCCAGCGCGTCGATGGGGTTCTTCTTGAACACCTCCCGGAGGAACATCTCGCACAGGGTGGTGGGCAGCTGATAGATCAGCCGGCCGATGCCCAGGTTCTCATAGCTGATGATGGAGCGCTCGGTCTCGAACACCTTGCCCACGTCGATGGCCACCTGGGCCTCCTTGTAGGCCCGGGCCAGATCCCGGATGTGGCCCACGATGGTGCCCACGCCCACCACGGTCTTGAGGCCCAGCTCCCGGCTCAGGGCGTCCTGCACGTTCTGGGCGATCTTCTGGACCTCCCGGATGTCGGCGTTGTCGCCCAGCTGCTTCACCAGGGTCACGTCGGTCTCGCTGATGGACAGCACGAAGTCGCTCTGCCGGTCGGGGTAGAGGGAGGAGATCACGTCCACCGCGGCCACGTCGGGGGTGCCCAGCTGGCGGACCAGGATGACGGCCCGGGGCGCCTCGGAGACGAAATGCAGTTCCTTGGCGCGGATATAGATGTCGCCCAGCAGGATGTTGTCGCACAGGATGTTCTTCACGAAGGTGGCCTTGTTGTGCTTCTCCTCGTAATAGGTCTTGGCGCCGGTCAGGGCGATGACCGCCATGGAGCACATGAGGGCGGCCTGTTCGTCCTCCCCCTTGGTGAAGGCGGCGTAGTCGAACTGTCCGTTCCATCCGGGCAGGGCCTTGAAGGTATATCCGCCGCTCACCAGAACGGCGTCCTGATCGGCGGCCAGCAGGGCGGGCACATGGCTCCATTTTTCCCCGATGGAGGCCAGCTCGTTGCAGGCTACCACGGTGCCCTGCTCATCGATGACGCCTACGGCGCGGTCAGAGCAGTCCTTCATCTGAAGGACGATACTTTGAAAGATCCGGCTGGACATAGTGTTTACTCCTTTCTCCGCGGCTCTGGCTCGGCAGCCGCAAACACGCATGATGGTAGAGCAGTCAGCACGCCCATTATACCGGGTTTCTTTGCCGATTTCAACAGTTTCTTTGAAAGTTTTTTATGGATTTTTGCAAAAAATTCGTCTCAATGACGGAAAAGGGCCTCGATTTCTGGTAAATTTAGTGCTCTCCAACCACCTTTTGGAAGTTCCGGATCCAAAATCAGCGGTCCGAAAGCGATCCGCTTCAGATAGACCACCGGCTTTCCGCGGCTGGCCAGCATCCGCTTGACCTGGTGGTACTTCCCCTCCTGCAGGGTGATATGCGCGCTCCGCCCGCCCTCCAGGACCTCCAGGCGGGCGGGGAGGCAGGCGGTCCCGTCCCCCAGGACGAGCCCCTCCGCCAGGGCGGCCGCGTCGGCGTCGTCCAGCGCGCCGTCCACCTCCACGTAGTAGACCTTGTCTACATGGTATCTGGGGGAGAGCAGCCGGTGGGCCAGGGGCCCGTCGTCGGTGAGGAGGAGCAGGCCCTCCGCGTCCTTGTCCAGCCGGCCGGCGGGAAAGAGGCCCCGCCTCCGGTATTCCTCCGGCAGCAGGGAGAGCACGGTGGCCTCCCGGGGGTCGTCGGTGGAGGAGACCACCCCGGCGGGCTTGTTGAGCATCAGGTACACCGGCCCCGCGCCGGGGATGGGGACCCCGTCCACCGCCACCGGGGCGCTCTCGGGCACCTTTTCCTCCGGGGCGCGGCAGACGGTCCCGTCCACCGTTACCCGGCCCCCTCTGATGAGGGCTTTGGCCTCGGTCCGGCTCCATCTGCCTGTGGCGGCCAGCCGCTTGTCCAGACGCTCCATGGGATCACCTCGATAGATTCTAACATATCCCGCGGGGAGAGAACATAGAGTCTCAGTGGGAGTTTCAGATTTGATGGGAGTGGTAGCAATGTTCATCATCACGGCGCGGATACCAAAGAGACGGCTCATCGCGGGGACGGCGGCCGTCCTGTTCAGCCTGATGGCGGCCATCGCCGGGACGGCGATGACCCTGAGCGGCCGGGCGGCGGCGGCCTCCGCGGAGGTAAAGGGGATCCGGGGCAACGACGAGCGGGTGGAGTATCTGGCAGGGCTGGGCTGGCAGGTGTCCCCGTCGCCCATCGCCACCGAGGAGCTGCTCGTTCCGGAGACCTTTGATGACAGCTACGCCGGCTATCTGGACCTCCAGCGGGAGCAGGGGTTCGACCTGACCCGGTACTGCGGGGAGCGGGTGAAGCGCTACACCTATGAGATCGAGAATTACCCCACCGGGGAGACAGGGGTGCAGGCCGCTCTGCTCATCTACCGGAACCGGGTGATCGGAGGGCAGGTCCAGGCCGCCGACGGCAGCTTCCTCCACGGGCTGGCAAGGCCGGCGGAGCAGACCTGGGCCGGCGCGCGGATAATATGAGGGGGCCGTCCACATCCAGTGGACGGCCCTCCCTTTATGGGCTGGGTTCACGCCAGGGCCTTGGAGGCTCCGTGCAGGAACAGGAGGTAGAAGACGTACCCCACCACCATGGCGATGGCGGCCACGATGCTGACCACGGCGGCCAGGAGGTCCACGAGGGGGATAAGGATCAGCACCATGCAGACGATGGCCACCAGGGTGCAGATCACGTAGATATTGATGACATAGCTCCCGCGCAGGGCCAGGGTCCCATCCCGGCCGTCCAGGAGGTTGAGGGTGGTGGTGATCACCCGGTACACGATGAACAGGCTCAGCACCACGGAGACCACGGACAGCAGCGAGTACGCGACGCTGCCCCGCTGGACGAAGGAGCCGCTGAGGACGCTGATGACCAGGCTGGCGATCTCCGCGTAGAGGGCGGGGAAGTAGCCGGCGTCGTCATGGGTGGCGGTGTACAGCCCCACCAGGTTCAGCACGGTGGCGGCCAGGGCGGTGAGGCTGCCGATGGCAATGGCCATCAGCGGGGCGGAGATCAGGGTCAGGATCTGGGCGATGAACAGCCACTTCAGGCCCCTGGCGGCGTTGGGGCATTTCTCGTACATAGCGATTCCTCCTTAGATAACGGCCTGTATCAGGGTTCCTCTTTTGGGGCGGGAACGGTGAGGTTGGGGGCGGCGTTGTCCGCGATATGGACGTTGAGGTGGGGATAGGTGATCTCGATGCCCGCCGCGTCGAAGGTGGGCTTGAGGGTGTCCATCACGTCGAAGTAGATGTCCCAGTAGTCCTCGTTTTTGCACCACATGCGCAGCACATACTCGATGGCGCTGTCCCCGTACTTGGACACATGGACGGTGATGCCCCGGTCGGTGAGCACTCTGGGGTCGCCGCAGGCGATGGCCCGCAGGGTGTCCATCACCAACTGCACGGGGGCGTCGTAAGAGGTGGTGGGCTTGAACTCCAGCTGGCGGTAGGGTTCGGTGTTGCGGTTGTAGATGGTCTGGGTGACGATGACGCTGTTGGGCAGGTTGACCACCCGGTTGTCCAGGGTGTTGATCTTGGTGTAGAACATATCGATTCCGGACACGCGGCCCACCACGTCGCCGATCTCCACCCAGTCGTCAAGCTTGAAGGGCTGGGAGGCAAAGATCTGCATCCCGCCGGCCACATTGGACAGGAAGTTCTGCATGGCCAGGGAGAAGGCCAGGCCGATGACCGACAGCACCGCCACCAGGGAGGTGACGTCGATCCCCAGGGCGCGGAGCACCAGGATGAGGGCCAGGAAGATCATCCCCGCCCGGAGCAGGGTGTGGATCAGCTTGCGGAGCGGGGCTTCTATTTTGGTGCGGGACAGGGCCCGGTCCAGGAAGGACAGCAGCACCCTGACCACCAGGAAGGACACCACGGCGGTGGCCACCGCCGCGAAGACGCTGTTGGCGGTGATGTTTTTGATCTGATCTATGATCTGCTCCGGGTCCACCGTGGGCACCGCGTCGGTAAGGCGTAAGGACGGCATGGGGATCCCCCTATCTGTATGTTGATCGGGACCAGTTTAGCACGATTCATCCCGTTTGGCAAGGATTACAGGAGCCGCCCGATGAGGGCCCCGGCCTCCGCCCCTTCGATGAGCACCTGCCGCAGCCGGTTGTGCAGATCTTCACCGTGGACGCGGACCTCGGCGTAGTTGGGGGCGTGGCCCCGCCAGAGGCCGCCCTTCTCCTCCTCAAACAGCACCGGCAGGACGGAGCCGGTCTGGCCCTCCAGCCAGCGCTGTTCCATCTCCGCCGCCAGGGCGATGGCCCGGCCCGCCCGGGCCTCTTTGACCTCCTTGGACACCTGGTCCGGCATGGCGGCGGCGGGGGTACCGGGGCGGCGGGAGTAGGGGAACACGTGCATGGCGGAGAAGGCGCACTTCTGAATAAACGCCAGCGTCTGGGCGAACTCCTCCTCCGTCTCGCCTGGGAAGCCGGTGATGAGGTCGGTGGTGATGCCGGGGTTTCGGAAGGAGCCTCTCAGTAATTTCATGGACTGATAATACCGCGCGGTATCGTACTTGCGGTTCATCCGCTTCAGGGTGGCGTCGCACCCGGACTGGAGGGACAGGTGGAAGTGGGGGCAGAGATTGGGCAGGGCCGCCGCCCGGCGGCAGAACTCCTCCGTCACCGTCCGGGGCTCCAGGGAGCCCAGCCGCACCCGCAGGTCGGGCCCGGCGGCGCATAGGGCCTCGATCAGGTCGATGAGCTCCGGTTTTCCCGGCAGGTCCCGCCCCCATGAGGAGATCTCGATGCCGGTGAGGACCACCTCCCGGTAGCCCCGGCCGGCCAGGGATCTCACCTGCTCCACGGCCTCGTCCAAGGGCAGGGAACGCACCGGCCCCCGGGCGTAGGGGATGACGCAGTAGGAGCAGAAGTTGACGCAGCCGTCCTCCACCTTGAGCATGGCCCGGGTCCGCTCAGCGAGGCCGCCGGCGGGGAGGCGCTCGAAGGCGCGGCGCCTCATGGCGTCGTCCACCGCTACCACCTGGGGGGCCCGGGCCCGGAGCTGTTCCTCCAGCCGGTCCAGGAAATCTATCCGGCCCGCCGAGCCGGCCACCAGGTCCACCCCCAGGGCGGCCACGGCGGCGGGGTCGGTTTGGGCGTAGCAGCCGCACACGGCCACCACCCCCTCCGGGGCCAGCTTCCGGGCCCGGCGGATGAGGTTGCGGCACTTCTTGTCGCTGACGGCGGTGACGGTGCAGGTGTTCACGATGTACGCGTCGGCGGGGCCGCCGAAGTCCACCAGCCGGTGCCCCCGGCGGAGCAGCTCCCGCTCCATGGCCTGGGTCTCGTACTGGTTCACCTTGCAGCCCAAGGTGCAGATGGCGATGTCCATAATAATCACCATGCCGGTGCGGCGCCGGCACAAATAGAGATGAAAACAGAAGCCGCAAAATTTTCTGTTTTC
>CANRFU010000024.1 GCA_947629975.1 uncultured Oscillospiraceae bacterium | reverse complement strand
ACCGGCCGGCCCGCCCTGGAGGTGGTGTACACCGTCCTCCACGCCGGCGGCAAGTTCGGCGGCGGCGGCTACAAGGTGTCCGGCGGCCTTCACGGGGTGGGCGCCTCCGTGGTCAACGCCCTCAGCGAGTGGCTGGAGGTCCGGGTCCACAAGAACGGCCAGATCTACGAGATGAAGTTCTCCCGGGGCAATATCACCCAGGAAATGAAGATCGTGGGCACCACCGATCACACCGGCACCGAGGTGGTGTTCAAGCCCGACCCGGAGATGTTCGAGACCACCGAGTACGACTATGAGACCCTCCACCGCCGGATGCGGGAGCAGGCGTTCCTCAACGCCGGGGTCCGCATCGACATGGCGGACCGCCGCCCCGGGATGGAGCAGGAGGAGTCCATGCGGTACGACGGCGGCATCCGGGAGTTCGTCACCTTCATCAACCGCAACAAGACCCCGCTGCACGAGCAGGTCATCTACATGACCGGCTCCAAGGACGACTCTATGGCGGAAATCGCCATGCAGTACAGCGAGGACAGCTATAACGAGATCACGGTGTCCTTCGCCAACAACGTCCACACCCCCGAGGGCGGTATGCACGAGGAGGGCTTCAAGCGGGCCCTGACCAGTGTGCTCAACGCCTATGGGAAGAAGATGAAGATCCTGAAGGACGAGGAAAAGGTCTCCGGCGACGACTGCCGGGAGGGCCTCACCTGCGTCATCTCGGTGAAGCTCACCGAGGCCCAGTTCGAGGGACAGACCAAGGCCAAGCTGGGCAACAGCGAGATCAGGACCCTGGTGTCCAATGTGGTATCCGACAAGCTGGGGCAGTTCCTGGAGGAAAACCCCGCCGTGGGCAAGGCCATCCTGGACAAGGCCCTGATGGCCTCCCGGGCACGGGAGGCCGCCCGGAAGGCGAGGGAGTCCGTCCGCCGCAAGACCGGGCTGGAGGGCGGCCAGATGCCCGACAAGCTCCAGGACTGCAACGAGCGGGACCCCTCCCTCTGTGAGATCTACATCGTCGAGGGCGACTCTGCCGCCGGCTCGGCCATCCAGGGCCGGGACAGCCGGTTCCAGGCAATTTTGGCCATGTGGGGCAAGATGCTCAACGTGGAGAAGGCCCGCGCCGATAAGATCTACGGCAACGACAAGCTCTACCCCATGATCGTGGCCCTGGGGGCCGGCATCGGGGACGAGTTCAACATCGACAAGCTCCGTTACCACAAAATCATCATCATGGCCGATGCCGACGTGGACGGCGCCCACATCCGCACTTTGCTCCTGACCTTCTTCTTCCGCTATATGCGCCCCCTCATCGAGAAGGGCTACGTCTACTCCGCCGTGCCCCCCCTGTTCAAGCTGACAAGGGGCAAGACGGTCCGGGTGGCCTACTCCGAGGCGGAGCGGGACCGGATCAGCGCCGAGATGCGGGGCGGCAACCCCAACGTAAAGGTGGACATCAACCGCTTCAAGGGCCTGGGCGAGATGGACCCCCACGAGCTGTGGGAGACCACCATGGACCCGGAGCGCCGGTCCCTCCGCCGGATCACCCTGGAGGACGCGGTGGCCGCCGACCAGATCTTCACCGTCCTCATGGGGGAGCAGGTGGAGCCGAGAAAGGCGTGGATCGAGCAGAACGCCCGCAACGCCGACGCCGCCAATCTGGACTATTGACGAGGTAACCGTATGGCACACAACAGAGACTACAAGCCCGAGGATATCGCCTTTCCCAACCAGGTCATCACCGAATCCGAGCTGGTGGGGGAGATGGAGAAGTCCTACATCGAATACGCCATGTCCGTCATCGTGGGGCGGGCGCTCCCCGACGTGCGGGACGGATTGAAGCCCGTCCACCGCCGCATCCTCTACACCATGTACGAGAGCGGCCTCACCTCGGATAAGCCCTTCAAGAAGTCGGCCACCTGCGTGGGCGACGTGCTGGGCAAGTACCACCCCCACGGGGACGCGTCTGTTTATGACGCCCTGGTCCGCCTGGCCCAGAACTTCTCCATGCGTTATATGCTGGTGGACGGCCACGGCAACTTCGGCTCGGTGGACGGCGACCCCCCGGCGGCCTACCGCTATACCGAGGCCCGTCTGGCCAGGATCGCGAACGAGATGCTCCGGGACATCGACAAGGAGACGGTGGACTGGCAGCCCAACTTCGACGAGTCCCGCCAGGAGCCCCGGGTCCTGCCCTCCCGGTTCCCCAACCTGCTGGTGAACGGCTCCAGCGGCATCGCCGTGGGCATGGCCACCAACATCCCGCCCCACAACCTCCGGGAGGTCATCGACGCCACCGTCTGCGTCCTGGACAACGAGAACGCCACCCTGGACGACCTGATGGAGCACATCAAGGGCCCCGACTTTCCCACCCGCGGCATCATCATGGGCCGGTCTGGCATCCGGGCGGCCTACGCCACCGGCCGGGGCAAGGTGGTGGTCCGGGCCCGGGCCGATTTTGAGGAGCACGGCAAGGACCGGGTGCGCATCATCGTGTCTGAGCTGCCCTACCAGGTGAACAAGCGCCAGCTCATCAAGAACATCGCCGAACAGGTGAAGGACAAGCGTCTGGAGGGCATCTCCGACCTGCGGGACGAGACCGACCGCAACGGTATGCGCATCGTCATCGAACTGAAAAAGGACGCCAACCCACAGGTGGTCCTCAACCGGCTCTACGCCCAGACGGCCCTCCAGTCCAACTTCTCCATCATCCTGCTGGCCCTGGTCAACGACCAGCAGCAGCCTAAGATCCTCACCCTCCGCCAGATCTTGGACGAGTATATCGCCCACCAGGAGGACGTGCTCATCCGCCGCACCCGCTATGACCTCCGCAAGGCCCGGGAGCGGGCCCACCTGTTGGAGGGCCTGCTCATCGCCCAGGACAACATCGACGAGGTCATCCACATCATCCGCACCAGCTACGACAACGCCAAGCAGCGCCTGATGGAGCGGTTCAGCCTGGACGACGTACAGGCCCAGGCCATCTGCGATATGCGGCTCATCGCCCTCCAGGGCCTGAACCGGGAGAAGCTGGAGGCGGAGTACAAGGAGCTGGAGGAGAAGATCGCCTACTACGAGCGCCTCCTGGCCGACGAAGCCCTGCTCCGCCAGGTCCTCAAGGACGAGCTCATCGAGATCCGGGACAAGTATGGGGACGAGCGCCGCACCGAGATCGGCGTGGTGGAGAACGACCTGGACATCGAGGACCTCATCGCCGAGGAGCAGTCGGTGTTCACCATGACCGCCGGCGGCTACATCAAGCGCACCAGCGCCAGCGAGTACGCCGCCCAGGGGAAGGGTGGCATGGGCCGCAAGGGTATGGCCACCCGGGAGGAGGACTACGTCACCGACGTGTTCACCGCCTCCACCCACGACTATATCCTGTTTTTCACCGACAAGGGCCGGGTGTTCCGCAAGAAGGGCTACCAGATCCCCGAGGCGGGCCGCACCGCCAGAGGGACCAACATCGTCAACGTGCTCCAGGTGGAGCCGGGGGAGAAGGTCTCCGTCATGCTCCACACCCGGGACATCACCACCGAGGGAGACCGGTACCTCACCATGTTCACCCGCAACGGCACGGTGAAGCGGATGGACGCCGCCAGGCTGAAAAACCTCCGCAACAACGGCCTCCGGGTCATCACCCTGGAGGAGGGGGACGAGCTCATCACCGTCAAGGAGACCGACGGCAGTATGGATCTGCTCATCGCCACCCACGACGGCATGGCCGTCCGCTTCCCGGAGGACCGGGTCCGCTCCATGGGCCGGGAGGCCATGGGCGTGCGCGGCATCACCCTCCGGGAGGGCGACTATGTGGTGGGCGCCGCCCGGGCCTGGCCCGACCGCACGGTGCTCACCGTCACCGAGAACGGCTTCGGCAAGCGCTCCCCCGTGGCGGACTACCGCGTCACCAACCGGGGCGGCCTGGGCATTAAGAACTACCAGATCACCGAGCGGACCGGCAAGGTGGTGGGGGTCAAGGTGGTCACCGGCGGGGAGGACCTGCTGCTGGTCACCCAGTCCGGAACCCTGATCCGCACCCCCGCGGACGGCGTCCGGCTCACCGGCCGGGCGGCCCAGGGCGTCATCGTCATGCGCTTCAAGGAGGAGGGCGACCGGGTCATCGCCATCGCCCTGGCCGACCGGGAGGACCAGGCGGACAGCGCCGCCGCTGAGGCCCCGGAGACACCCGCTGAGGAGTGATTGCCATGAAACGCCACATCAAGTACCGGCCCAACAAGACCGTCGGCGTGTTCAGTGTGGTCTGGGGCTGCGTCTTTATCCTGATCGGCCTGCTGGTGGCCATCCCGGTGTTCGGCGTCTTCGGGCTGCTGTGGACCGTCGCCGCCATCGCCATCACGGTTTTCAACGCCTTCCAGGCGTTCGGGAAAAAGTATATGGGCCCGGACATCACCGTCGAGGACGAGGGACCGGCCTTCTCCCGGCCGGACCCCTCCTTCGACCCCGGGGCCGCCGACCATGAGCACATCACCGAGGTCTCCTACGGCCACACGCCGCAGAAACGGCTGGAACAGCTGGAGACCCTGAGGGAGGCCGGCCTCATCGACGACGAGGAGTACCGGGAGAAGCGAAAAGAGATTTTGCGGGACCCGTGAAAACACAAAAAGGGCGCGGCCACAAGCGTGGCCGCGCTCATTCTTTGAATTCAAATAACTTGTAAAGTGGTATATTCAGCGCATCGGCAATGTCGATCAGAATATCCAGACTGCATGAGGTATTTCCCGTCTCAATGCGCTGTAAATACTGCATACTGATACCCGTGCCCACCATTTCAGATAACTGCGCCTGAGTCAAACGCTGTTCCTTTCGGTAGTACAGGATATTCAGTCCTATTTTTACCCATGTTCCGTAGTGATTGATGTCCATAAAATCACTCCCGTACTATTGTAAACGGAATTGAACGGGAGGTATTCAAATAGGATGATTTAAAATACAAACGATATGTTTGTAAACTGGGTTAATATGTAGTAAAATACCACCTGTGAGGTGGTATTGTGGAAGCGTTGAAGAAAATTGCGGCGGTGATTGTGCTCTGGCTGTTGACGCCGGCCTTTGCCGCCGCGGCATATGGCATATTCAATACCCGGTTTCATCTATCATTTAGAAAAAGCGCGCAAGAAGTATTTGACATTTTGGCAAGTTTCATGTACCCTTGGAGATGGAGAATTTTCAAAAGGAACGAGCCAATGAAAACTGTCACTCTATACACCGACGGCGCCTGTTCCGGCAACCCCGGCCCCGGCGGCTGGGGGGCCATCCTGATGTACGGCCGCCACAAAAAGGAGCTCTCCGGCGGGGAGGCGTCCACCACCAACAACCGCATGGAGCTCACCGCCGTCATCCGGGGGCTGGAGGCCCTCACCGAGCCCTGTGTGGTGGACCTGTGGTCCGACTCCAAGTATGTCATCGACGCGCTGGACAAGGGCTGGGCCAAAAGCTGGCGGGCCAGAGGCTGGGTGAAGGGGGACAAAAAGCCCGCGCTGAACCCGGACCTGTGGGAGCGGCTGCTGGAGCTGTGCGAGCGGCACACGGTGCGCCTCCACTGGGTCAAGGGCCATGCGGAGAACCCGCACAACAACCGCTGCGATGAGATGGCCGTGGCTGAGTGGCAAAGCTTAAAACAACGAAAGTGAGTAATAAACTTATGGCTATCCAATCTGATAAAGAAAGAGTAACTATTCGTTGCAAGAAAGAGAAAAAGGAGCGTCAGATTTCTTTTAAGGTTGAAATAGTTCCATTTGGAGACAGAGGGAAAAGGCCGATGGTAGAAGCATTTAGTTTTGACTGTGAGGCCGGCATGTGCGAAAACTATCGTACATGTGAAAAGGCGGTACAAAGTTTTCTTGATAGAAAGTCTGGCTGGGAAAAATAATGAATAACAAAAAAGTACCCAGAAAATTTATTGTTCTTTGTGTTTTTATCGTAGTTGCTATCGCAATCATTATAGCAAGAAACTGTTATATTCAGTATTCTGAAAACCAGAAGCAATTAGCATATCAACAGAGTGTCGAATTGTACAACCAAGCGCTTGAATGTATAAAGAAACAGGAATGGGAAGAAGCAAAAGATTTACTGAAAGATGTGTCGTGGGAAGTATGTCCTTCATCTATGCGTAACTATGTCGACGCTCGACTACAGTATGATCCAGCAGATATAAAGGCGCTGAAAAGATGTCAAGATTTGCTGTCCCGTGTGTATAAATCAGATACTGTGGGATTTGAGGACGAGATTATTTCGTTTATAAAAGAAGTAAACGATCAATACGGTGTTCTTAGACGGCAAGAGTTAAAAGGCACCTTTCCTTATGTGGGGATGAATGCGGCAGACTTGTATTACACAGAACTTGGGGAACCTTATAAGGTGACAGAAGAGGTAAATATTGCAAGAATACATAGGCATTATTACTATAAATATAACGGGTACAAGTATGTTATTTTTGTTGCATCTCCGGCAGATGAAAAGGATATAGAAGAAAACAAAAAAGTTATGGGTATTACAAGACTTATCGATTAAATGCTTTTTTGTTTTTTGATAACAGATTAACGGTTAGTTTCCAACCGCATAGGCGGATAAACAAAAATAAAAGAAACAGGAAGAAAGAAGGAGAACATCATGGGCAAGTTCGAGATCAAAGCGTCCAGCAACGGTCAGTACGTCTTCAACCTGAAGGCCGGCAACGGCGAGGTCATCCTCTCCGGCGGCGAGACCTATTCCTCTGTGGACGCCGCCAAGGGCGGCTGCGCCTCGGTGGCCAAGAACGCCAACGTCCATGTGGAGGACCAGACCAAGGAGGGCTATGAGACCCTGACCCACCCCAAGTATGAGCTGTATCAGGACAAGGCCGGCGAGTACCGCTTCCGCCTGAAGGCCAGCAACGGCGAGAACATCGGCCGCAGCGAGGGCTACAAGGCTAAGGCCAGCGCCCTGAACGGCATCGAGTCCGTGGGCAGGAACGCCCCCGACGCCCCTGTGGTGGTCGAGGAAGAGGAAGCGTAATTACACACCGATCCGCGCAAGAAGGGCGCCGGCGATTGCCGGCGCCCTTCTATATTAGGGTAACATCCTCAGTCAGCCCTGCGGGCTGCCAGCTCCTTCTGAAGAAGGAGCCTTGGTACTTCTATCGTAACAGTCGCAAGTATGCACCAAGCCCCCTTTCACAAAAGGCCGACTCCCCCTGTCAGGGGGAGATGTCCCGAAGGGACAGAAGGGGTAGGGAGGTGGCATTTGCGAAGCAAATGACGGGGGATTTTCCCTATTTAATAATTATACCTCATCCTCCTGCGCGGTCACCGCGATGGACAGCTCCTTCAGCTGCTTGTCGGTGACCGCGCCGGGCGCGCCCATCATCACGTCCTGGGCGGACTTGTTCATGGGGAAGGCGATGACCTCCCGGATCAGCTCCTCCCCGGTGAGCAGCATGATGATCCGGTCCACCCCCGGCGCCGCGCCGGCGTGGGGGGGCGCCCCGTAGCAGAAGGCGTTGTACATGGCGGGGAACTTGGCCTTCACGTCGTCCTCGCCCAGGCGGACCAGCTTGAAGGCCTCCACCATGATCTCCGGGTCGTGGTTGCGCACCGCGCCGGAGGCGCTTTCGTAGCCGTTGATGACCAGGTCATACTGGTAGGCGGTGATGGTCAGGGGGTCGATCTCCCCGGCCGCCGCCTTTTTCAGCGTCTCCAGCCCGCCGTTGGGCATGGAGAAGGGGTTGTGGCAGAACTCCAGCTCCCCGGACTCCTCGCCGATCTCGTACATGGGGAAGTCCACGATCCAGCAGAAGGCGTACTGCTCCTTGTCCATGTGGTTGGGGCAGAGCAGGCCCAGCTTGGAGCGCAGGACGCCGGCTGTCTTCTGGGCGGCGCTGAGCTTTCCGGCGGAGAGGCCCACGAAGCACCCGGGCGTCAGGCCCAGCGCCTCCACCACCCGCTCCTTGACGGGCTGCACGAACTTGGCGATGCCGCCCACGATCTCGCCGTTCTCGTCATAGCGGAACCAGTAGGGCTTCTGGCCCGCCTGGACCTCCACGTCGGCGCACAGCTTGTCGATCTGCTTGCGGGTGGCGGTGAAGTCCGTCACCACGACGGCCTTGACGGTCTGGCCCGCGAAGGGGTTGAAACAGATGTCGGACAGGAGCTCCGTGGCGTCCCGGATCTCCAGGTCGATGCGGAGGTCAGGCTTGTCGGTGCCGTACTTCTCCAGGGCGTCGTTGTAGCGGATGCGCCGGAAGGGGGCCTGGGACACCCGGCCGTACTTGCCGAACTTCTCAAACACGGGCGGCAGCACCCGCTCCAGCACGCCCAGCACGTCCTCCTGGTCGGCAAAGGCCATCTCCATGTCCAGCTGATAGAACTCGCCGGGGGAGCGGTCCCCCCGGGCGTCCTCGTCCCGGAAGCAGGGGGCGATCTGGAAATAGCGGTCGAAGCCGGAGGTCATCAGCAACTGCTTGAACTGCTGGGGGGCCTGGGGCAGGGCGTAGAACTTGCCGGGGTGCTTCCGGGAGGGCACCAGGTAGTCCCGGGCCCCCTCCGGGGAGGAGGCGGTGAGGATGGGGGTGGTGATCTCCAAAAAGCCCTCGCCGATCATGGCGGCGCGGAGGGCGGCCACCACCTGGGAGCGCAGGACGATGTTCCGCTTCACCTCCGGGTTGCGCAGGTCCAGATAGCGGTATTTCAGCCGGATGGACTCGTCGGCCTCCCGGCTGCGGTTGATCTGGAAGGGCAGTTCGTTATACCGGCAGCGGCCCAGCACCTCGATCTTTTCCGGGGAGATCTCGATGTCGCCGGTGGGCAGCCTGGGATTTTTGCTGTCCCGCTCCCGGACGACCCCCTCCACCGAGATGGTGGACTCCTTGTTGATCCCCTTGACGACAGTCATCATGTCCTCGGTCTCCACGACCACCTGGGTGGTCCCGTAGAAGTCCCGGAGGATGACGAAGGCGAAGTTCTGGCCCACCTCCCGGACGTTCTCCATCCAGCCCACCAGCTTGACCCGCTGGCCAACGTGCTCCATCCGCAGTTCGCCGCAGGTGTGGGTGCGCATCTGAACCATGAAAATCAACTCCAATTTGTATATTTAAGAGGATATATTACAGCTGGTAGCACAAACCGGCGTCTCGCCGGCCTGCCGCTCAGCGCTCCGGCTCCTTGATGGGCGCAACGCCGGCCCTCCCGGCCAGCCCCGTCCTCACCAGCGCGATGGCCTCGTCCACCGAGAGGGTCTTTTGCACTCCGCTGGCCATGTCCTTCACAGACACCGTTCCCCCGGCGATCTCGTCCTCGCCCAGGAAGGCCACATAGGGAATCCGCAGCCTGTCCGCGTAGGACAGCTTCTGCTTGAACTTCCGCTGCTCGGTGTAGAGCTGGGCCCGCACCCCCGCGTTCCGCAGGGCGGTGGCGAAGGAGATGGCCGGGGCCAGGTCGGCCGTCATGGGCAGGATGAGCACGTCCGCCGGAGCGGTGTTCAGTTCCCCGTTCAGGTAGCCCTGTTCCTCCAGCACGTAGAACAGCCGGGTGAGGCCGATGGAGATGCCAACTCCGGGGAGTTGTTTATCGGTGTAATATTCCGCCAGGTTATCATATCTGCCCCCGGAGCAGACGGAGCCGATCTCCGGGTGGTCCAGCATGGCGGTCTCGTAGACGGTGCCGGTGTAGTAGTCCAGCCCCCGGGCGATGGTCAGGTCCACGGCGAAATGGTCCTCGGGCACCCCGAAGGCGGACAGGTATTTCACCACGGTGGTCAGCTCGTCCAGGCCGGCGTCAAAGACCTCGTTTCGGCCCTGGTAGCCCTCCAGGGCGGCAAGGACCTCCCCTTGACTGCCCTTGATCCCGATGAACTTCAGGATCTCGCCGGCCTGTTCGTCGGTGAGGCCGACCTCCTGGTCGGTGAGGAGCTCTCCCACCTTCTCCGGCCCGATCTTGTCCAGCTTGTCCACGGTGCGCATGATGTCTCCGGACTTTGCGGACAGCCCCAGCATCCCGTAAAACCCGTTGAGGATCTTCCGGTTGTTGACCCGGATCTGGAACCGCTTCAGCCCGAGGACTGTAAAGGTGTTGTAAATGACAGCCGGGATTTCCGCCTCGTTGACGATGTCCAGCTTCCCATCCCCGATCACGTCGATGTCCGCCTGGTAGAACTCCCGGAACCGGCCCCGCTGGGCCCGCTCCCCACGATAGACCTTGCCGATCTGGAACCGGCGGAAGGGGAAGGTCAGTTCCCCGTAGTGGAGGGCCACATATTTGGCCAGGGGCACCGTCAGGTCGAACCGCAGGGACAGGTCGCTGTCCCCCTTAGTGAAGCGGTAGATCTGCTTTTCGGTCTCGCCGCCGGCCTTGGCCAGCAGCACCTCGGACGCCTCGATGACGGGGGTGTCCAGGGGGGTGAAGCCGTACAGGGCGTAGGACTGCCGCAGCAGCGCCGCCATCTTTTCAAATTGCGCCTGCTTCTCCGGCAGCAGTTCCATAAAGCCGGAGAGGGTGCGGGGTTTCATTTTTGCCATAGGATCGCTCCTTTGTATCGGGGCCGGCGGGGAGGCCGGCCCGGTTTGCGCGGTCTGCGGGACACAAAAACGATGCTCCCATCCCACAGCTATGGGACGAGAGCATTGCCGTGCTGCGGCGCAGATAACTTTCAGTATAATTGCGACGGGATCCTACACACCGTCATACCCGGAGAGGGGTGGTGGGCTTGATGAGTTCCCGCCAATCCAGATCGCCCCGGGCCAGGCCGTGCATGAGCATCTCGGCGGTGGCGGCGTTGGTGGCGATGGGCACGTTGTGCTGGTCGCACAGCCGGGTGATGTAGGCCAGATCCTGGTCCAACTGGTCGGAATTGGGGTCGTTGAAGAACAGTACCATGTCGATCTCATCGTAGGCGATGCGGGCGCCGATCTGCTGGCAGCCGCCGTGGGCGTGGGCGAGGAAGAGCTGGACGGGCAAACCGGTGGCGTCGGCCACCAGACGGCCGGTGCGGCTGGTGGCGCACACCGTGTGCTTGGACATGATGCCGCAGTAGGCGATGCAGAACTGCACCATCAGTTCCTTCTTGTTGTCATGGCTCATCAGCGCGATGTTCATGAGATCGTCCCTTTCTATGGAGATGTCAGCGGATGCGCAGCAGGGGCGCCCGCTGGCCGAGCAGACGTTTGGCGATATTCAGGTAGGCGGGAGAGGCGCCCTTGTAGGTGGCCAGCACCATCGGCTCGCCGGAAAAGGCCACCACAGTGACGGTGGGATCCTCCGGCACCACGCCCAGCAGGGGCAGTCCGGCGATGTCCATGGCGTCGTCCAGGGAGGTGCGCAGCTTTCGGATCAGCGCGGGGGACACCCGGTTCATCACCAGGTGGATGGCGTCCACCCGCTTCATCAGATCGGCCACGGTGCGCTGGGCGTCCCGCAGGGCGGAGGTGTCTACGGCGGACACCACGACGGCCCGGTCGGCGGCGGCCAGGGCCAGCTGAAAACCTGTGCCCAGTCCGGCGGGGGAGTCCATCAGCACAAAGTCGAACCGCTCTTTGGCCTGTCCGACGACGCCGCAGAACAGATCCGGGTCCAGCCCCTCGGGGGACATGGGGGCGGTGAGCAGGAACAGCCCCGGAACATCCGGGTGCTCCACCGCGGCGTTAGCCAGCGCGCAGCGGTCCTCCATCACATCGGAGAAGTCCTGCACGGCCCGGTCGGACAGCCCCAGCACCAGATCCAGGTTCCTGAGGCCGATGTCCATGTCCACGCACAGCACCCGCTGGCCAAGGGCGGCCAGGCAGCCGGCGACGCCGGCGGTGACAGTGGTCTTGCCGGTGCCTCCCTTGCCGGAAGTGACCATAATGGCGGCGCCCATGGCGGCCCTCCTTTCAGATGATAGCATCATTTCCCGCGGATGGCAATAAAAACTTTGCGAAAACGGGCAAAAAGTGAAAATAATTTTTACAAAACAGCCAAAATCAGCGGAAAAAAGTGTTTAAAGAGGATGATTCTGGATTTTTGCCCAGCGGCGGGGGTACCGCTCCGGGGTAGCGGCGATCTTTTCCACCACCACCACGCGGCGGCAGACCGACCGGCCGGGGAGGGCGTAGTCGTACAGGCGGGCCGCGCCCCCGCCCAGCCTGGCGATGGCGCTTTGCGCGGCCTCCAGTTCGGCCTCGGCCTCGGGCCCCTTCATGGCCAGGAAGGATCCGCCCACCCGGACAAAGGGGAGGCACAGCTCGCAGAGCGTCCGCAGGTCGGCTACCGCTCTCGCCGCGGCGAAATCGAAGGTCTCCCGGAGGGCGGGATCGCATCCCGCCTCCTCGGCCCGGGCGTGGAGGGCGGCCACCCCGGACAGCCCCAGATCCTCCGCCGTCTCCTCCAGCCAGTCCAGCCGTTTCGCCAGGCTGTCCAGCAGGGTGACCGACAGGGAGGGGACCAGGATCTTCAGCGCCAGGCCGGGGAATCCCGCCCCGGTGCCCACGTCGATGAGGGTTTTCCCCTCAAAGCCGGCGCAACCCAGCAGAGCGGCGCAGTCCAGCATGTGGAGGGCGGCCACGTCCTCCGGGGCGGTGATGGCGGTCAGGTTCATCACCCGGTTTTTTTCCAGCAGGAGCTGGCTGTACCGATCCAGCAGAGCGGGGGCGGCGGGACTGGCTTTTGCGGCCAGCCCCATCTGCTCCAGCCCCGCCCGGATCAGGCCGTCGATGTGCTCCATGGCGCTCAGGGGGCGAAGGCGGCGATCAGGGCGGGGACGCCCAGCAGCAGCCCCAGGGCCGTCCCGGCGAGGCAGACGATCAGCGCCGTCACGCCGCCGGCGATTCCGCCGTAGGCGGTGCCCAGCTTCAGCCGTCGGACCACCACCACGAACAACGTCACGCAGACGGGGACCAGGAACAGGGGGAAGGCCCCGGGCAGATCCCGGCCAGGGAAAAACAGCGCGAACCACAGGATGCCCAGGATCATGAGCATATAGGCCACGCCCATCCAGGCCGCCGCCCGCTTCTCAAAGGAGGCCGGTTCGTAGGAGGGGGTCTTGTCCTCTGTGGAGTTGTCGTCCTCGTTCCCGAGGGGATCGCGGTCCAGATCGGTCATGGGTAAGCTCCTTTTGTCATACGCGGGATGCGGAGGCGGGCGCCGCCCCGCCTGTATGCGGCGGTTCTGGCTTCCGGCGGCGGGCCTCAGGCCCGCCCCTTCGCTCCTGAGGGATTATTATTTGCCCTCCTTCAGCAGGTCACGGATCTCGGTGAGCAGCTTCTCCTCGGCGGAGGGCTCGGGGGGAGCGGCGGGGGCCGCCTCCTCCTGCTTCTTGGCGGCGTCCATGACCTTGTTGACCGCCTTGACGATGCAGAACACCACCAGAGCCAGGATCAGGAAGTTGATGACGGCCGAGATGAAGTTGCCGTAGTTCAGGGTGTTGGGAACGGCGTCAGCGGCCGGAGGGAAGATGGAGGGCAGAGGGATGCTCATGGAGGAGAAATCCACGCCGCCCAGGAAGATAGACACGATGGGCATGATCACATCGTTGGTGAGGGAGGTGGTGATGGTGGAGAAGGCGCCACCGATGATGACGCCCACCGCCAGACCGAGGACGTTGCCCTTGTTGATGAACGCTTTGAACTCTTCGATGAACTTTTTCATAATGTATATACCCCTCTCTCTTTTGTACAGCGGGGAACCGCCCTTACGCAGGGTCGATCTCGGGGGCGGCGGGGGCCTCGGCGGGCTCTTTGGCGGAGGGGGCGGGGATGATGTCGGCCAGCTCTACGCTGTCGTCATACAGCTCGCTCTCGTCCTCCACTTCCTCCTCCTCCGGCTCGCCGTCCTCCGCGGCGGCGGGGGCCAGACCGGGCAGGAAGGTGACGTCCACTTTGGTGCCGCCGTCCTCGCCGTTGGGGGACTTGACGGCGGTCCAGGCCAGGGCCTTCACGGTGGTGACGTTGGTCTCGTCGTCCTTCTCCACCTTATAGGGGATGAGGGCGGCAGCGGCGGCCGCGCCCAGCGCCGCGGCCAGAGCTTTCCAGATTTTCATAGTGGTCTTCTCCTCTCGTACTTGTTATATATAAAATGGGATCGCGCTCAGTGTTTGGGGGTGAGGACCTTCGTCCCGCCCATATAGGGCCAGAGGACCTCGGGGATGGTGATGGTGCCGTCGGCCTGGAGGTGGTTCTCCAGCAGGGCGATGAGCATCCGGGGCGGGGCCACCACGGTGTTGTTCAGGGTGTGGGGCAGATACATGCCCTTCTCGCCCCTTACCCGCATCTTCAGGCGGCGGGCCTGGGCATCCCCCAGGTTGGAGCAGGAGCAGACCTCGAAGTATTTCTTCTGCCGGGGGGACCAGGCCTCGATGTCGCAGGACTTCACCTTCAGGTCGGCCAGGTCGCCGGAGCAGCACTCCAGCTGCCGCACGGGGATGTCCATGGAGCGGAACAGCTCCACGCTGTACTGCCACATCTTCTCGTACCAGGCCATGGAGTCCTCGGGCTTGCAGACCACGATCATCTCCTGCTTCTCGAACTGGTGGATGCGGTACACCCCCCGCTCCTCGATGCCGTGGGACCCCTTCTCCTTGCGGAAGCAGGGGGAGTAGGAGGTCAGCGTCTGGGGCAGCTTTTCCTCCGGGATGATCTGGTCGATGAACTTGCCGATCATGGAGTGTTCCGACGTGCCGATGAGGTACAGGTCCTCCCCCTCGATCTTGTACATCATGGCCTCCATATCGGTCTGGGACATGACCCCTTCCACCACGTTGCCGTGGATCATAAAGGGGGGCACGCAGAAGGTGAAGCCCTTGCCGATCATAAAGTCCCGGGCGTAGGCCAGCACCGCCTCGTGGAGCCGGGCGATGTCGCCCATCAGGTAGTAGAACCCGGCGCCCGACACCCGGCCGGCGGCGTCCATGTCCACCCCGTCGAAGGACTCCATGATCTGGGTGTGGTAGGGGATCTCGTAGTCGGGCACCACGGGCTCGCCGAACCGCTGGACCTCCACGTTATGGGTGTCGTCGGGGCCGATGGGCACGTTGGGGTCGATGATGTTGGGGATCACCAGCATGATCCTGCGGATGTCCGCCGCCAGTTGGGTCTCCAGGGCCTCCAGTTCGGCCAGCCGGTCGGCGTTGGCCTTCACCTGAGCCTTGGCCTCCTCGGCCTCCGCCAGCTTGGAGGGGTCCTTCTTGGCCTGGCCCATGAGCATCCCCACCCGCTTGGACAGGGCGTTCCGTTGGGAGCGCAGCTCGTTGGCCTCGGTCATGGCGGCCCGGTTTTTGGCGTCCAGCTCGATGACCTGGTCCACCAGGGGCAGTTTCTCGTCCTGGAACTTCTTTTTGATGTTTTCCTTGACGATCTCCGGGTTCTCCCGGACGAACTTGATGTCTAACATTGGTATCACCTTTTAATGTAGATTGACGAAACGTAGCCCCGCAAGCCGGAGCCCGCCCAAATGGGGTCCCCGCAAAGCCGTCCTTTGGCTTTGTGGGGGAAGGAGGCGCAGTGGAGCGAGACCTGCCCTTTAGGCAGGGCGAGCGATACGAAGCTGGCGAAGGCGGGGCCCCCGCAAAACCGTCCTTTGGTTTTGTGGGGAAAGGAGGAGCCGCGGAATGAATGAGCTTTCGCCGTTAGGCGGAAGCGAATGATATGGAGCTGGCTCCGACGTGTTTCACGTGAAACATTCAGCGCCCCGGCTGCTTCTTGATCTCCAGGTCCTCCAGCAGGTCCAGCAGATGGTTCAGATCGTCCGTGCCGTAGAACTCCAGGGAGAGCTTCCCTTTCTTGCCCCGGCCGGAGACGGTCACCTTCCGGCCCAGCCGGCCGGACAGCTCCTTCTCCACCTGACGGATGTAGATCTTGTTGGGGTCGTCCTTTTGAGGCCGGTCGCCCGGGTGGAGGTCCCCCTCGTAGACGAACTTCCGCGCGGCGTTTTCCGCCTGCCGGACGCTGAGGCCGTTCTTTACGATCAGCTGGGCAAAGGCGGTCCGGGCCCTGTCGCTGCCCTCCACCGCCAGCACCGCCCGGGCATGGCCGGCGGACAGCTTTCCCTCGCACACCATTTCCCGCACCGGTTCGGGCAGGGTGGTGAGCCGCAGGGCGTTGGCCACCGCGGGCCGGGACTTGCCGATCCGCCGGGCCACCTCGTCCTGCGTCATGCCGTACTGAGAGATCAGGGCCTGGTAGCCCTCCGCCTCCTCCATGGGGTCCAGATCCTCCCGCTGGAGGTTCTCAATGAGGCCAAGTTCCATCACCCGGCGGTCGTCCGCCTCGATGATGACCACGGGGACCTCTCTCAGGCCGGCCAGCTTGGCGGCCCGCCAGCGGCGCTCCCCGGCGATGATCTGGTAATAGCCGGTGGACAGCCGCCGCACCGTGATGGGCTGGAGGATGCCGTGCTCCCGGATGGAGTCGGCCAGATCGTCCAGCGCAGCCTCGTCGAACCGCTTCCGGGGCTGGTTCAGGCCCGGCTCCACCTGGGAGATGGGCAGGGAGACCGATCCCGCCTCCGGGGCGCTCAGGCCCGCGTCTCCGATGAGAGCGCCCAGGCCCTTGCCCAGGCCGCCTTTCGGCTTTGGCATTGTTATCACCCTTTCTGTCTCTGTGGTCGGGGCCCCCGCAAAGCCGTCGTTTGGCTTTGTGGGGAAAGGAGGAGCGGCGGAATGAGTGAGCTCTGGCCACAGGCCGGAGCGAAGGATATGGAGCCCGCGAAGACGTGTTTCACGTGAAACATTTAAGCCTTCCCCTGCGGGCGGAAGGCATCGCCTATCGCACCCCAGCCAGCTTGTTCCGCTCCATGAACTCTTTCGCCAGGTTCCCGTAGGCCTCGGCGCCCCGGGAGAGGGGATCGTAGGCGGACACGGGCAGGCCGTGGCTGGGGGCCTCGGACAGGCGCACGTTCCGGGGGACCACGGTGGAAAACACCTTGCCGGGGAAGTGCCGCTTGACCTCCTCTGCCACCTGCATGGACAGGTTGGTGCGGCCGTCATACATGGTGAGCACCACGCCCTCCAGTTCCAGGGACGGGTTGAGGCTCCGCTTGGCCAGACGGACGGTGTACAGCAGGTCGGAGAGGCCCTCCAGGGCGTAGTACTCGCACTGAACCGGTACCAGCAGGGTGTCCGCCGCGCAGAGCGAGTCCAGGGTCAGCAGCTCCAAGGAAGGCGGGCAGTCGATGAAGATGTAGTCATAGCGGCTTTTCACCTTGTCCAGGGCGTCCTTCAGCCGGAACTCCCGCCGCTCCAGCACGATGAGTTCCACCGTGGCTCCTGACAGGGCTTTGTTGGCGGGGACCACGTCCGCCCATTTGGTCTGGCAGATGGCCTTCTCCATGTCCGCATAGCCCAGGATCACGTCGTAAATGTTGGGGGAGCGGGTCTTGTCCAGGCCGAAGCCGGAGGTGGCGTTGCCCTGCGGGTCAAAATCGCAGACGAGCACGCGGGCGCCCAGGGCGGTGAGGGCGGCAGCCAGGTTGACGCAGGTGGTGGTCTTGCCCACGCCGCCCTTTTGGTTCACAATGGCGATCGTCTTGCCCAAAGCATACCCGCCCTTTCCTGAAAATAAACCGCATAACTCGCAGTATACTTATTATATAGTAGGCGAGCGGGAATTTCAACTGTTTTATCGAAAGAAGAAAGGGGAATGTTTCACGTGAAACATTCCCCCTCAGGGTCTGCGGGTCAGCAGGCTTGTCATCGTTTGTGAGGGCGGCGCAGGCCGTCCCGCTGTTCTTGCGGCGACCGATGGTCCCGCTCCGCGCAGGAGGGCGGCCTCCGGCAGGGTACTTTCTCCCGCGCGGGAGAAAGTACCCAAAGAGCGCGCTTAAGGGGACGGCGTCCGCCGGAGCTTCGCTCTCGAGGCCGCCTTTCCCCTTAAGGATCCCCGTTTTACGGGGACTCATGATGGCTCCGCGCAGCCTTTCCCTTCCGGCGCCGGCGGCTTTGCGACGCCGGTGCTTCTCTATCCGCTGCCGCTGACGATCTAACCGGCAAAACGGCGTGTTCTATGGCCCGCGCCTGCGGGGCACTCACGCACCGCAGGGACAGTGGACGGGCGGCGCGGACCCGGCGTACAGACGCGCCCATCCAGGCGCCGTCCCCTGAGCGCCCTTTTGGTCACTATTCCCGCGTGGGAAAAGTGACCCGCCCGGGGGCGGAACCCCGCCTTGAAAGGCCTGTGGGATCTTCTCCCGAGAGGATGCGGGACCGCGGGTCCCTACTTCGGGATATGTATGGTCAGCGTGATCTCGCTGTCGGTCTCCTCCCGGCCGCACCGGGCGGCCACCCCCGCCGACTGCATCACCGCCAGCCCCCGTTTGATGGTGTTGAGGAACAGCCGCACGTCCTTGATGCGGTAGATGGGGGAGGCGGTGCGGGGCTTCTCCGCCTGTTTGCACAGGCGGTCGATGTATTCTTCAGTCTTGGCCACGTTCAGCCTGGCCTTGAGGATATGGGCCAGGGCCGCCCGCTGGCGCTCCGGGTCCTCCAGCCGCAGCAGCGCCCGGGCGTGCCGCTCGGTAAGGCGGTTGGCCCGCAGTTCCGCGATCACATCCGGCGGCAGCTTCAACAGGCGGAGTTTATTGGCCACGGCGGACTGGCTCTTGCCCACCCGCCGGGCGGCCTCCTCCTGGGACAGGTGGAACTGCTCGATCAGTTTGCGGAGGGCCTCCGCCTCCTCCCACACGTCCAGGTCGCGGCGCTGGAGGTTCTCGATGAGGGCCAGCAGGGAGGAGGTCTGCTCGTCCGCCTCCACGGGGAGGCAGGGCACGGTGGCAAGCCCCGCCAGCTGGGCCGCCCGGAGACGGCGCTCCCCCGCCACCAGCTCCCAGCCGGTGACGGTGCGCCGCACCGACAGGGGCTGGAGGACCCCCACCGAGGCGATGGAGCGGGACAGCTCCTCCAGGCCCTGCCGGTCGAAGTCGCGGCGAGGCTGACCGGGATTGGGTCTGATCTCCCGGACGGGGATGTCCAGGACCTGACGCCTGTCTGTTTTCCGGAAAAGGGGCATGGGACCGCCTCCTCGAATACCGTTTGGACAAGCATAGCCCCCTTTCGATGGGAAAATCCATCGAAAGGGGGCGTGGGAGAGAATGTTTTCAGCTGACCCGCAGAAAGCCCTTGCCGAAGATCTCGCTGGAGTTGAGGATGAGCATGAAGGCGTCCTGCTCGGTGGAACGGAGATACCGGCGGAGGGCCACCGCCTGGGACCGGGACAGGGCGGTGAGAACCACCCAGCGCCCTTCGTGGGAGTAGGCCCCCTCCGCCCGCCAGATCGTGGCGGAGCGGTGGAGGGTGTTGAGGATATAGCCGCGGACCTCCTCCGGGTGGGAGGTGACGGCGATGAAGCTCTTTTTGCGGTTCAGGGACTCGATGACATTGTCCACCAGCACCGTCTTCAGCAGCAGGCCGAGGACCGACAGCAGGCCGGTCTCTAAATCCAGAAACAGGAAGGTGGACAGCACGATGAGCACGTCCACACACAGCAGAGCCATGCCGATGTCCAGGCTGGTGTACTTCTTCAGGATCATGGCCAGGATGTCAGTGCCGCCGGTGGAGCCGTCCAGATTGAACAGGACGGCGGAGCCCAGGGCGGGGAAGATCACCGCGAAGAACAGCTCCATCAGCACCTCGTCGGTGAGGGGACGGGCCAGAGGGCACAGCCACTCCAAGCCGGACAGCAGGGCGGAGAACAGCAGCGAGCAGTACACGGTGCGCAGCCCGAAGCCCTTGTTCAGGAACAAAAAGCCCAGGGCCAGAAAAACCAGGTTAATGACCGAGGCAAAGGTGGAGGAGCTGACAGCAGGAAAGGCGGCGGACAGCACCACCGCCAGGCCGGTGACCCCGCCGGTGGAGATGTGGTTGGGAAACTTGAAGAAATAGACGCCCACCGCCACCAGTGCGGTGCCCAAGGTGAGCAGAGCGAACTCGCGGAAGCCGCGCTTTAAGTCCATGAGGGACCCTCCCTTTCGCCGCCGTCCGGCGGCCCTGTCTGTGTACCGCGGACATTGTAGCAGAAAGGGATGAAGCGCGCAAGACAGATTTTGAAACGGGTTTGGGGACGCGGGCACAAAAGGAGGGGTGCTCGGGCGGTGAATTCCATCTCAACAAGAAGCGGACCGAGGCTTGCGCCCGGGCCTATTTAGCGGGATCCCCGTCCACCGGCGGGGAATTGCACCCCAACAAGAAGCGGACCGAGGCTTGCGCCCTGGTCCATTTAGCGGGATCCCCCGCCCTCCGGCGGGGGATCACATTTCAACAAAAGGCGAACCGGGGCTTGCGCCCCGGTTCTAAGAATGGAGGATAGAATGAAAAAGAAAGGATATCTCTTGCAAGTATTAAGATAAAAGCCAATCGTTACGAAAGTTCGGGCACATTTGTTAAATAAGTATTAAATCTCAGAGGGATCTCTCAGATCAAGGAAAAACCGCTCCAGCAGGGCGCGGCACTCCGGCTCCAGCAGGCCGCCGTACAGCCGGGGGCGGTGGTTGAACCGCTCCTCGAACAGGTTCAGCACCGAGCCGCAGCAGCCGGACTTCCCCTCCCTGGCGCCGTAGCGCACCTCGGCGATACGGGAATTGATGATGGCCCCGGCGCACATGGGGCAGGGCTCCAGGGTCACGTACAGGGCGCAGCCGGACAGCCGCCAGCTTCCCAGCCGCCGGCAGGCGGCCCGGATGGCCTCAACCTCCGCGTGGGCCACGGCGGAGCAATCCGCCTCCCGGCGGTTGCGGCCCTCGCCGATGATCTCCCCCGACCGGGAGACGATCACGCAGCCCACCGGCACGTCCCCGGTGTCCAAACAGCCCTCCGCCAGGGCGATGGCGCGGCGCATATAGTCCTCATGGGTCATGACGGGTCCCCCTTCCGGACGGGTTTTCTCTATTATACCACAGTTGCAAGCCGCTGTGCGGCTTGCGCGCCGTGCGCGGATATTATATACGGCGGGAGGACTTTTTGCAAGTTCCTATTGACATATATCGAACATTGATATATCATACAGACAACACATATCAATATTCGATACAGGAGGGACGGGCTGTGCCGAGAGAGAAGCTGGAGACCCTGACCGAGCAGATGTACTACCTGCTGCTGGCCCTGTGTAAGCCTGGGCACGGGTACGCCATCATGGAGCGGGTGGGGGAGCTGTCCCACGGGCGGCTGCGGCTGGGACCGGGGACCCTGTACACCCTGCTGGGCCGGTTCGAGCGGGAAAAGCTCATCCGGCTGGACCGGACGGAGGACACGCGGAAGATCTACCGGCTGACGGCGGAGGGGGAGGCGGTCCTCCGGGAGGAGCATGAGCGGTTAAAACGCCAGCTGGCCGACGGCGAGGCGATCCTTGGAAAGGAGGGCGGCCATGAGGGACAGGAAGTATGTGCTGTTTCGGTTCTCCCCGTACCTGTACAAAGGGATGGAGGAGTACCTGAACGAGCAGGCGGAGCGCGGCTGGGAGCTGGAGTCCGCGGGTCCGCTGCTGGGCAGGTTCCACCGGACGTGGCGGACTGACCTGCGATACAGCGTGGATCTGATCCCCGGAGATGAGGGATACCGCCGGGAGTACTTCGCCCTGTGCCGGGACGCGGGCTGGGAGCTCATCGAGACGCTGCCCGCGGTGGCGGTGTTCGCCTCCCTGCCGGGGGCCGACCCGCCGCCCGTCCAGAGCGACCCGGCCGTGGAGCGGGAGAATTTCGTCCGGGCCATGGTGTGGGACCTGCTTGGGGCCGGAGTGACCCTGATCGCGGGGCTGGCGTTTTTCGCGCTGCTGAGCGGGGAGATCAGGCGGGCGGAGGGCATCGCCGCGCCGCCCGTTTTTGTATGGATCTACCGGCTGTGGCTCATGTTCACCGCCGACGCGCTGGCGGCCATGCTGCTGCTGGAGGCGGCCAGCCTGCTGGCGGTATGCCTGTCCGCGCGGACCCAGGCGGGCGCGCCCAACCCGCCCCGGTGGGCGCTGTGGATCAACGGCATCGGCGATGTGCTCATGTGGACAGCCATCACGTCGGCCGGCCTGATGATGGCGGCCCACAGGTGCTTCACCTATGGGCCGGATCCCCGGGTGCCGCTGCTGGCCGCGGCGCTGGCGGGGTCGGCCTGCCTGTTCTTCGCCCTGGCGGGCCAGCGGTCCGGTCGGACCCTGAATGGGACCCGGCGGGGGATGGCGCTGGCCGGGCTGCTGGTACTGGCCGCCGCCGTGGGGCTGTATCTCATTTTACGGTACGTAAACTTCGGAGGATGGTGGGGATATGCTTGACTTCATTCTGACCGCGGCGGAATACCTGGCGGAGCGGATCCTGCCCATCCTGCTGGGGACGGCGGCCTTCTGGCTGATCCGGCGGCGGCTGATCCGGCAGGGGGTCCTGGCCAAAGGGGGAAGGGCCCACGAGATCGGGGTGCTGGTCTTCGCCCTGTACGCGGCGGCGGTGCTGTCCCTGACCTACCTCCCCCTGCGGCCCGTGTCCGAGGGCGGGTTTTCGTTCAACTCCACCATATGGGGCCTCCTGACGGGGACCTACACCGCCGGGAGCTGGGTCTTTACCATGCTGGCCGCTAACGTGGTGATGTTCCTGCCCATGGGGTTTTTGACGGACCTGCTGTGGCGGCGGGGGCGCGGGCAGACGCTGGCCCTCTGCCTGGCGGCCACCCTCTGCATCGAGCTGTTCCAGCCGCTGGCGGGGCGGAGCTTCGACATCGACGACGTCCTGCTGAACTTCCTGGGCGGGGCGCTGGGGCTGCTGGCGGCGAAGCTGCTGCGAAAGCTGCGGCCCGGAGCGGCCGCCGCGCTGCAGGCGGAGATATAAAGCGGAGGCCTCCGGACCGGTTGGGATCCGGGGGCCTCCGGCGCATTTCCGGGGGGATCAGCGGCGGGCGCGGCGGAGGGCCTTTTCCCCCTCGCACACGGCCACGGGGGCCAGGGACAGGGCCAGCACGCACAGCCACTGGAGCGGGGTGAGGGCGGCCACCCGAAAGACGGCCATCAGCGGCGGGAAGAGCAGGACGGCCAGCTGGAGAGCGGCCCCCACCAGGAAGGCCTTGTTCATGGCCGGATTGGTGAACAGGCCCAGGGCGAAGACGGACCGGTCCTCGCTGCGCACGTCAAAGGCGTGGAACAGCTGGCAGAAGGTCAGCGTGGCGAAGGCCATGGTGTTGGCGGCGGCGTCGGCCGAGGCGGGATCGCTGAGGACGTACTCCCCCAGCCAGTAGGCACACAGGGTCAGCAGGCCCACCATGGCCCCCTGCCAGGCCAGCCGCAGGGAGAAGGCCCGGTCGAACAGGGAGGCGGAGGCGGGCCGGGGCTTTTCCTCCATCACCGAGGGTTCCACCGGCTCCATCCCCAGGGCCAGGGCGGGCAGGGAGTCGGTGACCAGGTTGAGCCACAGCAGCTGCACCGCCGCCAAGGGGGGCTGGCGGAAGTTCAGCAGGGTGGCCAGGAACAGGGTGAGGATCTCCCCGATGTTGCAGGAGAGCAGGTAGTGGACGGCCTTTTTGATGTTGGACCAGATCCCCCGGCCTTGCTCCACCGCACTGACGATGGTGGCGAAGTTGTCGTCGGTGAGGATCATGTCGGCGGCGCCCTTGGCTACGTCGGTGCCGGTGACCCCCATGGCGCAGCCGATGTCGGCGGCCTTCAGGGCGGGGGCGTCGTTCACCCCATCGCCGGTCATGGCCACTACCACGCCCCGCTTCTGCCACGCCTTGACGATGCGCATTTTGTGCTCCGGGGTCACCCGGGCGTAGACCGAAAACCGGTCGATGTCCTGCTCCAGCAGCTCCTGGGGCATGAAGTCCAGGTCTTCCCCGGTGACGGCCAGGTCCCCGGGGCGGCAGATGTCCAGCTCCCGGGCGATGGCCACGGCGGTGAGCTTGTGGTCCCCGGTGATCATCACCGGGCGGATGCCGGCGGCGTAGCACTGGGCCACCGCGTCCTTTACCTCCGGCCGGGGCGGGTCGATCATCCCCACCAGCCCCACAAAGGTCAGGCCGGTCTCCAGCGTGTCGGTGGAGAGGGTCCGGGGGAGGGCGTCCATGTCCTTGTAGGCGCAGCCCAGCACCCGAAGGGCGTTTTCCGCCATGGAGGAGTTGGCGCTCTCCACGTCCCGGGCCAGGGCTGCGGTGAGTGGGACGGCGGTCCCGGCCAGGATGTGGGTGCACCGGGACAGGAGCACGTCGGGGGCGCCCTTCACCATCACCCGGTACCGGCCCCCCACCGGGTGGACGGTGGACATCAGCTTGCGGTCCGAGTCGAAGGGGAGCTCCGCCGCCCGGGGGAACTCCCGCTCCAGGGCGTTCTTGTCCAGACCGGCCTCCAGGGCGGCCTCCACAAAGGCGGTCTCGGTGGGGTCGCCGGAGGTCCTGGGCCGGCCGGCCCCGTCGGCGGTCAAAACGGCGTCGTTGCACAGGGCGCCCACGGTGAGGGCGTCTCTGCGGTGTCTGTCCCCCGCCGTCCACACCCGCGTGACGGTCATCCGGTTCATGGTGAGGGTCCCCGTCTTGTCGGAGCAGATCACCCCGGCGCAGCCCAGGGTCTCCACGGCGGGGAGTTTTTTTACGATGGCGCTGCGCTTCACCATCCGCTGGACCCCCAGGGCCAGCACGATGGTGACGATGGCCGGCAGGCCCTCCGGGATGGCGGCCACCGCCAGGGAGACGGCGGACAGGAACATCTCCAGGATGGGGCGGCGGTAGAGGATCCCCACGCCGAACATCACGGCGCAGACGGCAAGACACACGAAGGACAGGGTCTTGGAGATCTCGGCCATCTTCCGCTGGAGGGGGGTGGAGATCTCCTCCTGGCCGGCGAGCATCCGGGCGATGCGGCCCACCTCGGTGTCCATGCCGGTGGCGGTGACCACGCACACCGCCCGCCCGTTGGTGATGACGGTGGAGGAGACCACCATGTTCACCCGGTCGGCCAGAGGGGTGTCCGGCGGGAGGGAGTCGGCGGCCGATTTGTCCGCGGGGACCGACTCGCCGGTCATGGCGGACTCGTCGGCTTTGAGGTTGGCGCACTCCAGGATGCGGGCGTCGGCAGGGACCAGGTCGCCCGCCTCCAGAAGGATGATGTCCCCGGGGACCAGCCGGTCGGTCTCCAGGCGGACCTGCGCTCCGCCCCGGAGGACCTTGGCCAGGGGGGCGGACATCTTTTGCAGGGCCTCCAGCGCCTTTTCGGCGCTGTCCTCCTGGGAGATGGAGATGCAGGCGTTGACCGCCACGATGAGCAGGATGATGAGGGCCTCGATCCAGTCCTCGCCGCCGGTGGAGACCAGGGACAGGACGGCGGCGGCCAGCAGCACCAGGATCATGGGGTCCCGCAACTGGTTCAGGAACCGGACGGCCAGGGGCTCCTTTTTTGCCCCGGCCAGCCGGTTGGGACCGTATGTAGCGAGACGGCGGGCGGCCTCCTGCTCCGACAGGCCGGAGGAGGGGCGGACGTCCAGCTGGGACAGAACCTTGGCGCGGGACGGGGAATACCATTCCATAGGCAGCACTCCTTTATCCATCCCATTATAGAGGGGGACGGATGTCGAATGGACGGGAAGGGACAGGCAAAACAAAAAAGACCCATCCGCGTGCGCGGATGGGTCAAAAGGCGGTCAGAGGGCTCAGCCCTCAGGGGCGGGAGAGGGACTTTCGGGAGCGGGGCTGGTTTCAGGGGCGGGGTGGGCCTCGGCGTAGGCCTCCTGATAGGCCACGTACTTGTTGTAGAAGTCGTCCACGTCGATAGAGGCCACCGCGTCGGCCTTGGAGATTGTGACCTGTTCCACCCACTGGTCCATCTTCTCGTCCAGCTGGTAGGAGCGGCAGTCGTCGCTGTATTGGGAGATGTCCTCCACATCCAGCCGAAGCATGATGTGATAGCCGTAGTCGGTCTCCACGATCCCGGAGATCTCGCCGGATTTCAGGGCCAGGGCGGCCTCGGCAAAGCCGTCCACCAGAGAGGCCTCCACGGTATAGGTGTAGCCGTCGGGATTGGAGGCCAGTCCGGGGTCCTCGGAGTACTCGTTCATCAGCTCGTCGAATTTGGCTGTCAGCGCTTCTCCCTCCAGAGACTGGAGCTGTGAGAGGGCGTCCTCCGCCTGGGCCCTTTTCTCGGCCACGGTATCGTCGTCCAGAGCCTCATAGTTGTCGTCCACCGTCTTGAACAGGATGTGCTTCACCCGGTAGACGAAGTTGTTCAGCTCCTCGTCGGTGGGGGCGGGGATGGTGGACAGCACGTTGTCGTTATAGGCTTGGAGGGTGGTGATGAACTCCAGGGACTGGTCGGAGAAGGCGTAGGCCCCCCGGAGCTGGGCCAGGGTGTCCTCGTCCAGCTGGGCGCTGGCCTCGGCCTGCTGCTCGTCGGTGAGGGGGACGCCCAGCTCGACAGCCTTCTGCCGGAGGACGGTGTAGTAGGAGGCCATGGTGGCCGCGTCGTCCCGGAGGAGGTCGGCAAAGGGGTCCAGGGACTCGGGCAGGGAGCCGGCATGGGAGTAGTACTGGTATATGAAGTTATTGCAGTCGGATGCCAGCAGATAGCAGAACAGGTCGGCGGTGATCTCCTGGCCGTTGACGGTGACCAGCACCTCCTCCGGGGAGAGGCCGGTGGAGAACTCCACGATGTTCTTTGACAGGTCCGCCACGATCTCCGGGGCGGCGGAGGCGTTGGGATCGGCGGAGGCCGGGGGGTCGGCGCTGGGGGTGGCGCTGTCCTGGGGCTGGGCGGGCCCGCAGGCGGTCAGCCCCAGGGCGAGAGCAAAAACCAGCAGCAGGGCGGACAGGCGTTTTTTCATTCTGATCGCTCCAATCAAGTCAAATGCAACAATTTGGGCCATTGTATCACTTCGGATGGGGAAAGGCAAGCGTTTGGGCCGATGTTCACGATTCTTTTACGTTTCGGCCCAGCAGGGCCCGGTAGCGCTCCATCAGCCCGGAGGCCAGGCGGAGGGGGTCCTCCCCCTTCCGAAGGCGGACGGAGAAAGCCGGGGTGTCCCCGGGGGAGAACAGCAGGCGGCCGGGATAGCTCCCCGCCAGCTCGGAGATGGTCTTTAAGTCAAACGCGGTGAGGGTGAAGGTGATGACCCCCGCCCTCTGGCTCACGTCGCTGACGCCGCAGGCCATCCCCTGGCCCCGGAGCAGGGCGATGGAGATCAGGTTGTTCACCTGCCGGGGCGGGTCGCCAAAGCGGTCGATGAGCTCGTCGGTCATGTCGTCGGCGTCCTCGGACGTGCGGATGCGGGCGATACGGCGGTACAGGTCCATCCGCTGCTCAGGCATGGGCACGTATTTGTCCGGGATGGAGGCGGCCACCGACAGATCGGCGGTACACTCCGCCTGCCGGACGGGGGCCTCCCCCTTTTCCTCCAGCACGGCCTCCTCCAGCAGCTTGAGGTACAGGTCGTACCCTACGCTCATCATGAAGCCCGACTGCTCCGGGCCCAGCAGGTTGCCGGCGCCGCGGATCTCCAGGTCCCGCATGGCGATCTTGAAGCCGGAGCCGAACTCGGCGTACTCCCGGATGGCGGACAGCCGCTTGGCGGCCACCTCGGTAAGGACTTTGCCCGCCCGGTAGGTCATGTAGGCGTAGGCCCGCCGGGGGGAGCGGCCCACCCGGCCTCTGATCTGGTGGAGCTGGGCCAGGCCCATCTTGTCCGCGTCCTCGATGATGAGGGTGTTCACGTTGGCGATGTCGATGCCCGTCTCGATGATGGTGGTGCACACCAGCACGTCCACCTCCCCGTCGGACACCCGGGTCATCACGTCGTTCAGCTCCTCCTGGGCCATCTTGCCGTGGCCCACCGCCACCGTCACGTCCTCCCCCAGCATCTCCCGGATGCGCCCGGCGGTGCGCTCGATGGTGTCCACCCGGTTGTGGAGGTAGTACACCTGGCCGCCCCGCTCCAGCTCCCGGCGCATGGCGTCGGCGAGGACGGACCAGTCGTGCTCCAGCACGTAGGTCTGCACCGGCTGCCGGGAGGCGGGGGGCTCCTCGATGGCGGACATATCCCGGATTCCGGAGAGGGCCATGTTCAGCGTCCTGGGGATGGGGGTGGCGGACAGGGTGAGCACGTCCACCTGTCTGGACAGCTCCTTCAGCCGCTCCTTGTGGGTGACGCCGAAGCGCTGCTCCTCGTCCACCACCAGCAGCCCCAGATCCTTGAACTTCACGTCCTTTTGCAGCAGCCGGTGGGTGCCGATGAGCACGTCCACGTCCCCCTTCTCCAGGGCGGAGAGGGTCTTTTTGATCTGCTGGGGGGTGCGGAAGCGGGAGACCACGTCGATCTCCACCGGGTAGTTGGCGAAGCGGCCCTTGGCCGTCAGGTAGTGCTGTCGGGCCAGGACGGTGGTGGGCACCAGGATGGCGGCCTGCTTGCCGTCCAGCACGCACTTCATCACCGCCCGGAGGGCC
>CANRFU010000023.1 GCA_947629975.1 uncultured Oscillospiraceae bacterium | reverse complement strand
CCGTACAGGGCAGCATGGCGAGGGCCAGCAGGAGCGCGGAGAGCGCGGGAAACAGCCTGCGGTGTTTCTTCATGCAAAAACCTCTTTTCATATAAAATTAAAGTCGTGGGTGTTCGCGTACATGGGCGGCGAACCGCTTTTCCTGTGCGTCAAAATAATCGCCGTCGATCTCATAGCCGGTGAAGTCCAGCCCCGCGTCATAGGCGGCGATCCGGCTGCTCCCGCTGCCTAAATGGGTGTCCAGGATTCTGTCGCCCGGTTTCGCAAAATGTTGAAAAATCCATGCGTAGAGGGCAACAGGCTTCTGGGTGGGGTGTATGCGGCCCGGCTGAAAGGAGGACAGCGCGATCCGCTTGCAGGGCAGGTCGAAGTTCGTCCATGCCAATTCAAAAGAGGCAAAGGAGATTTCGGGCGAATACTTCTTGTCCCAGCACAGCCAGCAGTGGCTGTCCGCGGCGGGGAGCATACTGATAAAATGGTTCGCGCCCCAGATGATCTGATGCCTGGACACGCGCCGCAGCTCCCGGAAATACTCCGGGGGAGGCGGTTTCGCGTCCCAAAACACCTGCTTGTATTTGCGGGGACTGCCTTTGCGCCGCCCCATATCGCCCCGGATGTTGAGGCCGTATGGGGGATCGACAACCGCCAGATCATAGGAATTTTCCGGCAGCTCCCACAGCGCGTCCGTGCAGTCCATGTGATAAGCGGTATTGATGCTTCGGACGCCTCCTTACCTATAAAATAATGCGTCTCACGGTGAGACGCATTTCAGGGCGGCCCTCTGGCGCGGCCGCGCCCGGCGGCTCCGGTGGGGATGACCGCCGCACTTTCCGGGAAACGCCGGCGTCTCCCATAGTAGCAAAAACCGGCAAGCGCCGGTTTTTGGGGTATGCCTCCCTTGGTGACAAAAAACACCGGCGGGCTTTGACTGTCAAGGCCCGCGCCGCCCGTGAAGCGGGCGGCGCGGCTTGTCTTGGCCTTGACTGGCAAAGGACGGCGGTGTACCATCCCCCGGCAGGGGGCATACCCTGGTTGTGCCGCTTTATCGTGCGCCGTATTGACGGTGCGTGTTATTGCGGCTGTTGTTGTGTTCCTGCTGGCGGGGCTGGATGCTCTTTTCCACGGTGTCGCCCATATTCCTGGCCGTCTGCCGCATCAGGTCCAGGGACTTCCCGCGCTCGTCCGCCTCAAAGAAATTGTAATACTGCTCCACCTTGTCCGCGTTGGGCATGGGGCAGTCCACTCCGAAACGGCGGCAGACCATGTACCCGATGCTCTCCGCGGTCAGCTGGAAGGCTGCCCGGTCATAGTCCCGATTCATGCCCCGGTCGTGGATGCGGGCATAGCTTATCTCGGTGGCGAGGGCCACAAATACCTCGCCGGTGCTGTACTGGGTGTTGATCTCCAGAACGCAGTCGCGCTCATTGTAGCGCACGGGGACATCCAGCCTGGTATTCTCCACAAAGCCCACGGGGGCCGTGTCCAGCAGGGCGGCGAAGGCCGCGTTCATGCGGTCGCTGCCCTCGGCCAGCGGCGCGGCTGCCTTCAGCGGCCTGCCGCCCGTCTGCGTCACATCGCAGTAGCTGCCCATGAGGTAGCCCCGAAAATTCTTGTTGCGGGGCGGGACAAATACCGTGGCCCCTTTCTGCATCTCCTCGTCCATGACGTACCGGCCCTGCTTGTGCCAGTAATCGGTGGTGCCGATCCTGGTCGGGTTGGGCAGCTGGACCAGGGCCAGGGCGATGTTCCCGGCGCTCAGGCTGATATTGTCGGCCTGGAGCGCGAGGTACTGCGTGTAGCACTCCGGGGTGGTCGTGATCGCCGTAAGGGAGCTGTCCCGCATCTGGGACAGGTTCTCGCGCTCGGCGCGGCGGATCTCCGTCCGCTGCTGGTTGCTCTCGTTTTTGCTTCTGAGGATCTCGCTTAAACTCGGCATCGTATCACCTTACCTTTCCTTTTCCTTTTTCCGGCCCGGAACGGGACTGTGCCGCCAGTCTCCGCATCTGTTCCAGCTTCTTCCGGGTGGGGGAGTCCTGCTCAACAGCCGCCGTCGCAGCCGTCGGAGAACGATTCAAGCCATTCCCGCGCTCTTGCGAGGATTTCCCTTGTGGAGCGCGGGACTTCGCTTTTTTTGGCGCATCATCGTCCTTTGCCCGCTGGGGGATGGGATAGCCCATCTGCTCCATGACGGCGTTCAGCTGGGCGGCGTAGTTCTGATTGGAAACGATATTGAGCAGGCCGCTGTCGTTGCCCTTTTTCTGTGCGATAAAATAGAGTACGCCGAAATCCTTGGCCAGCTTCTGAAATTTCTCTTTGTCCCCGGCCTTGATGGGGATCACCACAGCCGGGGCCGAGTCGCGGGCCAGCCGCTTCGCGGTCGTCTCTCCCACGACTTTCATATCCTGCTTGGCAATCGCCAGCAGCAGGGCGGCCACGTTTTTCATGCCCTCTACTGCCAGCTTTGCCGCCGCCTCGGTCGCCTGCAGGCCCTCCCGGACCACGACATCGGCGGCTTCTGCGCTTACATCCATTTGTTTTTCTTCTCCTTCCTCGATTGCTCGTCCGTCCGTTCCCGGACGGCCTCATGGCCGCGCCGCTCCTGCTGCCGCGCAAGCTGTTCCTGATCCCTGATCCTCGGAATATCCTCCGTGATCTGGCGGCAGAGCGTCAGCTCGCGGCGGGTGGAGCGGAGCTTTCCGTTGACGATCTCCAGGTCGGCCTCCACATCCCGGCCCTCGCGCCGCTGTTCGTACAATTCCTTCCGGTAGTCAACCAGCAGATCGATCTGGCCCTGGAGGGCGTCGCCCAGCATGGCGAGCTGGCTGTCCGTCTCGATGCGGTATTGCAGGAGGAAACGGAATTGCCGCTGATACCGCCGCAGCTTCGTCACTTCCCTGCGGACTTCAAAGGGCGGCGGGGGGCGCTTCGGCCTGCGGTGGCCGCTGAGTATATATAGATAGCGCAAATAGAGCGCGTAAAAGCCGCGCAGCTTCCGGCGCGGTTGACGGGGGACGGTTCCCCCCTGGACGGTATAGCGTCTGCCCGCCCTGGGGGCGGCGGGGAACACAGGCGGCGCAGGCTGGGCGGGAGGCGGGACCGGCTCTCCGCTCCGGGCCGCCGCCAGCCGGTCCCGGATGTCCGCTTCGGTATAGCCCGCGCCCATGCTGTCCAGCCGGAACGTATAGGCCCCGCCGGGCGGACAGATGGCGGTATGCCTGATATTCGGCCCGCTTTTGACGGCGTACCCCTGCCGCCGCAGGGCGGCGAGGAACGTGTCAAAGGTGAAGCTCTCCGCGATGGCGGCGTCCACGTCCTGCCGCACAAGGCCCAGGACAGTCTTTCGGCCCTGCTTCTCCGCCGTCCACTCCGCGTAATGCTTTCCGCGGCCCTCCGGCTCGATGACCGACAGGCCGCGCCCCCGGCTCACCTCGTTGGATATGCCGCGCAGGTCCTCAAAGTAGCTTTTGAAGTCGCTGCGGTACTTCTTTCCATCCACAAAGGAGACGGAATTAAAAACGATGTGGCAGTGCAGATGCTCACGGTCCAGGTGGGTCGCCACGACAGCCTCGTATCTGTCCCCCAGCAGGCGCTGGGCAAACTCCACTCCGGCGGCGTGGGCTTCCTCCGGCGTCACTTCGCCGGGGGCGTAGGAATGGATGATATGGTAGCCCAGGATGCCGCCCTTTTTGTCCCAGCGCCGTTTGGTTGCGCGCATATCCGCCAGCGCGGTTTCCGCGCCGCAGTTGATGCCGGTCACAAGCTGGCGGGTCTTGGACGGGTTTTCCACATAGGCCAGGGCGTGGGCGAGGCCCGTCTTTTCCTCGTTCAGCACATAGTCGATGCAGTGATCCATGCGCCCGCGCAGGGTGATGATCTTATCGTAGGCCATTACAGGGTGTCCTTGACCATGCGCCACGCCTGCCGGACAAGGGCGGCGGCCTCCGCGATCTCCGCCTTCCCGATGCCCTTGGTCGCGTTGGCCCAATACGCGATTTGATTTACATTGTTTCCGATAGCGGACAGCTCCCGCAGCAGGGCGGCGTAGGTGTCGGGCGGGCGCGGTTGGATGTTGATGCCCATGATGCTGTGCCGGAGCAGGGCGCTGGTATTGAGGCCGGACAGGGCGCATTGTTTCAGCAGATGCCTAAATTCCGAGTCGTCCAGCCACAGGCCGATAAAATGTTCACGTTTCCGCATGGCAGCCTCCTTTCTGCTGGTGATGTAAAATGCGTCTCACGGTGAGACGCATTTCCGTATGGCAGCCGCTTCAAATACGTCTCACGGTGAGACGTATTTCCGTGGCTGGGGGTTTTAAGGGGGCGCTGCCCCCTAACAAGTGGTCGTTTGTGTTTAACAAATGACATACTTGCTCGGACAGCACCGCCTTTCGGCGGCGCTGTCCGCTGTGGCCGCTACCGGGCCGCCTGTTTCCGCTTTCGCGGGAGTCTGCGCCGGACAGCGGAGGTGATGCGCTCCATCTGGAGGATACGGTTCAGATCCGCCTCGTCTCCGGGCTTATAGGTGATACGCTCGATCCGCCCGTGGATGGCGGTGAAGCTGTGGGAGTACCCGGAGTACGCCTTGTAGGGCAGCTCCAGCGTCGTGCCGTCCGCCAGGGCCAGCTCCACCGTCTCGGCGTGGACGGCGCCGCGCTTGACGCGCTCCACCTGTTCCCCGTAGTGCAGGGGCTGGATCTTCCCCAGCGCAAATGCGCCCTTCCGTCCGGGAGCCACGATCACGCGGTATGCCCTGATATGCTCCGCATCGTAGTCGTAGTGCGTCCAGGCGATGTGCGCGGTGCTTTCCCTGATGAACGCTTCCCGTTCCAGGACGCACAGCGTCCCGCAGGGGCGGCTCAGCCAGAGAAACGTGCGGTTTTCCTGGCTGGGTTCCAGCATGGCCGCCTGGAGGCGGCGCTCGTCATATTCAAAATCCGATTTGTAATATTCGGTGTTTTCCTCCACGATCCCCTCCAGAAAGGGGATCAGGTCAATCATTTTTTCCATACCGTTCCTCCAGGTCGGGGCCGCTCACCGGGGAGAGGTACTTTTCCGCAAATTCCTCCGGCGTCAGCGGTCCGCCCACGGTGTCCAGCATGAGGTCGCTGTCGTAAACGTCCCGTTCGCCGCTCTCCGGGATCTCCACGGGGATCACCGTCAGCACCGTACCCAGCAGGGCCGCGCTGCCGTCGGCGCTGATCAGTTCGTAGTAGTACATATCGGGCCTCTGCTCACCGGGCGGGATCTCCCGGTCCGTGAACAGGGCGGGAATACCGAAAATCTCGATTTCCCGCATAGGCGCTGTGTTTTCCATGAGAATATCACTCCTATCGTTGTACTTTGTGGGGGCGGCTCTCCCGCTGGTGCGGCTGTTCCCGCGTCCGTTCCAGCCTCGGCGGGGGCGGGGAGATGGCGTCGATGATCTCTCCGGCGGTGGTATGGATCACGTCCAGGGACGCTTTCAGCTCCGCCATCTCTTTCCCTCTGCTCCAACTGGCGACGTAGGCCAGGGAGTAGTCCGAGGTGTCGATGCCAAAATACTGGCAGACGACGTAAGCGACGCTCTCGGCCTCCACCTCTTTCTCCCGCCGCTTCTTCTGCGGTTCCCCGGCCAGAATGTCGGCGGGCTTATGCAGCTTCGCGTGGGCGATCTCATGCACCAGCGTCTTGATGGTCTGCGCCTGGCTCATTCCGGGCCGTATCACGATCCGGCCCTCCGTAAAGCTGGTGTAGCCCTTGGCCGCCGCTTGAAAGTCCTCCTGCTCTACCGGCAGGGGGGACAGAGCGGCCAGCCGGTCGTAGATGCCGGTATAGTCCGCAACATCGCCGGACAGCTCGGAAACGCCGATTTGAGGCAGTTCCCGGCCCTCGGTCTGGCTCAGGTCAAAGACGTGGGCGATCTTAAAGCGGTTGGGGGACACATTCACTTTCTCCGTGAGGGGCTGGCCGTCCGGCCCGTAAAGGGTCTGCCCGGTCCGGGGGTCGATCTTCTCCCGTTCCATCACGGCGCGGAAACCGCAGGGGGCCAAAATCTGGATGCCCTTTTCGCCTCTCTTGACCTGACGGCCCAACTGCCGCCAGGTGCCGTACCCGGCGACGTTGGACGCATGGGGGCATTGAAAGAGGATCAGCAGGGCGTTGCCAAAACTGTAATGGTGGAATTTTGCCATCGCGGTGATATACTGCGCGTAGCTGTCGCTGGCGTAAAGCTCCTTGACGCCGCTTTCCAGCCGGTCGGTCAGCTCCGCCACGCGCTCATCGGTTTCATAGGCCATGGCGCGTCACCTCGTCCTGGGCTTGGGCGGCCCTTTCGCTCCGCCGGGGCGGCGCTTCACCTTTGGCGCTACCTCCAGGACAACGGGGGTGTGGCCTATCGTCGTGACCAGTATCTCCGCGTTCCTGAACCGCTCCCGGTAGGTGTTCACCTGCTCCGGCGTGAGGGAGATGAAGGATTCTTCGCCCAGGCCGCACACGAAAAACGTGCCGAAAATGCCGCCGTAGCTCCGTTCCGGGATGGCGCGGTTAAACTCCGCCCGTTGGTAGTGGGCTTCTTCGTTGCAGACAAGCGCCACAGGCTCCCGGAACGGATAGATCGCCTGGATCGGGCCTCCAACGAGCTTTTTCATATCGGGGAGGTCGTCGATTTCCTTTTCATAGGGGAGATAACCGGGTTCGACTACTAACACATTCATCCCGCGCCTCCTATCTCACCGGGCCGCCCTGCTTCTTCCGCTTCGGCTGGATTTTCAGCGGGTCGCTACCGTCCGAGGGCTGGATCGCCTTGATCCGGCTGGCGGCGTAGATGGCGTTGTCGGTCAGCTGGCGCTGCCACGCGCCCTCGCTCCGCGCCCAACGAAAGCCCCAGCCTTTCAACTCCTTGCGGACTTCCTCCGGCGGGATCTCGTCAAAGAAAACCTGCAGGCGGTTCTTCTCGCTGTTTGCCTCCACACGGCCACCGTCAAAGGTCCAACCGGAGTAGCCCAGCTCCCGCGCCTCGGTCAGCTTCTTCAGCCGCTCCTGGACACGGTGGATCTCCTGATTGTTGTTGGAGAGGGCGTAGGAGGCAAAGGGGACATTCACCCAGGGCGGGCCTTCCTTCACATCCTTGTCCAGCTTGGCGGCCAGTTCGTCGGAAATGCCGTCACAGCCGCGGCAGGTGCCGTACTTGCGGTAGTAGGCGTTGATATTCTTCATAAGGGTCTGGGCGGTCTGCAGGGCGTCCAGCTTTTCCGTCAGCTTCGCTATGGCCTCCGGGTCGTCGGAGGAAATGGCGGTGTTATTCTCGGCGGCCTGGGCCTTGGCCTCGTAATAGGCCGCTTTATCAGCCGCCTCAATGGATTTGTCCATCTTCTGCCCGATCCGCTCCCGGTAGCGCCGGTCGGCGGCCCCGTGGACCGGCTGGCCGAAGGGGATCGCGTGGGCCATATCAGCCGCCTGCCGGGACAGGGCGCTGCTCTCTGCGCGGGCCTTTTCCGCCCTGTCGCGGTAGCGGTCGATGCGGTCCTGCTTTTTCTGCTCGTAATCGTTCAAAGTACCATCCTTTCTGCGTTTGGGTGTGAATAGCGGAAATGCGTCTCACCGTGAGACGCATTTCCCGGCGCGGCGGCGTCACCGCGTCTTTCCGCGCTTCTTGGGATGCTTCTGCGCTTTCCGCTGCTCCTGGATGTGCTGTTCCAGGGTCTTGGGCGGCAGATCGTCCACAGCGATGATCACATTTTTGGGCGGTACGCCCTTGAACAGATCCCGGATCTCCCCGGACTTGTCTTTTTCCATCTGATACTCCTCCTTTCTCGCGGTGTCCTCGGCGGAAAACCGCTGTTCCAGCTGCTCCACGCTCCAGTTGTCCTTGAAACGGCCCAGCGCGCTGGTTCCAAACTGCCCTAAAGCCCGTTCATCCATCTCCCGCAGCCTTTTCCACAACTCCGGGTGGTGGCGGCGCAGCTTTCTCAGCTCGTCGATCCGCTGGAACGGACAGCACCAGCAGGAACAGCGGTGATAGATTTCATAGAGGCCATTCCAATCAAAGCCCCGGTCGTAGCAGATTTGCAGGGCCTGGGCCTCGGTGATGCCCCATTCCACAAGAGGGTAAATATCGTCCTTGATCCTGGCAGGCTCGTCTGCGGCGATGCCTACATAGTGGAGCGCGTTTTTCTCCTTTTTCAGCCGGTTGACCTCTTTGGTGATCAAGTGGGTCTTGAGCTGGCCGGTACACCAGCGCACACGGATTCCCGGCCAGCCGTTCCCGTACAGGGGGACGCCCAGCGCCTCGCGGGTGGCCAGCGTCCGGGGCTTCTCCTTGGGCTGGTCGAACATCAGCCATTCAAAGCCCTTGGGATGCCGCAGGACCGTCAGGTGGATGCCGCGCTCCTGATAGAGCAGCTGGTCGATTTGATCCCAGTGGCGGTACATTTCGGGAAATTCCATCCCGGTATCCGCTGTGATCACGCAGTCGATGGGCATCCCGGCCTCCAGCATGAGCAGGAGCATGGCGGTGGAGTCCTTCCCGCCGGAGCAAGAGACGGCGTGATAATATCTGTCACCGATAGGCCGTCACCTGCTTCCGGGCATAAAAAAGCGCCCCTCCGGGCGCACGTCTGCTGGGCGGCCCGTCTGCTTACGCTCAACGGGCGGGGCCGTTATTCCGTTTGAAGATGGCGGCTTTCTGCTGCTCCTTCAGCTGCCGCTGGCGGCGTTCCTCCAGCGCGGAGTACACGCTTTCTTCGATCTCGCGGGGGGTCATGCTCACGTCGGGGAAATACTTGCGGAGGCGGTCGCCGGTCAGGATCACCTTGGTCACTTCAGGCCGCTCCTGAGCGCCCTTGAACGGGTCGTCCTCTTTCTTCGCCGGTTCAGCGGCAGCGGGGGCGGGCTGGGGCGCATCGGCCTTGGGTGCGTCAGGCTGGGGAGCGCCGGGTCCCGGCACGGTGGTGGGAGTGGGTTCCGGCGCGGCCGTGGGAGCAGGTTCCTCCGCCCGGCCAGGGGCGGGAACATCGGGAGAGGCGGGGATCGGCGGCTGGGTGACAGCCGGGGATTCCGGGCCAGGAGTGGGAGAGGGGGCGGGGGCCTCCGGCTGCTTCACCGGCTCCGGCTTCTTGGGGGCGATGTCCTTATCGTCCAAAATACGCCGCATCTCCATCTCGTCCAGCTTTTTCCCGCCGGCCTCCGCTTTCTTCATGCGGGAAATGCGGTCGTTGGTGGCCTTATAGCCCAGGTCCAGCAGGTGCAGGACGGATTCCTGGGTCTTGGGCTTCAGCGCGGAGATCTCCGACGCCACGGACACGGTGAGCTTACCGTCGTCCACAAGGTCGCAAACACCCTTGACGGCCTCGGACATCCTGATATAGCGGTTGAGCTTGGCGACGGTCATGCCCATCTCCTGGGCCAGCCTCGCGTCGCTCTGCAGCTCGTTTGCGGAGTAGCCCTTCTTGCGGCGGCCCGCTTTCTGCTTCATGCCCTCCATCTTCATCCGCAGGGCGCGGGACAGGTCATAGCTGGAAATTTTGTCACGGTGCAGGTTGCCGTCCGCGACGATGATTTTGGCGTCCGCGTCGTCGATCTTCTGGATGATGGTGGGGACGCCCTGGTTTAGCATGGTCGCGGCGATATGGCGGCGCTGGCCGGAGAGGATCTCCAGCTTGCCCTCCTGGGTAAACCGGGCCAGCACGGGGTCCTTGATGCCCACCAGCTCCACGGACTTCAAAAGCTCTTTGAAATTCTCGCTCTCAACATCCACGGAGAAATTGTTGAACATGGACTTCTCCAGGTAGGCGGGATGCAGGGTGATAAAGTAGGATTCGCCGTCGTTCGGCCTGGGGAGGGTCTTGCGGGACGCCTCATCGGGGGGCGCGAGGCGCTTCTCGAAAATCTGCGTGATGGAGGTCCCGGCGGGTCCCTCGCTGGCGGCGGTGAGAACCTCGCCCGTCTCCTTGTTCCGTTCCGGGGTGGAGGTGGCTTTGCTCTCCTTGGCCTCGCGCTCCGCGTGAGCGGCGGCGGCAAGGTCGGTCAGGGAGATCGGTTCGCCGGATTTGGCCTTTGCCTCCAGCTCGGCAACAGTGGGAGTCCTTTTGTCGCCGGGGACAGCAGGAGCCTCGCCCTCCTTGGGCTTCTCGCCGGGGACAGCGGGGGCCTCGCCCTCCTTGGGCTTCTCGCCGGGGGCGGCGGGGGCCTCGCCCTCCTTGGGCTTCTCGCCGGGGACGGCGGGCGCCTTGTCCTCCTTGGGCTTCTCACCGGGGACAGCGGGGGCCTCGCCCGCCTTGGGCTTCTCGCCGGGGGCAGTGGGGGCCTCGCCTTCCTTGGCTTTCTCGCCGGGGGCGGCGGGCGCCTTGTCCTCCTTGGGCTTCTCACCGGGGACAGCGGGGGCCTCGCCCTCCTTGGGCTTCTCACCGGGGGCGGCAGGGGCCTTGTCCTCCTTGGCTTTCTCACCGGGGGCGGTTGGGGCCTTGTCCTCCTTGGGCTTCTCGCCGGGGGCGGTGGGGGCCTGATTCTCCTTGGGCTTCTCGCCGGGGACAGCGGGGGCCTCGCCCTCTTTGGCCATATCACCGGGGACGGCAGGTGCTTTGCCCTCCTTGGACAGCTCCTTTTCCGCCGTGGGAACGACGAGCTTTCCGGGGATGGGGGCGTTGGGGTCGTTCTTGACCGCTTTCCGGTAGGCGATGGCCTCCTGCATGGTCATCTCATACACCTGGGCGGGGATGTCCTGCATTTTGGCCAGTTCGCAGGCCCTGCGGCGGCGGTAGCCGGACAGGAGCTGATACTCCCCGTCGTCCCGCTGGCGCAGGATCACAGGCTCCTTCACGCCGCTGCTCTGGATGCTGAGTACCATGCTGCCCAGCGACTTGTCCTGCGGCTTCGGATTGAATACGCCGGGCAGGTCGTGGATCTTGGTCAGCGGGATGCTCTGGGGCTGCGCCTGAGCCGGGGTCTTGCTGGGTTCATTTGCCATTTAGAGTCCTCCTCGATTAAAATATTTGCTAAAAAATGTGTCTCACGGTGAGACGCATTTCCTAACACAAGGTTGAATTGTTCCTGCCCGTCTGCCAGTCCTCCGCATGGGGGAGGGTGGCGCAGTAGGCAAGCAGCGCGTCCATACTGGCCTCAACCGCGCCGGATGGGTAGACCGACCAGCCGCGCTCATAGGCGGCGATCTCCTGTTCGCCGTCCTGCGCGTACAGAAACAGCTTGATGACGCGCCCGTTGTCGATGCCGTCCGGGGAACAGACATCGCAGATTTTTGCGGCAAAGGGCAGGCCGTCTACCGTCCCGCCCAGCCAGTTCCTCCAGACAAAATCTGTCGTTATCTCATGTTCGGGCATTTCGGTTCCCTCCACAAAATGCGTCTCACCGTGAGACGCATTATCCATAGGCGAAGTCATGCCGCACGGCGGCGGAATAGTAAGGGCCTATCGTGATGGGCGCGTTATAGAGCGCCGTCAGCAGATAGGCCCGGATATTATTGATTTTTGTGGTGGTATGATTGAGCGTCTCGATGACGTATTTGACGTGTTCGCAGTCAAGCTGGCTGAATCGCCGCTTGACCGCCTGAACAGGCAGGATGTCACCGCCGATCCGCATGGTGGCCGCTGTGCTGCACATCACGTCCACGATCAGCTCCAAAAGGCTCTCCACGTCGTCGTAGGGAAACTCTTGCCGTAAATGCTCGTATTCGATGTTCTCTTTGATTTCTTCTCTCTGTTCGCATCGATCCATCTCCATCTGCCTCGCGCTGGGGGCTGGGGGATAGATGGATGGATCAGTATGAATAAAATCAATTTGATTTCTTTTAGTATAATTAGGGTCGGTTTCCTCGACCTCTGCACGTCGGGATTCCCGACTTCTTGAGGTCGGAAAATCCGACTTCTGCACATCGAAAAAATCGACCACAGGAGGCGGCGCGGGAGGCTCAGGCTCTTTCTCCGGCTGGGGAGGCAGTTCCTGGGTGGTGAAACGCTTGACGTAGATGCGGGTGGGCTTGCCCTGGCCCTGCTTCACCCGGTCGATCAGGCCGATGCCCTTGACGGTATCCAGCTCGGCCAGCAGCTTCATGGCCTTGTCCCGCCCGCAGGTCAGGTTGTTGCAGATTTCCTCCACGGTATAGTAGATATAAACCCGCCCGGTATCGTCGTACCACTCGTTTTTGATGGACAGGCTCATACGGTCCAGCAGCATACCGTAGAGCAGCTTGGAGTCCGTGGACAGGTGCTTGAACCGGGGGTGGGTAATAAGCTGGCACGGGATGCGGAAGTAGGAAAACTCCGTGGCCTCATCGCCGTAAAAATAGTTGAATGTTGCCGTGCTTGGCATGGCCGCCGCCTCCTTTTGGGCATGAAAAAAGCACGATTGTCAAATCGTGCTTTTTTCTGGATGTTCGATTTTGTCACATAGGTTTGATTTTTCGGTGACTACCTGTGAATTTGTTGATTTAACACAGGTGCTTTACGAACAGCGGCCAAAAAACCGGCGCTGTTTTTTATAGCGTTCACTGGGGACTGCTCGCCGCTTTTCCCCGCTGATTCAGCTTCAGGGCGGTCTGGACGGTGAAGACCTTCCCGTCGTAGCTCAGCTCCAGCTTGCTCCCGTATTTCCGGGCGACGGTCTCCATCTGCCTGAGGCCGAAGCCGTGGCTGCTCTCGTCCTCCTTGATGGTCTTGGGCCAGCCCTTTTCGTCCAGGAGCAGTCCGCCGGCGTAGCTGTTGCGGCAGCTCACCGCCAAAAATCCCTGACTGACCTGGAGGGAGACCGACACGAAGCGCTCCGCCGGGTCCTCCACCCGCCCGGCGGCCTCCAGGGCGTTGTCCAGCAGGTTCATCAGCAGGCTGCACAGGTCCCCGTCGTCCACTGGCAGCTCAGCCGGCAGGGGGGCGCGGGCCTGGAACCGGATGTGGGCCTGGGCCGCCTTGGCCGCCGCGTTCTGCAGCAGGGCATTGACGGTGAAATGGTCGGAGAAGCTGGGCAGCCGCAGCCGGTCCAGTTCCTGACCCAGTTCGCCCAGGCGGCGGCCCAGTCCCTCCAGATCCCCTTTCTCATACAGCAGCCGGAGGGCGGTGAGTTGATTGTTCAGGTCGTGGCGCAGGGCGGCGGTGCTGGCCGTGTTCCGCTCGATGGCGCGGTAGTTGTCCATGATGAGCTGGTTTTTGAGGGAGAGGGCCTGGGCGTCGCTCCGGATGCGGACCATGCTCTGGAGCAGGCCGTAGGCCGCGATACAGCCGCAGGCCGCCAGCAGATAGGTGTTCAGCCATCCCAGCAGGGCGTAGGGGTACCCACCCAATGCGGTGCTGAAGACGACGGCCACGGTAGCGGGGAAGTGCCCCCCTGTTATCCAGGAATATCCGTAGTACACCGCCGCGGCCGCCAGGGTCCCCAGAGTCACCCGGCCCAGATAGCGCCAGAAAGACCGTTTCCGGTTGAGGATCAGATAGATCACCAGCAGGACGGCGGGGGCCAGGAGGGCGACGTTGGACGAAAGGAACTGGTGTGGGCCGGGAGAGAGGAAGTAGTACCCGGAGCTCTGGTCGATGGTTCTGGCTGCGGTAAAGGAAAACGCCAGGGCCAGCAGGATCAGGCTCCAGTCCGGGCTCCCGGAGGCCAGCCCCACCAGGAAGATGGCGCACACCAGCACCAGGCCCAGAGAATAGGCCCCGGCGGGGATCGCGAGCTGGTTGAAATAGGCCGCCGAAAAGGCATCCGCGGCATACTCGCTGGAAAACCGGGCAAATACCGGAGAAAGGGCGCCGTCTCCCCGGGAGGGGGTGAAGAGAACGGTCATCTCTTTCCCGGCGGCGTCCGGGGGAAGCGTGAGGTGGATCTGCTGAAAGTTCAGGTCCTGGCCCATATCCTGGGCGCCGCAGCGGAAGTACTCCTCTCCGTCCAGCAGGACCACCGTTTCCCCGCTCCCGGTCTCCATGATCAGATAGGCGTACTCATACAGGCCGGGGATCTCGCCCTCCGCCGGAAGGCGGGTGGTCAGGCGGATCTGGTCCCCCTCATCCAGGTCCCAGGCGTCCTGTCCGGCGGAAACATCCACCGGGCGGACGGTGCCGTCCGCCTCCACGACCTCCGCATTCTCCCAATTGGCAGTGCCTAACAGAGGCGTGCTTGCGTCGGTGAAGCGCCCCAAAAAGTTGATGGCCAGCAGGCAGATCACCGCAAAGGCCGCGATACAGCCCCATTTGCGGGCCTTGTCCATAGAAAAGCCCCCTTTTTCGCCCGCGGACCGGAGGCCGGAGCGAGAGATCATCTTCCTGATCCCTATTGTAACGGAGCGGCGCTCCGATTGCAAGTATGAGTAGCGTTCAACTCCAGACGGCGGGAATTGCCCCTAAACGGCAAAAATTGCCCCCTAAACGACAACCTGAGGACTTCAAAAATCATGGTATAATTAAGCTGATTTTTTGGCTTTGCCGGGGAGGGAACGGTATGCGCGCGGCGGTCTGTATGAGCGGCGGCAGAGAGAGCGCCGCACTCTGTCGGGCGATCCGGCTGTGGAGCGATATGACGTGCGTCCGTGGGGAGGCATTCCCCTGGTCCCCGGAGCGGGGACCCCTTCCGGACGACGTGTCGGTGCTGTTCTGGGACATGGACGGCGCTTCCGCGCCGCCGCCGGAGAGATTCGACGGCCCCGGCAGGTTCCTGTTCCTGTGCGCTTCCGCGTCCCAGACGGCCATCGAGAGCTATGCCCTGCACCCCGCGGGCCTGTTCAAAAAACCCATCCGGATGGACGCCCTCCGGCAGGCCCTGGACCGATGCGTCGGAGCCTGGTGGAACGACCTGGAGCAGATGGAGGTGCTATGCGGCGGACTGCGGCGGCAGATCCCCCTCTACGGTCTGCTGTGGGTGGAGAGCTGCCAGCATGGGAGCCTGCTCCACACCAGCTGGGAGCGCATCCAGACCAGGGAACCCCTGCGGGACCTGGCCGCCCGGCTGCCCGCCGGGGCCTTCCTGCGCTGCCAGCGCAGCTTTCTGATCAATCTGTATCACGTCCGGGAGGTCAGCCAGGACTCCGTCGTCCTCTCCAGCGGGGACCGGATTCCCGTGGGACGGAGGGTCCGCGCCGGGGTGCTGGAGTCCTGCCGGGACGCGTTGCGGCTGTGGGACGACGTCCTCCCGCCGGCGGAGCGGGACGGCGGGGTGGAGCCCGCTCTTGAATAAAGACGATCCAACCGGGTATATCTGTGCAAAGGGGGTATATGACATGGAGCTCGCCATTGCGGTGTGCGACGATCTGCGGGAGGAGCGCGGGTCGCTGGCCAAAATGATCCACGACTGCTGCCGGCAGCGGGGCATCGACGCCCGTCTGCGTCTGTTCGCCTCCGGTGAGGAACTGCTCTCCGCCATACGGCGGCCGGGGCAGTTCCATGTGCTGTTCCTGGACGTCTATATGCCCGGCCTGTCCGGTGTGGAGACCGCCCGGCGCCTGCGCCGGGTGGACCGGAGCTGCGCCGTCATCTTCGCCACCACCAGCACCGACCACGGGCTGGAGAGCTTTGAGGTGGAGGCCTCGGACTATCTGGTGAAGCCCATCCAGCAGGAGGACGTGGACCGGGCCATGGACTGGTTCCTGGAGCACGCGCCAAAAGAGCTGCGCCCCCTGTCCGTCTACGCCGAGCGGGAGTGGATGGACATCCCCCTGGCCTCCATCCTGTACATCGAGATCCTGGGGCACCACGCCCATATCCACACCGGCACCCGGGACGTGGTGGTCCGGCGGGGGATCGACGATCTGGCCTCCGCCATCGACAGCGAGGATTTCCTGCGCTGCCACCGCAGCTATCTGGTGAACCTGAACTATGTGAGGGGCATCGAGGGAAGCGATTTCCGCCTGACCGACGGCTCCCGGGTCCCCATCCGCACCGGCGAACTGGCCGCCCTGCGCAGCCAGTTTGTCAACTGGACCTATCGAAAGACGTGGGCGCGGGTATGAAGGCGGGCCTCTGCCTGCTGGCCGGGGCCTGCGTACTGCTTTTGGCGCTGCTCGCGCGGGCCCTGCTGGTCCTGCGGCGGGAGCGGGCCGAGAACCGGCGGCTGCGGGAGCTGACAACCCTGCTCTCCCGGAACGGGGAGGATGAGCAGCTGCAGAGGCTGCGCCATGATCTGCGCCACTACCTGCTCGCCGGTGGCCAGCTTCCGGAGGGACTCTCTCAGGAGAGCCTTCAGGGGGGGACAGGCCCGAACGCGCCGGTGGAGACGCTGGTGGAGCACTACCGGGAGCAGGCCCTGGCGCTGGGCGCCCAGGTGGACATCCGGCTGGACATAGACGGCTGCGAGGATCAGCTGCTGCCGGAGCTGTACTTAGTGATCAGCAATCTGCTGGAAAACGCCGTGGAGGCCCTCCAGCGGGAAAAGGGCGGCTGGGTGCGCGCCCGGTGTACCTGCACCGAGGGGTATATCTCTCTGGTGGTGGGCAACCGCTGCGGCAGCCCTCCGCGGACGTGGAAGGGACGGTATCTCTCCAGCAAGGCGGAGGGCCGTCTGGGCCTTGGGCTGTCCATCGTGGAGGATATCGCCCGCAGGCGAGGCGGGGAGGCCCGGTTCGACACCGGGGAGGGGCAGTTTCTGGCCTCCGTGTTCCTCCCCCGGGAGGTGCAGGAGAGCAGCGAACCCGGGCGGGACGCTGTGGGAGCTGTCTGAGCCGGCGCCGGCGGGAACACAGACAAGAAAAGACACGATCGACAGGCCGGGCGCGTTCCGGCCTGTTATTTAAGGAAGGCAATCCATGCCCTGACCGATGAGGTTGGGGCTTTTCATTGGATTGGGATTGTGATATACTATAAAGAAATCCTGGGGACCCTATCCGGTCCATATGCCGGGGACGCGCCCGCCGGACGGGCCGGAGGGTCGGGCGGTTTGGAAACATCTTGAACAGGAGGAAGGAACTATGACGATCACAAAGACCCGGGAGGGCAGCCGGCTGGCCCTGGCTCTGGAGGGCCGGCTGGATACCACCACAGCGCCGCAGCTGGACGCGGAGCTGAAGAACGGTCTCGCCGGCGTGACGGCGCTGGAACTGGACTTCGCCGGGCTGGTTTATTTGTCCTCGGCGGGGCTGCGGGTGCTGCTCAGCGCCCAAAAGACGATGAACCGCCAGGGTTCCATGAAGCTCACCCATGTGAATGATACCATTATGGAGATCTTTGAGGTCACGGGTTTCGTGGACATCCTGACCATCGAGTGATTCGGCCATGGGCAGAGACGAGCGGAACGGAAAACGAAGGCCCATCCGCCGGCAGGTCCAGCGGATGGTGCTGTTGCTGTGCGTGGCGGCGCTGGTCCTCACCGGAGTGCTGTGGGCGGGGAGCCTGACCGCCCTGCGGGATATCGTGCTGCGGGACAGCCAGGACCTGGGCGGCGCCGCAGCCTCGGCCGGCGCCGGCGCTCTGTTGGACCAGATGGAGCAGAACCTCTACAAGGGCGCCCAGAGCGAGGCCGCCGTGGTGGATGAGAAGCTGGAGCGCTACGCGGGCCATGTGCGAAATTTCGCTTTTTTTGCTCACCGGCTCTATGAGGAGCCGGAGGCCTATGTGCCCAAAGAGGTCCTGCCGCCGGACGCGGGGAACCAGTACACCTATACCATGCAGCTGATCCTCCGGGACGACGACGTGGACCAAGAGACGATCACTGGAGAGGCGGAGCTGCTGGCCAATCTGGTCCATGTGTGGCAGCCGGTGATGACCGACGACCCGGAGAACATCGCCGCCATCTATCTCTGTACCGAGAGCGGCTTCATGATAAACTATGACGAGCGCTCCGACCTGACGTTCAACCACCGGTTCGACTATACCGGCTCCAGCTGGTATGCCGCGGCCAGAGAGGCCAGAGAGGTCGTGTTCACGGTCCCCTATCTGGACACCTTCGGCCGGGGGCTGATGCTCACCTGCGCCGCCCCCGTCTACGACGAGGCGGACCGCTTCGCCGGGGTGGCGTGCATCGACCTGATGGTGGAGGACCTGTGCCGCTCGGTGCTGGACATCGACTTTGGCGCGGGCTCCTATGCCTTTTTGGTGGACGCCGGCGGGGACATCATCGTCTCCCCCCAGATGGAGTACACCGGGGACTTTGAGAACATCCGGGACCCGGACTGCCTGGCCTATGAGGCGGCGGACAGCATCATGGGCGGCCAGGCGGGCGTCACCTCCACCTCGGGCGGGCTCTATTACGCCTACGCCCCCATCGCCGCGGCCAACTGGGCCTTGGTGATCCACGTGCCTGAGACCATGGTCACCGCTCCCGCGGAGGCCATCTGGGAGGACATCACCGCCAGGACCGGCGCCACAGGGACGGCCATGGACCGAAGTATCCTCCGGGCGGGGCTGATCTCCTTGGCCGTGTTCGCGGTGGTCATCGGGGCGGTGGTGGCCCTCAGCGGCAGCTTTGCCAGGCGGCTCACCGGCCCCCTGCTGGAGCTGCGGGAGGACGTGGAGCGCATCAGCACGGGGGATCTGCGCCACCAGGCTCAGGTCCGCCGGAACGACGAGATCGGCGATCTGGCCCGGTCCTTCAACGATATGGCCGCCTCTCTGGACCGGCACATCCACGATCTGACCGCCGTCACGGCGGAAAAGGAGCGCATCGGCGCGGAACTGGACATCGCCCGGAACATCCAGAGCTCCATGCTCCCCTGTATCTTCCCCGCCTTCCCGAACCGGCCGGAGATCGACGTCTACGCCATTATGGATCCCGCCAAGGAGGTGGGGGGCGACTTTTACGACTTCTTTATGGTGGACGACACCCACTTGGCCGTGGTCGTGGCCGATGTGTCCGGCAAGGGGGTCCCCGCGGCGCTGTTCATGGTCATCGGCAAGACCCTCATCAAGGATCACACCACTCCGGGCCGGGACCTGGGGGAGGTGTTCATGGAGGTCAACCGTCTGCTGTGCGAGGGCAACGCCGAGGAGATGTTCATCACCGCCTTTGAGGGGGTGCTGGACATGGAGACCGGGCAGTTCAACTTTGTGAACGCCGGCCATGAGACGGCCTTTATCCTCCGGGCCGGCGGGACCTATGAGCCCTATAAGGTGCGCCCCGGCTTTGTGCTGGCCGGCATGGAGGGGACCCGTTACCGGATGGGGACCCTGACCTTGGAGCCGGGCGACAAGCTGTTCCAGTACACCGACGGGGTGACCGAGGCCACCAACGGGCAGAACGAGCTGTACGGCATGGAGCGGCTGGCGGCGGCGCTGGACACCAACTCGGCCGCCGCTCCGGAGGATCTGCTCCCGGCGGTAAAGGCAGATATCGACGCCTTTGTGGGCGGCGCGCCCCAGTTCGACGACATCACCATGCTCTGCCTGGAGTTCCGGGCAAAAATGAAAGCGGACGACCCCAATGAGATCACGGTCGATGCCGTGGCGGAGAGTATCCCCGCCGTGACGGCCTTTGTGGACCAGCGGCTGGAGGCCCTTGACTGCCCTGTGAAGGCCCGGATGCAGATAGACGTAGCCATCGACGAGATATTTTCCAACATCGCCCTGTACGCCTACACGCCGCCGGGCGCCGGTAAGGCCACCGTCCGGCTGGAGGCGGCGGAGGACTCCCGGTCGGTGTCGATCACATTCATCGACAGCGGCACGCCCTATGACCCGCTGACCAGGGAGGACCCGGACGTGACCCTCTCCGTGGGGGAGCGTCAGGCCGGCGGCCTGGGCATCTTTCTGGTAAAGAAGACCATGGACGGCGTGCAGTATGAGTATAAGGACGGACAGAATATCCTGACCATCCGCAAGCTGATCTGAACGCTTCACGGCCCCCGCCCTGCCGCGCTGCGCCGCAGGGCGGGGGCCATTTTGAAAAGGGGAATGGGCATGGAGAAGGTGCTGTTTATCAACGGGTGCGTCCGTCCGGAGTCCCGGACGATGACGCTGGCCAGGCGTGTGCTGGCCGGACTGGACGGAGAGACAGAGGAGGTGGACCTGGCCCGGGAGGGGCTCCGGCCCCTGGATCTGGAGGGACTGCGGCGGCGGGAGGCCCTTCTGCGGGAGCGGGACTATGGGGCCGCTGACTTCCGGTACGCCAGGCAGTTCGCCGCGGCGGATGTGATCGTGGTGGCGGTCCCCTATTGGGATCTGTCCTTTCCGGCTGCGCTGAAGGTCTATCTGGAGCACGTGATGATCACTGGGGTGACCTTCGATTACTCCCCGGAGGGGATCCCCTTTGGCCTGTGCAGGGCCGGAAAGCTGATCTATGTCACCACGGCGGGAGGGCCGATCCAGGGGGCCAATCTGGGCTTCGACTATGTGAAGGCGCTGGCGGAGGGCTTTTTCGCCATCCGCGATGTGCGGTGCTTTTCCGCGGAGGGCCTGGACATCGCCGGGGCGGACGTGAAGGCGATCCTGGCCCGGGCGGCCGCCGAGATCGACTGGGGTTGACCGGGAGACAGCGGGAGAGAGCGGCTGGGAACCGCTGGACCGAAACATCAGATAAAAAGCGCCCCGTGTCTGATCTTCAGACACGGGGCGTCTTTTTGTATGGGCCGCTTTCCGCGGCAGATTCACACAATGGTGAGGATATCCGAAAATCCGGTGATTTCAAAAATATCCCGGACAACGCTGTTGACATGGCAAACCTTCATGGTCCCCTGCCGGTTCATCACCTTTTGCGCGCCAAGCAGGACCCGCAGCCCCGCCGAAGAAAGGTATTCCAGTCCGGCGAGATCCAGCGTCAGCTCCGTCACGCCTTCGAGCTCGTCCTTCAGCGCCCGCTCAAGCTCCGGCGCGGTGGTCGTATCCAGCCGTCCGGTAAGTTCCACCTGGAGCGCCCCTTCGTTTTTTGCGCTTTGGATCGTCAGTGTTTTTCCCTCCATACCTCTTTCCGTTCTCCTTTCCGCATTTTTTATGCTTCGGCGCCGGAATGGATCTGCTGACGGCTGACCAGCTCCGCGAAGAAACCGCCGCGCGCCATCAGTTCTTCGTAATTTCCGTCCTCCACGATCTTCCCGCCCTCCAGCACAATGATCCGATCACAATGGCGGATGGTGGAAAGCCGATGGGCGATCACGATCCTCGTACAGTGCAGCTTGTCCAGCGCATCGGACACCTTCTTCTGCGTCAGATTATCCAAAGCGCTGGTGGCCTCGTCGAACATCAGGATCTTTGGTTCGGAGGCAATGGCCCTGGCGATCAGAAGCCGCTGGCGCTGTCCGCCGGAGATCCCGCCGGAGCCCTCTGAGATCACGGTGCGCATTCCCATGGGCAAACGCCGGATATCCTCCGCGATGCCCGCCACTTCCGCCGCTTCCCACGCCTTCTCCATGGTGAGCCCGGGCGCTGTGATGGCAATATTGGTATACACATCTCCCGCAAAAAGTCTGCCGGTTTGCAGGACCGTGCCGATTTTGCGGCGCAGGGAGCGCAGATCTAACGTGGAAAGATCTCTGCCGTCATAATAGATCGCTCCCTTTTCCGGCGTTTCAAACCCCAAAAGAAGCCTGAGCAGCGTAGACTTTCCGCAGCCGGACTTCCCCACGATCGCCACATACTGCCCCGGCCGGATCTTCAGGGATAAGTCATCCAGCACATAGGGCATATCCTCGCGATAACGGAAACTGACGCCGTTGAGTTCCACGCCTCCGCTCAGACGGGTCACCACCGGGCGCTCCTCGGAGATCTCCGGTTCCGTTTCCAAAATGGGGCGGGCCATTTGTAAAACCGGACGGATCTGCGCCGCCGCGGATACGACGCCCGTCAGCGACAAGAACGCGCCGGATACCATGCCGTAAGCCGTATTGAACGCGTAATAATCCGCCACGGCCACGTTCCCCCGCACGGCCGTAAAATACAGGACCACCTCGGTCACAAGGGAAACGGCGACGCTGAGGACCTCCCCCAGCCGCAGTAAAAGAGGCGGATGATAACTGAGCGCCGCTTCTTTCGCGAACTGCGCGCTCCATTTGGCGTACGCCCGTTTTTCCGCGCCGGCCAGCCGGATCTTCTGTACGCCGGAGATCAGCGCGTAGGTCAGGCCGTCCTCTTTTGACTTTTGTTCCATCAGGCGTTCGTTCACCCGGGTCTGTCCAAAGGCGATGATGAGCGTGACCGCCGTGGAGGCCGCGATGGAAAGCGCCGCCGGGACCGTCAGCGCGGGCGTAAGCGCCGCGATTTGAAGCAGATAGAGCAGTGAAAACAGGGTCGTCACGGCGGCGGACAAAACCGTCGTGGCCAGCGTCCGGCACAGATTTCCCACTCCCTGCGCGCGGGAGGCCAGCTCCCCCGCGCTGTAATTCTTGAAAAAAGCGGCCGGCAGGGACAGCGCCCGCGCCATCACGGCGGCATGGACCGTCACGGTCAGCTTGGTATTGATCCTTGAGAGCAGCAGTTCCCGCACGGCGGTCAAAAGCAAAACGCTGAGCGTCGCGCAGGCCAGAAACACGGTGGCGGAAAGAAGCAGCGCATGATCCTTTCCCACCGCCACATTGGAAAAAAGGAATCCGTTCAGCTTCGGGATCAAAAGTCCAACCAGGGAGACCGCAAGCGCCGCCAGCGTAAACGCTGCGATATCCGCCCCGGTGAGCGTGTCCGCCATAAACCGCAATAGCCCCGATACGCCGGCCTTTCCGGAGGGGAAAGGTTTATAAAAAATGATGGCGTCTTCTTCAAACCGGTCTCTTGTGGAGCGGTCCACCCGCCGCCGCTTTCCGGATACGGGATCATAAAAGGTATATCCCGATACCGGCGCGGGAAGCAGCGCCACGGCCCCGCCGTCCTTAAAAAACCCCAGCAGCGCGCCGACGGAATCCTTATACCAGTCTTTTCCCAGCTTCACTCCCCGGCGCATGACCCCGCGGGGGCGCAACACATATTCCAGCTGCTCTTCCGGATCCGTGATCTCCGCCGGGACCTCCGTCGAACGGATATGATAGTAGTCCAGGATCTCGGCGATGGCGTTCCGTGTTTGCAGCGTTTCATCCGAAGAGCCGGTCCTGCGGCCGAGGACCGCGTCGGAAAGTGTATGAAAAGAGTCCTCAAACAGCGCTTCGTCCTGCCGTTTTCTCTGCCGGATCTGTTCGTCGAACCAACCCATAGCGGACCTCCTCAGTCACCGGATACCAAGCGGGTATAAAGACCGCCGCGGGCGTAAAGATCCTCATGCTTTCCCCGCTCCACGACTTTTCCCCGATCCATGACAATGATCTCGTCACAGTCCCGAACCGTGGACAGCCGGTGCGCCACCACGATACAGGTGATTCCCCGGTCCCGGATGGCCTGCACCACATTATGCTCCGTCTTTGCGTCCAACGCGCTGGTGGCCTCATCCAAAATCACCACGGTGGGATCCTGTACCAGCACCCGCGCGATTTCCAGCCGCTGGCGCTGACCGCCGGAAAGATCTCTGCCGCCCTCCGCGATCCGATATCTGTAGCCGTCCGGACGGCGAATAATGTCGTCGTGTATCTGCGCGTCCCGGGCGGCGAGGATCATCTCGAAATCCTCGATGGACGTGTCCCACATCTTGATGTTGTTGGCAATGGTATCCTCAAAAAGGACGATATCCTGATCTACCACCGCGAGAGATCCCGTAAATACGCTCCGGTCGATCTCCGAAATAGGCTTGCCGTCAAACAGGATCTCGCCGCTCCAGGGCTGATATAACCCGGAGATCAGTTTGGATACGGTAGATTTTCCGCAGCCTGAAAAGCCTACCAGCGCCACGCTGTCCCCCGGGCGCAGGGTCATATTAAAATGCTCGATCAGCGGCCCATCGGCCCGCGAATATCCAAAGGTCACGTCCCGAAGTTCCACGCTGCCGCTCATCTTGCTGTATTCCCGATCCTCCCGCAGCGGTTTTTCCTCACAGACGGGATCGGAGGGATATTCCATCACGTTCTCAACCAGGTCGATCTCCAGCCGCATCTCCTGGAGCGTCTGCGCGGCGTCCACAAGAGAATCCGCCGGGGCGGAAAAGGAATTCAGCAGCCCCTGAAACGCCAGCAGCGCGCCCACGGTAAACTGGCCTTCCATGACAAAATACACGCCCAGCGCCAGGACCGCCAGCCCGGTCAGCCCCGAGACGGCGGCGGGGATCAGCTCCAAATACTGACTCAGGCGCACGAACCGGACCCGCTGCGCGTTGGCGCCGGCCTGATACCCCGACCACAGCTCAAAATATCCGTTTTCCGCCCCGGACGCCTTGATATTCTCGATCATCTCCATTCCGGCCACGGTCATTCCCGCAAGTTTTCCCCCGTCCCGCAGCTCCAGACGGGTCGCGTTCATCCTCTTTTTGGAAATATAGCGGGAAACCGCTGAATTGAGCACGGTGGCGGACAGACCCAGCAGGGCCAGCGGCACGCTGTAGCGAAGCATCACCAACAGATACAGCAGCATCATGATGCCGTTTAGCGCAAGCGGCACCAGCGTCTGCGCCAGACTGCCCGCGATTTCTCCGCTCATGATCTGTCTCTGCTGCAGATCACCCGCCATGCGCTGGGAAAAGAACTCCATGGGCATCCGCAGGATCTTCCACATATAAGAGCCGCTTCCCGCCGCCGCCAGTTTTCCGTTGATCCGATACCGGTAGATCGTCTGCACGCACAGCACCGTAAGCTGTAAAATGGAAACCGCCGCCAGAGCGGCCAGAAAAGGACCCAGCCATTCCGGGTTTTCCCCCGTCAGCAGCCGATCCAAAAAGATCCTGGAAAAAGCGGGGCGGATCACCCCAAAGGCAGCGCCGAGCAGCGCCGCGGCCGCCACGAGAGCGATCTCCCGTTTTGTCCCCTTTAAGCTCTTCCACGCGTAAGCCAACACGCTTCTGGGCCTGCCCCCGGGCGCAAAGGCATCTCCCGGAATAAGCGTAATGCAGACGCCGCCATAATTTTGCGCAAAAAACGCCGCGGGAACGGTATAATTTCCCTTTGCCGGATCGTTGATCACCGCCCGGCCCCTCCGAAAGCCGCACAGCACAACAAACCGGTCCGGTTTCCAACGAATGACGCAGGGGAAAGTCCCGTTTTTTTGCAGCGCCCCGGCCTCGATCTCGGCGCGCTCCGCTTTTAATCCATAATTCTCCGCTGCCCGCATAAGGCTCCGAATACTGGCGCCGTCCCGCCCGACGTTGCAATCGGCCTGCGCCTGCTCCGGCGTGATCCATTTTTTATAATACGCAAGAACCATGGCAAGAGAAATGGCGCCGCACTCCCGCGCCTCCATCTGCATGATCACCGGAACGCGGGCGACTCCTTTTTTCAGCGGCTGGACCGTCTTATGTAGTATCATAACCGCCTCCGGATCAGTTCAACAAAAAGGAAATGGGCGAAACGCTGTCCGTCACGATTTCGGCGGGATAAACGCCCGCCGGGCTTTCGCCGGGATCGATTTTTACCGTCACCGGATAGACCCACTCTCCGGCCCTGAATCCTCCCAGATATAGCGCGTACTCCTCCAACACCTGATCCGCGGCCACCGGAGAGGCGGGCAGGGTGGTCACAACGGCCTCCGTCCCGGATACATGGACCGGATCTCCCAACGAAACGGAAGCGATCTCCGTCTCTTTCACATACAGCGTCGCGTCCCCGTTCCCATGACACACGGCCACCGCCGCGGCGGTCGTTTCCAGCCTTCCCGTGCAGCCCCAAACGATCGCGCCGATCAGCAGCAGCGTCACGGCCGCCACCAGCAGCCAAGCGCCCGGATCCGTCACCCGGATATATTCTGTCAGCGACTCCGGTGAAGCGGCCTCCGCGGCCTTTTTCCCTTATCCTGACTCATAGTTGTCTCCCTTATGATAATACGGTTCCTATGGCCATAACTCTATTGGTTTGAGAGTAACAAATTTTTTTATTGCTGTCAATTCCATCGCAAAGGAACGTATCCCCTGACCGCGCGATCCGCGGCGCTTAGCCTGCCGATGGCCCCGGCTTTGCGGGCTGCGCGGGAACGGCGGGTGTCGTCTTGCCGTGTCATTCAAAACACCTCTATCTATAATAGATTTGATAATTTAATTATAGGCAGGTCAAAAAATTGTAAAGGACAAAATCGCAAGGCAGAGATCCTTTCGCTGAAATGTCCGGCCGGGACGACGTCCTCATCACCCGCCGGAGCGAGGGAGAGCTGCCCATATTTGGTTTCCATAAAGTGCACATTCCTGTAAAAATGCCCACTATTACAGCAATTTGGTGTTTTCATAAATCTCCGCCCGGTAGCGGAACGTTGAGAGCGCCATGCCGCACTCCTTCGCCGCGGCCGTGCCGGTGATTTTTTTGGATTTCCACCGCTGATAGGCGCTTTGGAAGTTCTCCGGCAGAGGCCGGGGCGGCCGGCCGAATCGTACGCCGCGGGCCTTTGCCGCCGCGATGCCCTCCGCCTGCCGCTGGCGGATGTTGTTGCGCTCGTTCTCCGCCACAAAAGAGAGGACTTGCAAAACGATGTCGCTGAGGAAGGTCCCCATCAGGTCCTTGCCCCGGCGGGTGTCCAGCAGGGGCATATCCAGCACCACGATGTCAAGGCCCTTCTCCTTTGTGAGAACGCGCCACTGTTCCAAGATTTCTCCGTAGTTCCTGCCCAGACGGTCAATGCTCTTGATATAGAGCAGATCGTCTTTTTTCATGCGCCGCACCATCCTTTTGTACTGCGGGCGGTCAAAGTCCTTGCCGGACAGCTTGTCCATGAAGATGTTTTTCTCCGGGATGTTCAGCTCATGGAGCGCCACGAGTTGCCGGTCCTCGTTTTGGTCCTTCGTGCTGACCCGGATGTAGCCGTAAGTTGCGATAAGATTCTCCTCCTTCCAAGTTGTTTGGTTTCCGCTGGCCGGGAACAGTCAGGGGTGGAGCGCGGGGATTCAAACGGTTATCATTTGTCGGACGCGCCATTTTTGATTTGAGTCAGGCCGTTTTGCATTGGCCGAGGCAGCGTGCCACGCTTTAGGGTTCCACAGCCTTGGATCCTTTATGGCTCAAAACCGTGATACATCCCCGAAAACGGGCCAAAAGCGCGACATGCCTTTTCTGATAAATGAGCAGGCGCCCTTCCATCCGAAGATGGAGGGCGCCTATGATTTTGAGCAGATTACTTCAGATGGCCGCTGAAAAACCGCTCCAGCTTGTCGCAGAGGACGGCGGGGCGCGCCGCGCTGACCCGGTTCGCCTGGCCGGCATCCTGGTCACCAGCGTGAACGCCTGCGCCGCCGGGGGATGAAAGGGCAGGGGAAACGCGCCATAATGTTTTTACAGCCAGCAGGTGTTACGCCTGCTGGCTGTCTGCTGCGGCCTGTGTCCTATGCCTGGAAGGGCACCATGTCCCTGACCGCGTCCGGGGCCGTGATCCGCCTGTCGCCGTTGTCGATGTCGATGAGGATGTAGCGGTCATTGCCCATGCCCAGCTCCTTCATGTAGGAGAGCTGGCGGAACCCATGCCGGCTGGACATCCGCTCCATGAGCGCGTGGCGATCCTCCTCCTTCATCGCGGCCACCATATCCACGCTGGCCTGATCGGCGGCCAGGATATCCACACTGGCCAGGATGCCCACATTGGGAGTGACTACGGGCTCCGCCGCCACGCCCTCACAGTCACAGGACACGGACATATTCCGCAGCACGTTCACATAGGTGACGTGCCTGCCGAAGTGGTCGATGACTGCCTTGGTGGACTCGGTGATCTTTTCCATCAGCTCTTCCTGGCCCACGCCCCAGTCATCGCCGTCCTTTGCGTGGATCATGCCTTTGCCGATGCGCCCGTCGGCGCAGCCGATGCCGATATTCTTGTTGGAGCCGCCAAAGCCGCCCTTCACATGGCCCTTGAAGTGGGTCAGCACGACCATGGAGTCGTAGGAGGGCAGAGATCTGCCCACATACATCTCATCGAACCACTTGCCGCCCTTTACCGGGAGGGTGGCGGTGCCGTGTTCGTCGGTGATATCCACGGTGGTAAAGGCGGTCCAGCCGTTGACCTCCAGGGTCCTGCGGTGCTGTTCGGTGGTGTAGCGGTCCCCGTCATAGAAGGTGTTGGTTTCGATGATGGTGGCGTCGGGCAGTTCCTTTTCCAGAAATACCTTGACCCAGGCCGGGGGTATGATGTTGGGCCCGTGGGGCTCGCCGGTGTGGAGCTTGACGGCCGTCCTCCCGCCGATATTGCCGTTGACCCGCTCGTAGACCCTCATCAGTCCCTCCGGGGACAGATCCCGGGTGAAATACACGATGGATTCATTCCCGGTGCGCTCGGCGTATGGGATATACCGCTCTCCGCCGGTTCCCGCTGTAACTTGATCTGCCATAACTGTACCTCCTAACGTTTTATTTGGTTATCCTGCCGGGGTATCTGATTCGGCGTCAGCCGGTCCGACACACCCCGGGACGGCGTGCTGCCGCGGTGCGGACATCAGCACAGGTCAGAACAGCGCGGCGTGCTTCTTCATCGCTGATTTCTCAGTTCAGCTCAGAGTACGCTTCATCGCTTACCGGTTCCAGCCACTCGTTGGAGCTGTTCTCCCCCGGCACCTCCACGGCCAGGTGGGAAAACCAACTGTCCGGCGCGGCGCCGTGCCAGTGCTTGACGCCCG
>CANRFU010000022.1 GCA_947629975.1 uncultured Oscillospiraceae bacterium | reverse complement strand
TCACCGCCGATCCCACCACCTGGGCCGAGTTCCTGGACGCCTGCCAGAAGCTGAAGGACCACGGCGTGGCCCCCCTGGTGCAGGACAGCGCCTACACCAACTTCTCCTTCTACTATCAGCTCACCCGCCACATCGGCGAGGAGGGCATCGCCGACCTGCGTGAGAACGGCGGCTGGGCTGCCAACGCCGGCGCCGTGGCCGCGGCTCAGGACATTATCGACCTGGTGAAGGCCGGCTACTTTGCCGACGGCACTCCCAGCGAGTTCCCCAGCGGTGAGAACAAGATCGGCCTGGATGAGGCGGCCATGGTCATCTGCGCCGACTATGTCTGCGCCGAGGTGGACGGCAACACCGAGAGCCAGACCAACTGGGGCGTGTTCAACGTCCCCGCCGTGGAGGGCGGCGCCTCTACCGCGGCCTACATGGGCACCAACTCCCTGGCCATCACCAGCTACAGCGAGAACCAGCAGGCCGCCTTTGACTTCTGCCTGTTCCTGGTCACCGGCGAGTGGGGCCAGAAGTTGGCCGACGAGGCCCACCAGATCCCCGCCGATCCCAATAACACCTGCGCCTCTCTGCCCGGCGCTGTGGAGACCCTCCTGGCCGCCGACGCCCCCATGTCCTGGTGCGGCGAGCTGAACACTCACCCCGCCTGGCAGGCCATGCGGGATGAGATGACCCGGCTGTTCGAGGGCGCTTACGAGACCGGCGCCGACTTCTGCGCGGCCATCGACGCTCTGTACTGAGATCCGTTGAAAAGCAGGCGGCGCCACACGGCGCCGCCTGCTTTTTACTTCCCACATGCAAGGATATGAGGTGATCCCTAATGAGAAAAAACAAGATCCTGATCGCCTGCTTCGTGGCTCCCACGGTGATCACACTGGCGCTGATGTATGTCTACCCGGTGGTCCGCACCGTACTCATGAGCTTCTTCCGGGTGGAAAGCCTTACCGCTCCCACCGACACCTGGAGCTTCTATGGCCTGCAGAATTACTTCACCATCCTGCACAACTCTTCCTTTAAGACGTCCATGGTGAATATGCTGCTCATCTGGCTGGTGGGCGGCGCCATCACCTTAACACTGTCCATGGTGATGGCCGTCATCCTCACCAGCGGCATCCGGTTCAAAAAGTTTTTCCGGGCGGCCATCTACATGCCCAACATCGTCAGCGCGGTGGCCCTTGCTACCATGTGGAGGCAGTACGTGTTCAACTACGACTACGGCCTGCTCAACGACATGCTGCAGCTCATCGGCCTGGATAAGTTCCAGTGGATGGGGGGCGACGCCAAGTTCTGGTCCATGCTGGCCGCTTTTATTTTCGGCAGCGTGGGCTATTACATGCTCATCTACATCAGCGGCATCGAGGGCATCCCCACCGACCTGTACGAGGCCGCCACCCTGGACGGCGCGGGCAAGGTGGGCCAGTTCTTCCGCATCACTCTGCCGCTGCTCCGGGGCATCATCAAGACCTCCATCACCTTCTGGAGCATCAACACCACCACGTTCTTCCTGTGGACCAAGATGTTCTCCCCGGTGAACACCGAGGGCTCCACCATCGTGCCGGTGGTGTATTTGTATGACACGGTGTTCGGCGGCAAGGGCGTGGTCCACCGGGACGCCGGCGCCGGCGCCGCGGTGGGCGTGGTGCTGACCATCATCATCGTGGCGGTATACGTGATCACCAACGTCCTCATCAAGGACGGCGACCTGGAATATTGAGGAGGGGAGAGCCATGAAAGAGAAAAAATACCGCGCCCGGATCAACTGGGGCAAAGAGCTCCGGCTTCTCCCCGGCTACATCGTGGTGGGCGCCTGGATCGCCTTTACGGCGGTGATCCTGTTCTGGATCTTTGCCGCCAGTCTGTCCACCTCCCGGGACATCTTTACCGGCAAGGTGCTGGAGTTCTCCACCGGCTTCCACTGGGAAAATTACGCAAACGCATGGAAGGACCAGAATGTGTCCGTGTTCTTCGCCAACTCCCTGCTGTACTCCACCGTGTCCTGCGCCGGGGTGCTCATCATCGCCGCCCCGGCGGCCTATGTGCTGTCCCGCTGGAACTTCCGCGGGAGCAAGACCATCCGCATCGGCCTTGTCATCGCCATGAGCGTGCCCACCATCATGATCATCATGCCGCTGTATTCCCTGGCGGTGCAGTGGGGGATCAAGGGCCGCGTCCTGCTGATGGCGCTGTATATCATGCTCCGGGTCCCCTATACGGCCATCTATCTGCTGGACTTTTTCTCCACCCTGTCCCGGGGCTATGAGGAGGCCGCCGCCCTGGACGGGTGCAGCCCCGCCCGGACCTTCTGGGTCATTATGCTGCCCCTGATCCAGCCGGCTGTGGTCACCGTCACCATCTTTAATTTCCTGTCCGTGTGGAACGAATTCTTCATGGCGCTGATCTTCACCCCCTCCGGGGACGCCACCCCCGTGGGCGTGGGCCTGCTGCAGATCGTCAACTCCATGCAGTACTCCCACGACTACGGCGGCATGTTCGCCGCCGTCATCATCGTGTTCCTGCCCACCTTCCTGCTGTACATCTTCCTGTCCGAGAAGATCATCGCCGGCGTCACCGGCGGCGGCATGAAGGGCTGATTGAATCGAGGTTTTTGAATGGATAAAACAACTGGCCGTGTGACCATCCCCACCGATCTGGACGTGGTGCCCGAGACCCTGGAGATGCTGAAAAAGCTGGGGGCCGACGCCATCCGGGACTGCGACGGCACCGAGTTCCCGCCGGAGCTGAAGGATGTGGGGGCAAAGATCTATTCCACCTATTATACCACCCGCAAGGACAACGCCTGGGCCAGAGCCAATCCGGACGAGATCCAGCAGTGTTACATCATGACCGGCTTCCGCACCGCCGGGGAGGGCCCGCTGTCCATCCCCCTGATGGAGGGGATCAGCCCCGAACTGATGAAGGTCAACGACGTGGACGACATCGCCCGCTGGTGGGAGGTCATGGACCGCACCGCCGGCGCGCCCCTGCCGCCTTCGGCGTGGCGGTGGGACAAGGAGCGCGGCTGCGTCGTCATCGACGCCCCCGCCCCGTACCACGAGTATACCGTCAGCTTCCTGGCGTACCTGATCTGGGATCCGGTGCATATGTACAACGCCGTTACCAACGGCTGGACCGATTTCGAGCACCAGATCACCTTCGACGTGCGCCAGCCCAAGACCCACGCCTGGTCCCTGGAGCGGCTGCGCGGATTCTGTGAGGATCACCCCTATGTGGATGTGATCCGCTTTACCACCTTCTTCCACCAGTTCACCCTGGTGTTCGACGAGCTGAAGCGGGAGAAGTATGTGGACTGGTACGGCTACTCCGCCTCCGTGTCCCCGTATATCCTGGAGCGGTTCGAGCGGGAGGCGGGCTACATATTCCGCCCGGAGTTCATCATCGACCAGGGGTACTACAACAACCAGTACCGGGCGCCGTCGAGGGAATACCTGGACTTTGTGGCCTTCCAGCGCCGGGAGGTGGCCGCGCTGGCGAAGGAGCTGGTGGACGTCACCCACGCCTGCGGCAAGGAGGCCATGATGTTCCTGGGGGACCACTGGATCGGCACGGAGCCGTTCCTGGACGGCTTCGAGTCCATCGGGCTGGATGCGGTGGTGGGCAGCGTGGGCAACGGCTCCACCCTGCGGCTCATCTCCGACATCCCCGGCGTGAGGTACACTGAGGGGCGCTTCCTGCCCTACTTCTTCCCCGATACCTTCCACGAGGGGGGCGAACCCATCCGGGAGGCCCGGGAGAACTGGATCACCGCCCGGCGGGCCATCCTGCGCAGGCCCATCGACCGCATCGGCTACGGCGGCTATCTGAAACTGGCTCTGGAGGCCCCCGGCTTCATGGACTATGTGGCGACGGTGTGCGGCGAATTCCGGGAATTGTATGAAAATGTGAAAGGGACCACCCCCTGGTGCGCCAGGACGGTGGCGGTGCTCAACTGCTGGGGAAAAATGCGCTCCTGGGGCTGCCACATGGTCCACCACGCCCTCTATCACAAGCAGAACTACTCCTACGCCGGCGTCATCGAGGCGCTGGCGGGCGCCCCCTTCGACGTGCGCTTCCTCAGCTTTGACGAGGTGAAGTCCGATCCCTCCGTCCTGGAGGGGATCGACGTGCTGCTGAACATCGGCGGCGGGGACACCGCCCATACCGGCGGGGCCGTCTGGGAGGACCCGAACGTGGCCTCCGCCATCCGGGGGTTCATCCACCGGGGCGGCGGCTTCATCGGCGTGGGCGAGCCCTCCGGCCACCAGTACCAGGGGCATTACCTCCAGCTGGCCTCCGCCCTGGGGGTGGAGAAGGAGACCGGCATGACCCTGGGGTACGACAAGTACAACTGGGAGGAGCACCGGGACCACTTCATCCTGGCCGACTGCGCCGGCGAGGCGGACTTCGGCGAGGGGACGAGGAACATCTACGCCCTGCCCGGAGCCCAGGTCCTGGTCCAGCGGGGGAAAGAGGTCCAGATGGCGGTGAACGAGTTCGGCCGGGGCCGGTGCGTCTATCTGGGCGGACTGCCCTACAGCCTTGAAAACGCCCGCCTGCTCCACCGGGCCATCCTGTGGGCGGCCCACGGGGAGAAGGACCTCTGCCGCTGGTTCAGCTCCGACCTCCACATTGAGGTCCACGCCTACCCCGGCAGCGGCAAATACTGCGTGGTCAACAATACCGATCAGCCCCGGCAGACCACCGTCTACACCGGCGATGGCAGTTTTGAGCTGACCCTGGATGGGGGCGGGATCCGCTGGTATGAGATGGGGGGCACCGGATGAGACCCAATATCCTCATCTACTTTACCGACCAGCAGCGGGCGGACACCTGCGGCTGCTTCGGCCAGCCCCTGAACGTCACCCCCAACCTGGACGCCCTGGCGGCGGAGGGCACGGCCTTTAACGCGGCCTTTACCCCACAGCCGGTGTGCGGCCCCTTCCGGGCGGTGCTCCAGTCCGGGCGGTGGGCCACCGATACCGGCTGCTTCCGCAACAACATCATGCTGCCCACGGACGTGAAGACGGTGGCCGGCTACCTCGCCGGGGCGGGCTATGAGACCGCCTACGTGGGCAAGTGGCACCTGGCCAGCGACGGCGACGCGGACTATCACCAGCGGCTGGACTTCTTCGACGCGCCTGTCCCGCCGGAGTACCGGGGCGGCTACAACGGCTTCTGGCGGGCGGCCGACGTGCTGGAGTTCACCTCCCACGGCTACGGCGGCCATGTGTTCGACGAGAACGGGAACCGCCGGGACTTCGACGGCTACCGGGTGGACTGCCTCACCGATATGGCTCTGGAGTTTTTCGACGTGAGGGACGAGAGCAAACCCTTTTTCATGACCGTGTCCCACATCGAACCCCACCACCAGAACGACCGCCGGCACTACGAGGGTCCCGCCGGCTCCAGAGAACGGTTCCGGGATTTCGTCCCCCCGCCGGACCTGGCCGCCCTGGGGGACGGAGACTGGCGGGAGGAGTACCCCGACTACCTGGGGGCCTGCGCCAGCCTGGACGAGAATCTGGGAAAGATGGTGGCAAAGCTGAAGGAAAAGGGGCTGTATGACGACACGGTGATCATCTTCCTGTCGGACCACGGTTCCCACTTCAAGACCCGCAATCGGGACGCCCACCTCTGCGGCGCGGACGACTACAAGCGCACCTGCCACGACGCGGCCCTGCGGGTGCCCCTGGTCATCGCCGGCGGCCCCTTCCGGGGCGGCGGCCATGTGGGGGACCTGGTGAGCACCGGCAGCGTGCCCAAGACGGTGCTGGCCCTGGCCGGCATCGACGTGGGGGACGCCATGATCGGCGAGGATCTGCTGGACGTGGTCCGGGGCAGGGACCCGGACCGGCCGCCCCGGCGGGTGTTCGCCCAGATCTCCGAGAGCCGGGTGGGCCGGTGCATCCGCACCCCCGACTGGCTGTACTCGGTGTACGCCCCGGGGGTGGAGGGCAGCTCCGCCCCCGGCGCGGACCGCTACGCCGACGATTTTCTCTACGACCTCCGGGCCGACCCCCTCCAGCTCCGCAATCTGGCGGGCGACCCGGCGTATTTTCCCCGGCGGGACGTCCTGCGGGAACAGCTGCTGGACTGGATCGAACGGACCGAGGGCTTCCGGCCGGAGATCGCGGACGGCCCCTGACCGCGGCGCGGGACCCCGCCTCCCGGTGAACATGGGCGGTAAGGGCGGGGCCGGCGGGCCCCGCCCCTTTCGGATGCCCGCGTCCGTTTCGGGGGTGGGCCGCCGGGCGGACGGGGCCGCGGCCACGCCGGTCTCGGTGATATGGGGCGCTCAGCCCGCGCCGACAATCGTTTTGAACAGTGATTTTAAAGGGGGCCGACCATGCGCTGCGAAAAGGGCCGATACGCCCAATTGTTTGGAGAGACCTTCCGCCTGAGCGCCTGTACGTTTGGCGGCGGATTTGTCATCATCCCGCTCATGCGGAAACGGTTCGTGGAGGAATTGAACTGGATCGAGGAACAGGAGATGATGGATCTGACCGCCATCGCCCAGTCCTCGCCGGGGGCCATCGCGGTGAACGCCTCGATCCTGGTGGGATATCACGTCGGCGGACTGCCTGGGGCGCTGCTCACCGTATTGGGGACCGTTCTGCCGCCGCTGATCATCATATCTGTGATCTCCTTTTTCTACACCGCCTTTCGGGACAACCCGATCGTCAATATGGCGATGACCGGAATGCTGGCCGGGGTGGCCGCTGTGATCTGTGATGTGGTGGTCACCATGCTGAAGGGGATTTTCAAGCAGAGGCGGCTCTTGCCCGTGATCGTACTCCTGGCGGCCTTTATCGCTGTCCGTTTCCTGGGAGTCAATATCATACTGGTCATTCTGGCCTGCGGATTGACCGGCGCGGCGGACACCCTTTACCGGGAGCGGGCAGGGAGGGAGCGGACATGATTCTCCTTGAACTGCTGTGGAGCTTCTTCCAGATCGGCCTTTTCAGCATCGGCGGCGGTTACGCGGCCATGCCGCTGATCCAGCGCCAGGTGGTCGACGTCCACCCCTGGCTGACCATGACGCAGTTCGCGGACATCATGGCCATTGCGGAGATGACCCCCGGCCCCATCGCGATCAACTCCGCCACCTTTGTCGGGATCCAGGTCGCCGGGATACCCGGGGCCATCGTCGCCACGCTGGGGTGTATTTTGCCGTCCTGCGTGATCGTTATGACATTGGCCTACATCTACTACCGGTTCCGCGGGCTGAAGATGGTGCAGGGCATCCTGGCGGGCCTTCGTCCGGCGGTCGTCGCCATGATTGCGTCGGCGGGGATTTCTCTCGTCATTTTAGCCTTTTTCGGCCAGCGCGCTTTGCCGGAGGATCTGAGCGGCATCGACTGCATCGCGGTGCTGATTTTCGCGTCAGGCTTTTTTATCCTGCGGAAATGGAAGGTCAATCCCATCTGTGTGATGGCCGGCGCCGGAGTTTTAGGCGTTTTACTGTATTCTGTTTTTCCATAAAAACGGGCAGTCACTGGCCCGGTGTATAATACTCCTGAGGTGATCGGAATGGACGCTGTCAGCCTTCTCATCAAACCGGCCTCCGGCCTGTGCGATATGCGGTGCCGGTACTGCTTTTACGAGGACGTGTCCCACAACCGGGCGCAGAAGAATTATGGCTTGATGGCCTCGGAGACGGCGGAGATCCTGGTCAGACGGCTGTTCGAGCGGCCCAGGAAACACGTCTCCGTCGCCTTTCAGGGGGGAGAGCCCACCCTGGCCGGGATCGAGTTCTACCGGCGGTTCACCGAACTGGTGAGCCGGTACAATACCTTCGGCGCCGATGTGGCCTATTCCATCCAGACCAACGGGTACTGCCTGGATGAGGCGTGGGCGGCGTTTTTCGCGGAGCGCCGGTTCCTGGTGGGAGTCAGCCTGGACGGGCCGGCGAAGGAGCACAACGGGATGCGGCCCGATGCCGCTGGCAGGGGGACCTTCGGCCGGGTGACGCGGGCCATCCACCTGCTGGAAACCCGCGGGGTGGAGTTCAACATCCTCTGCGTGGTCACAGGGTACACCGCCCGCCACGGGCGGAAGCTCTACGAGTTTTTCAAGAGGGAAGGCTTCCGCTATTTGCAGTTCATCCCCTGCCTGGACCCGCTGGAGGGGCCGAGAGGGGGGCGGGAGTACTCCCTGACCCCGGAAAAGTACGGGACCTTCCTCCGGGACGTGTTCGACTGCTGGTACCGGGACTGGGCCGCCGGGAACTACACCAGCGTCCGGCTGCTGGACGACTACGTCCACATCCTGTGCGGCAGGGCGCCGGGCACCTGCGCCTCCTCCGGCGCGTGCGGGCAGTATTTTCTCATCGAGGCCGACGGCGGGGTCTACCCCTGCGACTTCTATGTGCTGGACGAGTGGCGGATGGGGAACATCCGGGAGCAGTCCTTTGAGGAGCTGGCCCAGTCCCCCCGATCAAAGCGGTTCCTGGAGGAGAGCCATCGGATCGCGCCGGAGTGCATGGAGTGTCAATACCGGAGCGTGTGCCGGGGCGGGTGCAGGCGGGACAAGATCATGGAGGAGGGGGCCCGAAACTATTTCTGTCCGGCGTTCAGGTCCTTTTTCGACTACGCCATGCCCCGGCTCCGGACCGTTGCCCGGGAGGAATTGAGGGCGTCAGGCCGCGCTCCCTCCGCGGGGCGCTGACGCTGCTGCGGAACGACCAGGCTATCGATGCGCGAACGACAGCGGAGGGAACTGAGCGGCGCGTTGATCCCGCCTCAGGACTCCCTCCGCGGGCGGCCCGTCATGGAGAGCCGAGGGGAAGATCCCACAACCAGTCCTGGAACGCGCCGTCAAAAGCGTAGTCCAGCTTCCAGGTGGGTCCGGCGGTCCCATCGGCGTCATAGCGGGTCACCAGGCTGTAGTAGTCGTCCTCCCCAAAGTGGAGCGGGTTCCAGGAGAAGCCGCTGCAATACATATAGTGGAACTGATAATATCCCCCGTCCCGGCGGTCGATCCGGACCCAGACGTCCAGATTGTCGTGCGCCATGCGGTCGCCGTCGGGATAGAGCGTTTTCGGGTAGGCGTTGATCAGGCGGATCAGCTCGTCGCCCTGCTCCGGGGCCAGCGTGTGATCGCTCACCGGGGATCGGGTGTACCCGCTGGTCACCGAGACCGACGTGACCAACGCCGGGTCCACCGAGCCCATCCCGCTCCAGGCCGCCCCGCAAAGAAACAGCGCGGCCACAAGGACGCAGGAGACGGCCAGCCCGACGCGGGTGGCCTTTTTCACGCGCAGGATGGCGCGGATGCGCCTCTCCGCCGTCCGCGTGCTGAAACGGCTGATGAACAGGGGAAACTCCCGCCGCCGCTCCTCCATGCGGATCAGGGCCAGGGCGTAGCCTTTCCGGTCCTCCGCTCCGAAGCGGCGGATCACCCGCTCATCGCAGGCCAGCTCCAGATCCCGGTTGAACAGGACGTACATCACCCACACCAGCGGGTTGAACCAGTGGACGCACAGGGCCGCCGCCATGAGACCCTTGCCCAGGGCGTCGAACCGCCGGATGTGGACATACTCGTGGCAGAGGATATATTCCGCCAGCCGCTCATTGCCCCAGTCCGTGTCCTTCGGCATGAGGATGACCGGGCGGAGGACGCCGCAGGTCAGCGGGGTGGTCAGGCCGGCCAGCTGCCGGATCTCCACCTTCCGCCGCAGGGGATGCTCTCGGAGCCAGCGGGCGGCGAAGCCGTTCTCCACGGGCAGGGCGGTCCGGAACTCCCGGCGGCAGTCCAGCCAGGAGGAGAGGAACAGGGCGGCTATCACGGCGGCGATCAGCGCCCAGACCACCCGCAGGACGGCGGTCAGGACAAAAAGACCCTCCGAAAAGGACTTCAGGCCGTCCGCGGCGCCCGGCAGGGCCGGCATCCCGCCGGCAAGGGCGGCCGCGCCGTCCATGACCGCGCCCAGGGCGGGGATCCGCTCCCGGGCCAGCAGACAGGCGCTGGCCGGCAGCTGGAGGGTCACGGGCAGCAGCAGGCGGGCCAGGGCCACATACCACAGGGCCACGAAGGTCCCTTTGGGCAGCCGGTCCATCCCAACGGCCCGGACGGCCAGGACGATCAGGATCAGAACGGCCCCGGACAGGCTCATCTGCAGTACGCTCATTCCTCCGCCTCCTCCCAATCCTCCACGATCTTCTTCAGCCGCTCGATCTGCCCGGCGGTGAGGGTCCTGCGCCCCAGCAGGGCGGCAAACAGATTGGCGGCGGAGCCGTCGTACACCTTGTCGATGAGCTCGTTGGTCTCCGCCTCCTGCACCTCCTCCCTGGGGACCAGGGCGCGGCACAGGAAGCCGGGCTCGGAGCGCTGGATGGCCCCCTTGCCGATGCACCGCTTGATGAGGGTGTAGGTGGTGTTCATGTTCCAGCCCACCTCGGCCTTCAAAACGTCCGAGATGTGCTTCGCCGTCGCGTCGCCCTCCCGCCAGAGGACGTTCATCACCCGGATCTCCGAGTCCACAAGCCTTGCGCCCATACGCGATCCCTCCATAAGACAGCTGTAGTTTGGACTATAGCCATTCTACCACAGTAGTGTGGGGCTGTCAACCCCCGTTCCGCAAGGCCGGGCGTTTTTTTGCACAAATGGCGGGCCGTTTCCCGCCGATATTTGACAACGGGCGTCGGTATATGGTAAAATGAAACAACAAAGAGGCCGGCCCGGACGCCGCCTCAATCGTCCCTGAATTTCAAAGACAGGAGGCATCATCATGGATCAAACCCTTCGCAGAGATGCGGATCAGATCATCTCCGCCAGCATCAAGGCCGTCCTCCCCGACGAGGCGGTCCAACGGGCGCTGAAAAAATTCCGCCCCAACGGCGGGAAGACCCTGCTGGTGGCCGCCGGCAAGGCCGCCTGGCAGATGGCCCACGCCGCCGTGAAGGCTCTGGGCCATGTGGACGGCGGCGTGGTGGTCACCAAGTACGACCACGTGAAGGGGGAGATCCCCGGCGTGGACTGCTACGAGGCGGGCCACCCCGTCCCCGATGAGAACAGCTTTTCCGCTACGGCGAAAGCCCTGGACCTGGTCAACGGCCTGACGGAAAAGGACACGGTGCTGTTCCTCCTCTCCGGCGGCGGCAGCGCCCTGTTCGAGCGGCCCCTGATCCCGGGCGGGGAGCTGCAGGACGTGACGAAACAGATGCTGGCCTGCGGGGCGGACATCGTGGAGATGAACACCATCCGCAAGCGGCTCAGCGGCGTAAAGGGCGGCCGGTTTGCCCAGGCGTGCGCCCCCGCCAGGGTGTTCAGCGTGGTCCTCAGCGACATTCTGGGCGACCCGCTGGACATGATCGCCAGCGGCCCCGCCTATCCTGACACCTCCACCTGCGAGCAGGCCAGGGCCATCGTGGAGAAGTACGGGCTCAGGCTCTCCGGCCAGGCTCTGGCCCTGCTGGACGTGGAGACCCCCAAGGAGCTGGACAACGTCACCACGCAGATCACCGGCTCTGTCCGGGAGCTGTGCGCGGCGGCGGCCAACGCCTGCGCGGAACTGGGCTATGAACCCGTCCTCCTCACCGACCAGCTGGACTGCGAGGCCAGGGAGGCGGGGCGCTTCCTGGCCGATATCCTCCGCACCCACGCCCATGACGGGAAGTCCCTGGCCTTCCTGGCCGGCGGCGAGACGGTGGTCCACCTCACCGGCAAGGGGCTGGGCGGCCGCAATCAGGAGCTGGCCCTAGCCGCCGCCCCCGGCATCGCCGGCATCCCCGGCGCGGCGGTGTTCTCCGTGGGCAGCGACGGCACCGACGGCCCCACCGACGCCGCCGGCGGCTACGCGGACGGCGAGACCCTGGCCGGACTGGGCGAAAAGGGCCTGGACGTGTTCTCGGTCCTGGCCGACAACGACGCCTATCACGCCCTCCAGGCGGTGGGCGGCCTGGTCATCACCGGCCCCACCGGCACAAACGTCAACGACGTGGCGGTGGCCCTGCTGAAGGCGGACGGCTGACCGGACGGCGGCGTCCCCCGGCGGCAGGGGAGAGAAGCGCTTTCTATGTCCGCACTCAGCGGAAGGTGAGGCTGTGGTCGCTCATGGAGTCGATGATGGCCAGGGACTCCAGCCGGATGCCCATCTCCCGGATCTTTTTTCCGCCGTCCTGGAAGCCCTTTTCGATCACGATCCCGGCCCCCTCAATGGTGGCTCCGGCGGCGCGCACCAGGTCGATCAGCCCCATCAGCGCGCAGCCGTTGGCCAGGAAATCGTCGATGAGCAGCACATGGTCGTCGGGGGAGAGGAACTTCCTGGCCAGGATCACGTCGTAGGTCCGCTTGTGGGTGAAGGACTCCACCTTGGTGGTGAGCATCTCGCCGTCCAGGTTGATGCTCTGGGCCTTCTTCGCAAAGACCAGGGGCACGTCGAAATACTGGGCGGTGATGGCCGCGATCCCGATGCCGGAGGCCTCGATGGTCAGGATCTTGGTGACGGGACAGCCGTCAAACCGGCGCCGGAACTCCCTGCCGATCTCGTTGATCAGGGGAATGTCCATCTGGTGGTTCAGGAAGCTGTCCACCTTCAGAACATTGCCAGGTTTTACCACCCCGTCCTTCAAAATGCGCTCTTTCAGCAATTCCATGGCCCGTGTCCTCCTTGATGTGCCGAACGGTATGTCAATAGTGCCTATTATGATATGACAACTTTTCCGCAAAGTCAAATAGTTTTGACAAAAAACTCGGAAGATGTTGAAAAACGTTGATTCGCCGCTTTTTTTCCGTTATAATACCGCTTGTTCTACTCATCAAATGAGAGAAATGGAGAGGACGGTATATGGAAAAAACGACCAAGGAAGGGCTTTCCCAGGCGGCCTATCAGTTTGAGGGCAAGATGCCGCTGGCTCAGGCCATCCCCCTGGGGCTCCAGCACGTGCTGGCCATGTTTGTGGGAAATCTGACCCCGCTGCTGGTCATCACAGGCGCCTGCGGCCTGGCCGGCAACGCCGAGTTTGCCGATCTGCGGGTCTCCCTGTTGCAGAACGCCATGCTCATCGCCGGCATCGTCACCCTGATCCAGCTGTTCGCCATCGGCCCCATCGGCGGCAAGGTGCCTATCATCATGGGCACCAGTTCCGGCTTCATCGGCGTGTTCAGCGGCGTGGCCAACTCCCTGGGCAGCGGCATCCTCACCTACGGCGCCATGATGGGGGCCTCCCTCATCGGCGGGCTGTTCGAGGGCGTGCTGGGCTTCTTCCTGAAGCCCCTGCGCAAGTTCTTCCCGCCGGTGGTCACCGGTACCGTGGTGCTGTCCATCGGCCTGTCCCTGATCTCGGTGGGCATCAACTCCTACGGCGGCGGCAACACCGCCCAGGATTTCGGTTCCATGGAGAACCTGCTGCTGGCCACCTTCGTGCTGGCGGTCATCCTCATCGTGAAGCATTGCGCCAAGGGCTTCCTCAGCTCCTCGGCCATCCTGATCGGCATCATCGCCGGCTACATCGCCGCCTTCGTCATGGGCCTGGTCTTGCCCACCACCTTTATGGTGGACGGCGTGGAGGTCACCAAGTCCTGGGTGCTGAACTGGAGCCAGGTGGGCGAGGCCGCCTGGTTTGAGATCCCCCATGTGGTGCCCGTGCCCCTGGTATTCGACCTGCGGGCCATCCTGCCGGTGGCCATCATGTTCATCGTCACCGCCGTGGAGACGGTGGGCGACATCTCCGGCGTCATCGTGGGCGGTATGGACCGCGAGGCCACCGACAAGGAGCTGTCCGGCGGCGTCATCTGCGACGGCATCGGTTCCTCCATCGCCGCCCTGTTCGGCGTGCTGCCCAACACCTCCTTCAGCCAGAACGTGGGCCTTGTGGCCATGACCAAGGTGGTCAACCGGATGGCCCTGGCCAGCGGCGCGGTGTTCCTGATCCTCTGCGGCCTGATCCCCAAGCTGGGCGCCATCGTGTCCATCATGCCCCAGTCCGTCCTGGGCGGCGCGGCGGTCATGATGTTCTCCTCCATCGTGCTCAGCGGCATCCAGCTCATCACCCGGCACCACCTGACCGCCCGCAGCCTGTCCATCGTGGCGGTGGCGCTGGGCGTGGGCTACGGCATGGGCGCCAATCCCGGCATCCTGGCCCATGCCCCCGAGTACGTCCAGCTGGTGTTCGGCGGCTCCGGCATCGTCCCCGCCGCCATGGTCGCCATCGTGCTGAACATCCTCCTGCCCAAGGACGCGGAGGACCGGCAGATCGAGGCCGAGGAGCAGGCCGACCTCCAGAAGACCGGGAAGTAAAAACTGTCCTGATACGGAAATGAGCGCGGTGCGTTTCGCACCGCGCTCATTTGATGTGTTCCAGCAGCTCTTTTAAATCCTCTTGGGTGTCCACATCCCGCAGCTCCCAGGGGGAGGCCGCCTCCACCGTCCGCACCCGCTCCGGCTGTGCCCGGACGAGGTACGAGCCGCCCTCTCCCTCCGGCAGGGCTTTCAGAGCCGGAAAGCAGTCCGCCGGGAAGAGGACGGGGCCGCCCGCCTCGCCGCGATACGCCAGCCGCCAGATGAAGCCCGGCTCCGTCGCGAATCGCCCGCACAGGGCCTCCACCGACGCCCTGGTCAGCAGAGGCTGGTCGCAGAGGCAGAACAGGCAGCCGGACAGGCCGTCCCCCAGGGCCTCCAGCCCCAGGCGGACGGTGTCGCTCCGGTGGGGCAGGCTGTGGAGAACGGTCTCGATCCCAAACCGGCGGCACAGCTCCGCCGTCTCCCCGCTCCGGGTGACCGCGGCCCGGCGGGCGATGAGGGGCGTGTCGGTGGCGGCCAGGACCCAGCAGAGCATAGGCTCGTCCGGGAAGGGGACCGTCAGTTTGTTGCCGCCGAAGCGCCGCCCCGCGCCGGAGGCCATCAGGACGCAGCCGATCCCTTTATCCATGGCCGAAAATGTCCTCAAACAGCGCCCGGTTGGCCGCGCGGCAGCCGTCCCGGAACCGCTCGTATTTCTCCACAAAGGCCAGGGCCTCCGGGGTCAGGCTGCTGCCGCCCCCGCCCTTCCCGCCGATGGAACGCCGGGTCAGCGGGAAGCCGAGGACCTCCTCCGCCTTTTTCAGGATGCGGGCGGCCTTGGTGTAGGCCATCTCCATCTCCTGGGCCGACGCCCGGAGAGAGCCGGTCCGCCGGATGCCCTCCAACAGCCGGCAGGGCCCCTCGCCGAAGAATTTCTCACCGTTGTCATCCCGGAGGAATACCCGCGTGGCGCAGTCCATTTCGATCACTCCTTTGCCAGCATAGCCAGCCGCCGCCGGCCGTTCTCTCCTAAGTCGGCCAGCCGCACTGGGCCGTAGATCTCGGACAGAGCGGCCTCCATATCGGGGATGCCGTCCTCCGTGGGGCGGAGGACGGCCGCGCAGACGCCGTCCTTCATCAGCACCAGCCGCCGGCAGAACTCCAGGGCCAGCGCCGGGTCGTGGAGGGCCACCAGGCCCGCTTTTTCTGGGCATGTCCCATCGCCGCCCGGCTCGCGGCCGGACACCATCCCGGTCAGCAGCTTCATCATCCGGCGGCGGTGGGGGAAGTCCAGGGAACTCTCCGGCTCGTCCAGCAGCAGCAGAGACGCGTCCTCCACCATGGCCCGGGCCAGGACGCACAGCTGCTTCTGCCCCTCGCTGAGCGTCTGGTAGTCCTGGTATGCCGCCTCCGCCAGGCCCACGGCAGCCAGGGCCTCCAGCGCCCGGGCCTCCTGGGCCTTGGAGGGCTGCTCCAGCAGGCCAAGCCGGGGGTTGAAGCCCATCAGGACCACCTCCAGCGCCGGGAGGGAGATCCCCACGCCGGTCCGCTGCGGGATGTAGCTGATCCGCCGCCCCAGTTCCCGTCCGGACAGGGCGGAGAGGTCCGCCCCGCCGCAGAGGCAGGTCCCGGCGGAGGGGATTTGCCGGCAGAGGGCTTTCAGCAGGGTGGTCTTGCCGCAGCCGTTGGCCCCCAGCAGGCCGGTGAGCTCCCCCGCGCGGGCCTCAAAGGAGACCCCTCTCAGCACCTGTTTGCCCCCGTATCCCGCGGAGATGCCGGACAGGGCCAGGAAAGGCGTGCTGTCAGCCATGGCGAGCCCCTCCGTTTCCCTTCAGGATCAGATACAGCAAAAACGGCGCGCCGATGAGCGAGGTGAAGATGCTCACCGGCAGCTCGGTCGCGGCGGCGCCCCGGGCCAGGATGTCGGCGATGAGCAGCAGGACGCCGCCCAGCAGCCCGCTGAGGGCCAGGGTGGGCAGGCGGTTGTCCCGGGTCAGCAGCCGGGCGGCGTGGGGGGCCAGCAGGCCGATGAAGCTGATGACGCCGGTGACGCTGATGACCGACGCGACCACAAGGGTGGCCAGCACCAGCACCAGCAGGCGCATCCGCCCCACGGGCACCCCCAGCATCCGGGCCTCCCCCTCCTCCACCGACAGCAGCACGATCTGCCGGTGGAGCAGAAACACCCCAGCCAGCGCCAGCAGGCACACGGCGCAGTAGAAGGGGATCTTCCCCAGGGTGACGGCGTTGAGACTGCCCATGATCCAGTATTCGATGGAGGCCAGCTGCCGCTCCGGATCGGCGGCCAGCTTGAGGGCCATCAGGACCGTCTGGGCCAGGGCGTGGACGGCGATGCCGGCCAGGACGATGGAGCCGTTTTTCCCGCCGGGGGCCAGGGCGGACAGCCCCAGGGCCACCCCCACCGCCAGCAGGCCGCCGGTGAAGGCGGCCGCCGTCACGGCGAAGGGGACGGCGGGCAGGAACAGGATGGCGAAGGCCGCGCCGGCGCTGGCCCCGCTGGACACGCCGATCATGTCCGGGGCGGCCAGAGGGTTGCGGAACACCGTCTGGAACACATATCCCGCCGCGCCCAGGGCGAAGCCGCCCAGGGCGGCCATGAGGGTCCTGGGCAGGCGCAGGGTGAGGAACACCCGCAGCTGCCCCGCATCGCCGCCCAGCAGGGCGGGGAGGGACAGGGGGTACTTCCCAACCAGCAGCGAGGCCAACGCCGCCGCCAGCAGGAGGACCCCGGCGGCGGCGCAGAGCGCGGCCTGGCTGTTCTCAGCGCTCCGGGGCCTCATTGGGCGTTCCCCAGGGGTCTTCGATCGCGGCGTCAAACTCATAGAAGGTCTGGTAGTACTCGTCAACGGCAGCCGCCCAGTTCTCCTCGGGGTAGTCCTCCCTGTGAAGGACCTCTGCCAGCCACATGCTGCCCAGGATGGCGCTGGGCACCGGCGAATCCCACGCCTCGATAAAGCTGGGGAACTGGTACACGTCGCCGTTCTTCACCGCCCGGCAGCCCTGGAGGTTCTCGTCGGACAGCACCGCCTCCGTGCCGTACTCCGCGTCGGCGGCCAGGATGATATAGTCCGGGTCCCAGGCCAGGATCTGCTCATAGGACACCTCGGCCCAGTAGTCCCCGGTGATCCCGGCGGCCACGTTGACGCCGCCGGCCTGCTCGATCAGGTCGTTCTGGTACATCTCAGGCCCGGCGCAGGACAGCAGGGCGCTGTTGGAGGCCAGATACACCGTGGGGGCCTCCAGGCCGGCCAGGTCTTTGGCGAGGGCGGACAGCTGTTCGTCGTGGAAGGCCAGCAGCGCCTGGGCCCGCTCCACGGTGTCGGTGGCCTGGCCCAGCAGGGTCACGGCCTCCTCCAAAAGGGCCTCGTCCTCGGGATTCACGGCGATGACGGCGATGCCCAGCTCCTCCAGGGAGGGGATCACGTCCTTCAGCTTGGCGGGCAAAATCACCAGGTCGGGCTCCAGGGCGGCGCAGCCCTCCAGGTCGAACTCCTTGGCGGTGCCCACGCTGGGCAGGTCGATGATCTGGGGGGCGCTGAGCTGGTAGATGTTCCGGCTGGCGGCCTTGGCCTCCACCCCCACCAGTTTGTCCTCCAGGCCCAGGGCGATGAGCAGGCTGGTGGAGATGTAGTAGCCGCTCACCAGCCGCTCCGGCCGGGCCGCGATGACCACGTCCCGGCCCAGCTGGTCGGTGACGGTGACGGGATAGGTGATGATGCCGGGGTCTTGCTCCGGGGCCCTGGTGGGCTCCGGCGCGGGGGTCCCGGCGGGTTCGGACGGGGGGGTCTGGGTGCTTTGGGCGGCGGGCGCGCCGCAGGCGGCAAGGGCAAAGGCCAGCGCCAGGGCCAGCAGAAGGGCAGTCAGTCTTTTCATGGTATCCTCCGGAACGTTATATTTTTAAAAGTGCAACGAGAAGTTTATCACATCCCCCTGTACTTGACAAGAAAAACATGATATACTGTCACAGAAATTTTGATTTTTCCCGATCCGCGGATAAAGCTTTGAGACGAGGGAGGACCCCATGTTCACCATCAGGGAGTATAAGCGCGCCGAAAGTCTGGAGGAGGCCTGGACGCTGAATCAAAAGCGGAACAACATGGTCATCGGCGGCATGATCTGGGCGAAGACGAGCGGCCGGAGCGTGAACACCGCCATCGACCTGTCCGGCCTGGGCCTGGACGCCATCGGGGAGACGGCCGAGGGCTTTTCCATCGGGGCCATGGTCACCCTCCGCCAGCTGGAGACCCACCCCGGCTTCAACGCCTATACCGGCGGCGCGGCGCGGGAGGCCCTGCGCCATATCGTGGGGGTGCAGCTGCGCAACTCGGCCACCGTGGGGGGCAGCATCTGGGGCAGGTTCGGCTTCTCCGACGTGCTCACCCTGTTCCTCTCCATGGAGACCTGGGTGGAGCTTTACAAGGGCGGCCTCATGCCGGTGAGCGAATTCGCCGCCCTCCCCTGTGACCGGGACATCCTGGTGCGGCTGTTTGTGCGCAGGGCGCCCGCCCGGTACTGCTATCAGTCCGTCCGGAACACTGAGACGGATTTTCCCGCCCTCACCTGCGCCGCCGCCCTGGGGGAGGAGGGCTTCCGCATCGCGGTGGGCGCCCGGCCCCAGAGGGCCGTCCTGCTCCCCGACCGGGACGGCATCCTGCGCCCGCCCTTTGGCCCGGACGCCCCGGAGAGGATCGCCGCTTACGCCGCCGGGGCCATCCCCACCGGGTCCAATCTGCGGGGGAGCGCCGAATACCGTACCCACCTCGTCAAAACGCTGACAAAACGGGCGGTCACACAGCTTTTGCGGCGGGAGGGGGACTGACATGGACATCACATTCACCCTCAACGGGAGGAAGATCACCAGGGACATCGCCCCCGACCTGCTGCTCATCGACCTGGTGCGGCAGGAGGGCTGTTACAGCGTGAAACGGGGCTGCGAGACCTCCAACTGCGGGCTCTGCACCGTCCTGCTGGACGGGAAGCCGGTGCTGTCCTGCTCCACGCTGGCCGCCCGCGCGGACGGCCGGGAGGTGACCACCCTGGAGGGCCTCCAGCGGGAGGCGGCCCAGTTCGGCGCCTTCATCGCCGACCAGGGGGCGGAGCAGTGCGGCTTCTGCAACCCCGGGTTCATCCTCAACGCCCTGACCCTGTTCCGGGACGACCCGGACCCCTCCGAGGAGGAGATCAAAGAATACCTGGCGGGCAATCTGTGCCGGTGCTCCGGTTACGAGGGCCAGCTGCGGGGGATGCTCAATTTCAAGGAGTGGCTCCGGCGGCGGGAGGCCGGCCAGGACGCCCCCGACAGCTTTCCCGGGTGGAACCCAGCCGATATCCCCCAGCAGGGCATCCATGAGAAGGCCCGGGCCCGGGCCTTCCACGCCGTCAACCGGCCGGTGCGGAAAAAGGACGCCATGCAGCTGGTCACCGGCCAGCCGGTGTACACCGACGACCTGGCGCACAAAGACTGCCTCATCGTCAAGGTGCTCCGCTCCCCCCACGCCAACGCCCTGGTGGAGGACATCGACACCGCCGCCGCGGAGCGGGTGGAGGGGATCGAGGCCGTCTACACCTGGGAGGACGTGGATCAGAACGGGAAGAGGTTCACCACCGCCGGCCAGACCTGGCCGGAGCCCAGCCCCCACGACCGGCTGCTGCTGGACCGCCATGTGCGCTATGTGGGCGACCCGGTGGCTATCGTGGCCGGGAAGACGGAGAAGGCCGTGGACCGGGCGCTGAAGCTCATCAAGGTGAGGTATCGGGTGTTGGAGCCGGTGCTGGACTATACCAAGGCTTTGGATGCCCCCGTGGTGGTCCACCCGGAGGACAACTGGGAGGGCCTCTGCCCTGTCGGCGCGGACCAGACGCGCAACCTGTGCGCCCACGAGGAGAGCGCCGGCGGGGACATCGACCGGGTCCTCACGGAGTGCGACGTGGTCATCGACCGGGTGTACCACACCAAGGCCTGCCAGCAGTCCATGATGGAGACCTTCCGCACTTTCTGCACCATCGACCCCTACGGCCGGCTCCACGTGACCAGCTCCACCCAGATCGTGTTCCACGCCCGGCGGATCGTGGCCGCCGCCCTGGGCATCCCCCAGTCCATGGTCCGGGTGTCCAAGCCCCGCATCGGCGGCGGCTTCGGGGCGAAACAGACGGTGGTGTCCGAGATCTACCCCGCCTTCGTCACCTGGAAGACCAAAAAGCCCAGCAAGATGGTCTATACCCGGGCCGAGTCCATGACCGCCTCCTGCCCCCGGCATGAGATGCGGCTCCACGTCCGGCTGGGCGCCATGCGGGACGGCCGTATCCGGGGCATCGACCTCTATACCCTCTCCAACACCGGCGCCTACAGCGAGCACGGCCCCACCACCGTGGGGCTGTCCGGCCACAAGGCCATCCCCATGTACGGGAGGGCGGAGGCCTTCCGCTTCGTCAGCGATGTGGTGTACACCAACGTGATGGCCGCCGGGGCCTACCGGGGCTACGGAGCGACGCAAGGGCTGTTCGCCATCGAGTCGGCGGTGAACGAGCTGGCGGTGGAGCTGCATATGGATCCCTTTGACCTCCGGGAGAAGAACATCGTCCGGGAGGGGGACGTGATGCCCGCCTACTTCGGCGAGACCAACACCAGCTGCGCCCTGGACCGCTGCCTTGCCAAGGTCCGGGAGATGAGCGGCTGGGATGAGAAATTCCCCGCCCGAAAACTCCCCAACGGCAGGATCAGGGCCATGGGCATGGGCATGGCCCTCCAGGGCTCCGGCATCTCCGGGGTGGACGTGGGCAGCGCCACCCTCAAATTGAACGAGCAGGGCTACTATACCCTCTCCATCGGCGCGGCGGACATGGGCACCGGCTGCGACACCATCCTGGCCCAGATCGCCGCCCAGGTGCTGGACTGCCCGGTGGAGAACATCACCGTGTTCGGCGCGGACACCGACGCCTCCCCCTACGACTCCGGCTCCTACGCCTCCAGCACCACCTACGTCACCGGCAAGGCGGTGGAAAACTGCGCCCTCAGGCTGCGGGAGCAGATCTGTACACTGGGCGCGGAGCTGCTGGCCCTTCCGGCCGACCGGGTGGAGTTCGACGGGAAGCGGGTCTGCGCCTTGGGCGCCCCCGGCAGGGCCGTCTCCCTGGACGAGGTGATGACCGCCTCCATGTGCGGCCACAGCGTGGCGCTGGAGGCCACCGACACCCACAGCTCCCCCAACTCGCCGCCGCCCCACATGGCGGGGGTCGTGGAGCTGGAGATCGACCCGGAGACCGGCAGCGCGAGGGTGGCAGACTTCTGGGCCTGCGTGGACTGCGGCACCCCCATCAACCCCAACCTGGCCCGGGTCCAGGCGGAGGGCGGCATCGTCCAAGGCATCGGCATGGCCCTCACCGAGAACGTCACCTACGATGAAAAGGGCCGGGTGCTGGAAAACTCCTTCATGCAGTACAAGATCCCCTCCCGGCTGGATGTGGGCCATATCCATGTGGCCTTTGAGAACAGTTACGAGGACTCCGGGCCCTTTGGGGCCAAGTCCATCGGGGAGATCGTCATCAACACCCCTCTGCCCGCCATCGCGGACGCCGTCTATCAGGCCACCGGGAAGCGGTTTTACGAGTTGCCCATCACCCCCGAGCAGATCGCATCCGCCGGACGGGAGGACAGGTGAACACGCAAAAAGAGAGCATCTGCCGTCAGATGCTCTCTTTTTGCGCGTGTTCCAGCAGCAGCGCCTGGTTCTCCGTGCTGTACTCGATCTCCACCGACCACCGCCGCACCCGCTCGGGCAGATCGCCCCCGGCGGCGGCCCACAGCAGGATGAAATCGGTCCCCTCCCGGGCGTACCGCAGCAGGGCGGGGAGGCCGTACCGCTCCAGCTCCTCCAGCTGGCGATAGAGGATGTACCCGAAAACGCGGTCAAAGGCCGCCCGGCCGCACCGGGCGGCGTACTCCCGGGCCAGGGGGACCAGCTCCTCCGCGCGGGCGGCCAGGGCGGCCAGGTCCCGGCTCCACTCGCCGTCGATGGCCTCGCAGTCCCCATAGCGGCGGAAGATGGCCCGGTAGTACCCCTCGTCGATGCGGGGTGTGTACCGCAGGTCCTCCGGCGTGACGGACGTCCCCAGCAGCTCCAACAGCTGGGCCAGGTTCAGGGGCTCGTCGTCCTCCGTCAGGAAGGTCAGCTCCCCCGGCTCGTCCAGCAGCAGAGAGACCGTGGCCTCGCAGCACAGGCCCACCCCGGACAGCTCGTGCTTCCCCACGTCCAGGAAGAACCGGGGGTGGAGGGCGCAGATGTCGCAAAGGGCGTCCTCCCCCAGCTCCAGGATCACCCGGCACAGCCCGTCGGAGCGGAGCAGGGGGCAGTTCCCGGCTTCGTTGAAGCGGATGGACCACTCCCCGTCCCGCTCTTGGAGGGCGGCGCGGAGTTCGCCGCCCAGAGGGCCCTCCACCGACCGGTACAGCGCCAGGGTGTCCGGGTCCACGTCGATCTCCCAGCCCCGGCAGCAGGTGTGGCGGCAGTTCTGGGCCAGACAGCAGAATCTGTCGTAAAAGTCGGGGCGTATCTCCACGGCGGCGGCCTCCCATCCCATAAAAGTTCCCGAAAATGATAGCACGGGGCGGGAGGGGATGTCAAGGCGGGACGCGGGCGCGCTTGAAACAGGCGGGAAGCTGTGCTATCATGAACAGGAATTCGTGGAGGTACCGTATATGGACGTCATCAACTATTTTGAAAGCGACAGGCGGGAACACTGGCTTGAACAGATCGCGGGAAGCGATTGGGGCGCCGGCGCTTTTCTGCATGAACTGCTCAGCAAAGGGACCTTTTTTGACGCGGTGGGCGCGGGCTCCAGGGTGTTGCTGCTGACGGACGGCGACGAGCTGATCTCCTATTGCACCTATGCGCAAAAAGACGATATCCAGCCGACGGAGTTCACCCCCTGGGTGGGTTTCGTCTACACGTTCCCAAAACACCGAGGGCACCGCTATGCGGGGCTGCTGTTTGAGGAAGTGGAGCGGCTCGCAAAACAGGAGCGTGTGGCGGAGGTCTACATATCGACGAACCGCGTCGGACTGTACGAGAAATACGGGTGCGAGTACAAGACGCAGATGAACGATATGGACGGGGAGCCCTCAAGAGTATACGTGAAAAAGATCCATTGACGATTTCCAGTTATCGCACAGACGGGCAAACGGATTCGGGGCCGCCGGCCAAGCCGACGGCCCTTTTTGTAAAACCTCTTGACAAGAAAACTTGGCGGCGCTATAATGAGGATGCGCCAAGAAAACTTGGCAATTCAAGTTGGAGGTTTCCCTTATGAATAAGGAAGAAATTTTAGCAAAAAGCAGAGCCGAGAACAAAAACAAGGATCTTTACGGCATCGATATCTCGAAGCTTGCAGGTTCGATCACGACTGTTGTAATGATGGTGATTGCCGGCATATTTTTCGTCGTGCAGATAATTACCGGCGGCGGATTGAACTTTGGAATGTGGGCGCTTGTTTTCAGCGCAGACATGATAAATCATTGGGTCAAATATATAAAACTCCGCCTCAGAGGGGAACTCTTAGCGGCTTTGTTATATACTTTGATTGTGGCAGTAATGTCCGGATACCATATTTATAATTTAATCGCATCATCTACGATCCTGTAAGGTGGTGGATGATATGGATGATAAACTTATATTAAAAAACCGTCTTAAAGAAGCACGGGCAGAACTGAAAATATCACAGAACCAACTGGCCGAGCTGGTGGGCGTGTCCCGGAACACCATCAGCTCTATCGAGACGGGGCAGTTCAACCCCACCGCCAAGCTGGCGCTGATCCTCTGCATCGCCCTGGACAAGAAGTTCGAGGAGTTGTTCTACTTTTGACTGGCCGCCCAGATACAACGGGGGCGTCTTCTGCGGTGTCCCCGTTTTTCTCTTGCCCATTTCCCCGCAGTCTGCTATACTGTGTTCAGAATCCCCATTTTTTGACGGGAGTGACGGCTATGTTTTATGATCATCAGATCTGGATCGGCAGGAGCGAGACGGAAAACCTCTCTATCATCCCCAGGATGGCCAGCCGCCACGGCATCATCGCCGGGGCCACCGGCACCGGCAAGACCATCACCCTGAAGGTGCTGGCCGAGTCCTTCAGCGACGCGGGGGTGCCCGTGTTCCTGGCGGACGTGAAGGGCGATCTGGCCGGCATGTGCCGCCCCGGCGTTGACAGCGAGGACATGCGCGAGCGCATCGCCAAATTCGGTCTGGCGGACGCGGGCTTCGGGTACAGGAAGTACCCCGTCTGCTTCTGGGATATCTACGGGAAGAAGGGGCTGCCGCTGCGCACCACCATCAGCGAGATGGGCCCCACCCTGCTGGCCCGGCTCATGGACCTGACCGACGCCCAGACCGACATCCTCTCGGTGGTGTTCAAGATCGCCGACGAAGAGGGTCTGCTGCTCCTGGACAGCAAGGATCTGAAATCCATGCTCACCTATGTGGCCGAGAACAACAAGGAGTACAGCGCCGCCTATGGCAACCTGCCCAAGCAGAGCATCAACAGCATCCTGCGGGGGGTCATCGCCCTGGAGGAGCAGGGGGGCGACAAGTTCTTCGGCGAGCCCGCCCTGGACATCCGGGACTGGTTCCGCACCGACTTCGACGGCAAGGGCGTCATCAACATCCTGGACAGCGAGAGCCTCATCAACAGCCCCATGATGTACTCCACCTTCATGCTGTGGATGCTGTCCGAGCTGTTCGAGACCCTGCCGGAGGCCGGCGATCTGGAGCGGCCCCGGATGGTGTTCTTCTTTGACGAGGCCCACCTCCTGTTCACCGACGCCCCCAAGGCCCTGATCCAGAAGCTGGAGCAGGTGGTGAAGCTGATCCGCTCCAAGGGGGTGGGGGTGTACTTCATCACCCAGAGCCCTAAGGACATCCCCGACGGGGTGCTGGGCCAGCTGGGGAACAAGATCCAGCACGCCCTCCACGCCTACACCCCCGCCGACCAGAAGGCGGTGAAGGCCGCCGCCGACTCCTTCCGGGTGAACCCGGAGTTCGACACCAAACAGGTCCTTACCGAACTTGGCATCGGCGAGGCGCTGGTGTCCTTCCTCCAGGAGGACGGCTCCCCCGCCGTGGTCCAGCGGGCCAGGATCCTGCCGCCCCAGAGTTTGATGGGCCCCATCGGCGATGCCGACCGCCAGTCCGAGATGCAGAACAACCCCCTCTACGCCAAGTACGGGACCGCTGTGGACCGGGACTCCGCCTTTGAGTTCCTCCAGCGCAAGGCCGTCCAGCTCCAGCAGGAGGCCGAGGCGGAGAAGCTGGCGGAGGAACAGGCCAAGGAGCGGGCCCGCGCCGAGAAGGAGGCCGCGAAAGAGGCCGAGCGTCTGGCCAAACAGCAGGCCCGGGAGGCCGAGCGGGAGGAGAAGGCCCGGGAACGGGCCATCACCGGGGTGGCCAAGTCCGCCCTGGGCACCGTGGGCCGGGAGCTGGGCTCCAACCTGGGCAAGCAGTTCGGCAGTTTCGGCAAGAAGCTGGGCGGCAACCTGGGCGGCAGCATCGGCCGGGGGCTGCTGGGCACCCTGTTCGGCCGGTGATCTTGTCCCTGAGAGAAAAGGGATCATAAAGAACTGTGATCCGCCCCGGAGGCGCCGCCGTGTGCGGCCGCTCCGCGCGGCGGCGATACGCTCATCGTAACGATGAAGAGGGTCTGGCGTGTTTTGCGTCAGGCCCTCTTTTTGCGGTCAGTATTCAAACAGGCAGTAGCCGCAGGCGTTGATGACGGTGGTATCCCCCAACTGAGCGCGCTGGGGGATGTGGATGCCGTAACGCTTGTGGACATGGCCGTGGATAAAGTATTTCGGCCGGTATTTTTCGACCAGGTCTCCGAAGCACTCGAACCCCTGGTGGGGCTGGGTGTCCAGGTCGTTGACATGGCGGGCGGGGGCGTGGGTCAGCAGGATATCGATCCCGCCCTGCCTCCACAGGGGGATGCCCAGCCGCAGGATCCGGCGGCGCATCTGCTCCTCGGTGTACATATACTTCCCGTCCCGGTAGCGGAAGGAGCCGCCCAGGCCCAGGATGCGGATCCCCTGATGGACATAGAGGCTGTCGTCCACGCAGACGCAGCCCTCCGGCGGGGCCTGATCGAACCGGTCGTCGTGGTTGCCGTGGACGTACAGCACCGGGCGGTTGGACATGGTCACCAGGAACTCCAGATACTCCCGGCTCAGATCGCCGCAGGACAGGATCAGATCGATGCCGTCCAGCCTGCCGGGGGTATAGTAGTCGTAAAAATACGGGGAGACCTCGTCGGAGACGGCCAAGATCTTCATCCTTATCCCTTCCTGCCTTTCGCGGCGCGGCCGACGCCCACCATATCCACCGTGGCTTTGCCCAGGTCGGTGAGCTGGTCGTAGGCGGGGATGGAGCCGATCACGTTTTCGCACAGCCAGTCCATGGAGATGATCTGCTCCGGACTGAGATCCCCGTCCATCTCCTTGCCGCCCTGGGCGTAGAGCTTGCCCCGGAAGGGACGGCAGATGTCGGCGCGGATGCCCCGCTGGAGCGTTTCCGCCAGCTTGCGGGTGCTGGGGGGCACCTTGTCCGAGCAGGCCAGGTCCACCACGCCGGCGGACATGCCCCAGTAGTAGTTGACGGCCCGCTCGGTCTCCTCGTATTCGGCCCGGAAGGATTTGTCCTTGATCCGGCGGAGCATCTCCTCGTAGTAGACGCCCCACTTCCACACCGGCACCGCCAGGTTGACCCGGCCGCCGTCAGATACCAGGGACAGGCCGAAGCTGGACCAGCTCTCGCTCCCCTTGCGGGTCAGGTCCTGGGAGGACAGCAGCCGGATGCCGCGGTCGGTGAGCCGGCGCAGGGCCGCGTCCAGCCCGTCCACCGAGGTCCATTCCAAATAGACCCTGGCGGTGGGGTTGACCATCTGCACCCCCAGGGCGAAGGCGTTGATGCCCGCCACCTGGCCGAAAATGGGGTAGTCGCACAGGCAGCCCAGGGGGTCGCTCCCCGCCAGCGCCCCGGCGATGGCCCCCACCACGAATTTGGCCTCGTACATCCGGGCGTAATAGGTGCGGATATACCGGTGGGACTGGTTCAGAGAGCAGTTGAGGATGGACACCTCCGGATGCTCCACCGCCGCGCGGAGAGAGGCGGGCAGCAGCCGGGGAGAGGTGGTGAAGAGGATGGTGTTGCCGTCGCGGATGGCGTCCTCGATGACCTGATAGGGGTCGCCGTCCATGGCGTTGAAGTAAGAGGTGGTGTCGATCTTGCCGCCGAACACCCGCTGGACGTACTGGCGGCCCTGCTCATGCCCCTTGGTCCAGCCGGAGGAGGCGGGGTCCTTGTCGTGGATGAAGGCCACCTTGCTGCCCCTGCCCTCGCTGGGGGTGAGCACCTTGGCGATGAGGCCGGGCTTCTTCTCCTCGGGGGCCAGCTTCACGTCGATGGGGGCGTCCTCCTGCTGGAGGGCGATCTCCTCCCAGGCCTTGGCAAGCTGCTTTTTGATCTCCGCCTGGGAGCCGCTCCGCAGGGTCTGCCAGCCGTATACCTGGACGAAGGCCAGCATGGCGTCCCCCACGGTGGAGGACAGCTTTTTGCCGCCGCTGGCCTCATAGGCCTGCCGGAAGTAGTAATAGGCGGAGGTGAAGGCGGCGCGGTCGTCGTCATTCCACCGCTCCTCCGGCCCCTTGCCCAGCAGGGCCTGGAGTTTGGCGCCGCTGCCCGGCTTGGAAAACTCGATGGCGTTGGTGCCGCTGAGGCGGTAAAACTCCCGCAGCTCTTCGTACAGCTGCACCTCCCTGGAGCCGTTCCGCTCCGGCGGGACGCTGAGGACCTGGGCGTATACCGAACTCGCGCCGAAGAATTTCAGCACGGAGATTCGCTTGTTGCCCTCCTCCACATAGTAGCGGTTCATGTATTCATAGACCTTGACGGCGTCCCGGATGCCCTCCTCCAGGTGGGACTCGCACAGGGACTGCCACTTGGCGGCAAACTCCGTGTCCAGGTCCATCAAGGGCATAAAGTTGCGGGCGAAGGCGCTGGTGCGCCCGCCGGTGCGGGTGCCCACGATGAATTCCATGGGGATGTGGGCCATCCCCTGATCCACGGCCATGTTCAGCCGCTCGGTGGGGACAAAGTCGGCCAGGGCGGGGAGGCAGGGGTATTCGCCCCGGGCGGTGCAGGCCCGGAACTCTTTCAGCCCCAGTTTCAGTGCGTCGCTATAATATCCAGCGGGCATATCGATTTCCTTTCTTAAGATAAACGCGTCACGGTGGATCCTCAAAAACCGATGTGATGATACCACGCCCCACGCCCCGGTGCCAGTGGCAGCTTTGCCAAAAAGGCGGCGGATCCGGGTGGGGAGAAGGTAAGTTTTGACGGTGCGGGGCGCGCCCCGCGCCGGGAATAAAAACAGCCGTCCGGCGCAAAAAACGGGACCCCGCAAAGCGGGGCGGCGCGGGTGCGCCGTCACGAGCGTTTTGCGGAGCAAAACCTCGGCGGAGGCGGAATTCACTTCCGCCGAGCATTTGAATCACCGATGGGTGGAGCGACCAACGGGAGCGGAACCCAAACAAAAAGCGACTTGTCAAAACAAGTCGCTTTTTGTTTGGTGACCCAGCGGGGACTTGAACCCCGGACCTTCGCCTTAAAAGGGCGTTGCTCTACCAACTGAGCTACTGGGTCATGTTGTATAGATTGTCCCAAAGCCTGCAAAGCGGATCGATGGGGTCCCCGCCAAAACCGCCCCGCGGTTTTGGTGGGGAAAGGTGCGCGGCGGGTTCTCACGGGGCCCCCGCAAAATGCGAAGCATTTTGTGGGGAGAGGAAGCGCAATGGATGGCACCAACTGGGGCCCCCGCAAAGCCGTCCTTTGGCTTTGTGGGGAGAGGAGGCGCGACGAAGTGAGCGAGCTCTGGCCGCAGGCCGGAGCGAGGGATACGCAGTCCGCGCCGACGACGTGGCTGGGATGGCTGGACTCGAACCAGCGAATGCGGGAGTCAAAGTCCCGTGCCTTACCACTTGGCTACACCCCAATGTGGAGTGAGGCAAGGGCCGGAGCGGACGCCCCGGCCCTCAGCCTGATATGGGGTGGGTAATGGGGCTCGAACCCACGACACCCGGAACCACAATCCGGTGCTCTCCCAGCTGAGCTATACCCACCATATCCAATTGTACCGACAGGCCCCGCCCTCACAGGACTCCCGCAAAGCCGCCCTTTTAGAGAGCCGGTACCCGCCCTTATGGGGTCCCCGCAAAGCCGCCCTCCAGGCTTTGTGGGGAAAGGAGGTGCGACGAAGTGAGCGAACTCTGGCCGCAGGCCGGAGTGAGGGATACGCAGTCCGCACCGACGCCGTGGTACGCCTGAAGGGACTCGAACCCCCGGCCCGCTGCTTAGAAGGCAGCTGCTCTATCCACCTGAGCTACAGGC
>CANRFU010000021.1 GCA_947629975.1 uncultured Oscillospiraceae bacterium | reverse complement strand
AAGGTCTACGAAAACGGCAATATCAGTGTGAAATTCAAGTTTGCCGACGAGCTCCGCAGGATCGTTGAATACATCGAGCTCAACACCGACAACGGGAACATCGCCAAGGCCGTATGAGCACAGTAAATCCCACTCTGGCAGCTCGTTTTCCTAATAAGATCTAATCATATGCTTGTGTCGATACCACCGCATCTGAGCGTAGCACAATACATGGGGTACTTGAAGAGCAAAAGCAGCCTGATGATATTTGATAGGCATGCGAATTTGAAGTATAAGTATGGGAACCGGCATTTCTGGTGCAGAGGATATTATGTGGACACAGTAGGGAAGTACGAAGGGGCAATAAAAGAATACATCAGGAATCAACTGCAAGAGGACATAGCAAATGACCAGATCAGCATAAAAGAATTCGTAGACCCGTTTACGGGTGAGCCCGTAAAACAGGGCAAATAAAGACAGCCCCCGAGTAGGGGGCTGCCAGTGTCAAAAGTGTGATTGTCAGACTTTCTCGGTGCCCCCTTTAGGGGGCAACCACAGGAGGTAGGCCCTTATAGGGCCTGGTCAAACCACCGGTTCAACCGGTGGTTTTGATTAAAGATCCTGTTAAAGTCTTTCGGCATCTTAGCGGTAAAGGTGATCGGCTTGCCGGTGACAGGGTGGAGGAAGGACAGCTCGTTTGCGTGGAGGCACAGCCGCCCGATGGGGTTGGTCCGGGCGCCGTACTGCTTGTCCCCGGCGATGGGGCAGCCCTTCTCCTTCATGTGGACCCGGATCTGGTTCTTCCGTCCCGTGTCGATGGAGATGTCCAGCAGGGAGTACCCGTTGCCCGACTTCTTGATCTCGTAGTTGGTGATGGCCTCTTTTGCGTTGGGTCCCGGCTGGCCGGAGAAGGAGAGGTGGGTCTTGGTCTCGATGAGCCAGCTGCGGATGGTGTCCCGCTCCGGCTTGGGGACCCCCTCCACCACCGCCAGATAGCCCCGGCGGGTGACGATGTCGTTCCATTTGGACTGGAACAGCTCCTTGGTCTCGGGGTCCTTGGCGAAGAGCAGCACGCCGGAGGTGTCCCGGTCCAGCCGGTGGACCACGTAGATCCGGTTTTTGACATGCCTGGTCTTGACGTAGTCGGTGACGATGCGGTAGGCGGTGCGGTCCTTCTCCCGCTCATTGGCCACGGAGAGCAGCTTGGCGGGCTTGTTCACCACGATCAGATGCTCGTCCTCATACAGCAGGGGGAAGGGCAGCACGTCGGTCCTGGGGGCGGAGAAGGCCAGGATGGTCACCACCTGGCCGGGGGACAGGGGGGCGTCGAACCGGGAGACGGGTCTGCCGTCCACCGTCACCAGCCGCCGGGACAGCAGGGACTTCACGTTGTTGCGGCTCTTACCCTTCACGTTGTCCAGCAGAAAGGGGAGCAGGGTGTCCGGCTCGGTGACGGGGTAGCTGACCTCGGGATGTCTGGGGTTATATTCCATGGCGCGCCCTCCTGTTCATAGCGTTGCCCCAATTATACACGAAACGGCTCCGCTTGTCACCCTTTTTTCGTGGGACAGGCAAGGGTGCGTCCCCCGGCGCATATCCTTGCCAGAGGTGATGCGTGTGTCAGGCAAGGAGGGGCTACTGGAGCGGGCGGCGCGGGCGTTCGACCTGCCCGCCGACGCGGTGGCGGGGGTGCCCCGCATCGAGATCGTCGGGGACGGGGAGCTGCGGATGAGCCCCCACCGGGGCATCCTGTCCTACGGCTCGGAGGAGATCCACATCTCCGGCGGCAGTCTGGTGGTGCGGGTGTCCGGGACGGGGCTGGAGCTGCGGGCCATGACCCCGGTGGAGCTGCTGATCACGGGCAGTATCCGGGCGGTGGAATTCGTGGGGTGAGGACATGGGAAAACTGGTCAATCTGCTGCGGGGCTATGTGGAGCTGGAGGTCTCCGGCGCCTTCCCGGAGCGGCTTTTAAACCTGTGCGCTCAGGAGCAGACAAGGTTTTGGCATTTACAGTGGATAGACGACGCCACCTTCGTGTTCCGCGTCTATTATCAGGATTTGGACAAGGTGCGCGCCCTGGCGGAGCGGGCCCTGTGCGTCCTCGCCGAACGAAAGCGCGGAGGCGGAGCGGTGGCCGCCGTCAACCTGATGAAGCGGTGGGGGTTCGTGGCGGGGCTGTGCCTGTGCCTGCTGGCGGCCTCGGTGCTGTCCAAATTCCTGCTGGTGATCGAGGTGACCGGCAACGAGACGGTGTCCACCGCCGCCATCCTGTCCCAGCTGCGGCGGGTGGGGGTGAGACCGGGGGCGTACGGCCCCTCCATCCCCCAGCGGGCGGCCGCCAACGACGCGCTCATGGGCCTGCCCGGGCTGTCCTACCTGGCCATCAACATCTACGGCACCCGGGCGGAGGTCATCGTCCGGGAGGCGGGCGAGACGCCGGAGGTGCTGGATGAGTCGGTCCCCGCCGACGTGGTGGCGGCAGAGGACGGGGTCATCGAGGACATCGAGGCGGAGCGGGGCCAGGCCCTGTTCGAGGACGGCGCCATCGTGTCCAAGGGGGAGACGCTTATCGCGGGAGCCATCGACCTGCGGGAGCCGGAGGGGGCGGCGTCCAGCGGGTATCTGATGGTCCGGGCGGCGGGGTCGGCGATTGCCCGGACCTGGCGCTCTCTGGAGGAGACCGTGCCCCTCACCGCGCAGGTAAAAGAGTATACCGGCCGGGAGGTCAACCGGTACACCCTGAAAATTTTGTGGGGGCGGTGGGAATTTTTCAAAAACAGTAGCATTTATGACAGCAGATATGATAAAATAACAAAGACCGAGCCGCTGACCCTTTTCGGGATCGAACTGCCGGCCCGGGTGGTCACCACCACCCTGCGGGGCTACACCCTCCGGGAGGAACCGATCGACCGGGACGAGGCGGAGACCCGGCTGAGGGATCTGCTGTCCGCCCGGCTGGACCGGCTCATGGCGGCGGGGGGCGGAGAGATCCTCCGCACCGACTATGTCGCCCGCGTGGCGGACGGCAGGCTCACCGTCACGCTGCTGGCGGAGTGCCGGGAGGACATCGCCCGCACGGTGGAGCTGCCGGGGGAGACCGGCCACCGCGTTGACGCGGCGTCCGCCGCCCGGGACGGGAAATAGAGATAGGAGTTGTACCAATGATCGAACAGAGCATCAGCATCGAGCGGATGGAGCAGGCGGTGAACCTGTTCGGCGCGTTTGACGAGAATATCCGTATCATCGAGCAGGAGCTGGGCGTGGCGGTGGTCAACCGGGAGTCCAGCCTGAAGATCTCCGGCGAGGGCGAGAACGTGATGCTGGCGGTGAAGGCCATCCAGGGCCTGCTGTCCCTGTCCGCCAAGGGGGAGGCCATCGGCCAGCAGAACGTGCGCTACATCATCGAACTGGTCCGCACCGGCAACGAGGGCAAGATCGCCCAGCTGGCGGGGGACGTGATCTGCGTCACCGCCAAGGGCAGGCCCGTCAAGGCCAAGACCATCGGCCAGCAGAAGTACGTGGACTCCATTTTGAAGAACACGGTGACCATCGGCGTGGGTCCCGCCGGAACGGGCAAGACCTATCTGGCGGTGGCCGCCGCCGTGGCCGCCTTTCGGGACAAGCAGGTGAACCGCATCATCCTCACCCGGCCCGCCGTGGAGGCGGGGGAGCGGCTGGGCTTCCTCCCCGGCGACCTCCAGTCCAAGGTGGACCCCTACCTGCGGCCCCTGTACGACGCCCTGTTCGATATGCTGGGCGCCGAGACATACCAGAAGTACGTGGAGCGGGGGAACATCGAGGTGGCCCCTCTGGCCTATATGCGGGGCCGGACGCTGGACGATTCCTTCATCATCCTGGACGAGGCGCAGAACACGTCCAGAGAGCAGATGAAGATGTTCCTGACCCGTATGGGGTTCAACTCCAAGGCGGTCATCACCGGCGACGTGACCCAGATCGACCTGCCCGCCGACAAGGCCAGCGGCCTCAAGGAGGCCATGCGGGTGCTGAAGGGCGTGGAGGACATCGAGATCTGCCGGCTGGGGGAGGCCGACGTGGTGCGCCACGTCATCGTCCAGCGGATCATCAAGGCCTATGAGGACTACGAGAACGCCAAAAACGGCGGGAAGGGGAAAAAGTGATGGAGATCTCCATCCCCGGCTTCCGGGCGGAGGCCGACGCGGAGGCCACCCGGGCGTGGTACGCCCACGAGGGGGACGAGTGGTACTGCATGTGCGGCCATTGCCGCAACTTCGTGGCCCAGGCCAAAACGCGGCAGCTGCCGGAAGAATTGCTGTCCCTGCTGGACAGGCTGTCCATCCCCCCGGAGAAGGCCACCTATGTGTGCGAGATGGACGGCGAGGGGCTCTATGAGCTCTGCTGGAACGTCTCCGGAAAACTGCTGGAGAAGAGCGGGGAAGCCGCGTCCACCCCCTGGGGAAGCTGGTCTCTGGAGGACAGAGACGGGCAGTACCAGCCGTCAGACGCCTACGAGGACTTCCCGGACCCCTGCTTCGTCCTGCATGTATTTCTCCGGCTGCCCTGGGTGCTGGACGAGCCCATGGACACGCCCCGGCCAAAGGAGCACTACATCCCCGTCCAGGGGGCGCCTGGGGAGATCTGCGCGTTCCTGAGGAAGGTCATCGCCGCCGCCCTGACCGCCGAGGGGGTGGACTTTCCCTGTGAGATCGACGTGTCCCTCACCGACGACAACCGTATCCATGAGATCAACCGGGAGATGCGGAACGTGGACGCCCCCACCGACGTGCTGTCCTTCCCGGCCCTGGAGCTGACGCCGGGCGTCCTGCCCGACCCGGCGGAGGACGCCGACCCCGGCACGGGCTACGTCCCCCTGGGGGACATGGCCATCTCCCTGGAGCGGGTAAAGGCCCAGGCGAAAGAGTACGGCCACTCGGAGCGCCGGGAGCTGGCGTACCTGGCGGTCCACTCCACCCTGCACCTATTGGGGTATGACCACCTGGACGAGGGGCCCCAGAAGGCCCAAATGCGGGCCCGGGAGGAGACGATCATGGCCGAACTGGGTCTGACGCGGTAAAAAACGCGGTATTTTCAGCCGAAAAAGAACAGCGGCAACGCTCAACGCCGCGCGTGAATACAAAAGAGAGTTGAGGATCATCTTATATGAATGATATCAAAAAAAGCGGCTTTATCACCCTCTGCGGACGGCCCAACGTGGGGAAATCCACCCTGGCCAACGCCCTGGCGGGGGAGAAGGTGGCCATCGTCTCCCCCAAGCCCCAGACCACCCGGAACCGCATCTGCGCGGTGGCGGTCCGGGGGGACCAACAATTCGTGTTCGTGGACACGCCGGGCCTCCACAAAGCCCGCACCAAACTGGGGGACTACATGGTCAAAGAAGTGGGCCAGTCGGTGGCCGACGTGGACGGCATTTTGCTGGTGGTGGAGCCCATTCCCCACATCGGCGGCCCCGAGGAGGAGCTGATCGGGCGCATCCGGCAGCAGAAGCGGCAGGGCGTTAAGGCCGGCCTGGTCATCAACAAGGTGGACACGGTGGGGGAGAAGGAGAAACTGCTCTCCGTCATCGACGCCTACTCCGCCGCCCTGGACTGGGACCTGGTCATGCCCATCTCCGCCCGGACCGGCGACGGAGTGGAGGAACTGCTCTCCGAGCTGTCCGTCTGGCTGCCCCAGGGCCCCAGGCTCTTCCCCGACGGCATGACCTCCGACCAGAGCGAGCGGCAGATGATGTCCGAGATCGTCCGGGAGCATCTGCTGACCGCCCTGGACAAGGAGGTGCCCCACGGCGTGGCCGTGGAGGTGACCAAGTTTTCCCAGCGGGACGACGACATCATCGACTGCTCGGTGACCATCTACTGCGAAAAGGAGTCACACAAGGGGATCATCATCGGCAAAAAAGGCGCGATGCTCAAAAAAATCTCCACCGGCGCCCGGGAGGACATGGAGCGCTTCATGGGCGAAAAGGTGTATCTTGAGACCTGGGTGAAGGTGAAGGAGAACTGGCGGGACAACCCGGCGGCCATCCAGAATTTCGGCTACACCGAGGACTGAACCCCCACAACTTACCGCTCATACCCGCCTGTCCCTCCGCCAAACTAAGGGCAGGAGGGATGCGGAGATGAATGAATATTGGAACCTGTTTCTGGCCACCGGCATGCCGGAGGCGTGGGTGATGAGCCGGAAGATGGGGGACGGACCCGCCAGCGGCGAGCAGCTCTGGCCGCTGGCGGCGGCCGGCGACCCGGTGCGCCCATGCGCGGTGGAAGCGGCGGGGGACGCATCCCTGGCCGCCCACCGGGAGGCGCTGAGCGCCCATTGATTTTGGGGCGGCCCCGCGCCGCCCCTACATAGGAGACCATCATGCACATGACCACCATGGCCCTCGTCCTGCGGGAGGTCAATTACAAGGAATCGGACAAGATCCTGACTGTTCTCACCGAACGGGAGGGCAAGCTGACCCTGTCCGCCCGGGGCTGCCGGAAGAAGGGCAGCCCCATCTCCGCCGCCTGCCAGCTGCTGTGCTGGGGGGAGTTCACCCTGTACGAGTACAAGGGCCGCTGGTCGGTGAAGGAGACCGCCGCCGAGCGGCTGTTCGAGGGGATCCGGAAGGACCTGGACAGGCTGGCCCTGGCAAGCTATTTTGCCGAGGCTGCGGAGCTGTTGGCGGAGGAGGGCCAGCCGGAGCCAGAGCTGCTGGCCCTGACCCTGAACTGCCTCCACGCCCTGGACAAGCTGGATCTGCCCCTCGCCCAGGTGAAGACCGCCTTCGAGTGGAGGGCGATGTCCCTGGCGGGCTATGAACCCCAGTTGGAGGGCTGCGCCGTCTGCGGCAGGGAGGACCCGGAGGAGCCCCGCGTCCACCTGGAGGAGGGGCTGTTGTGCTGCGCCGCCTGCCGGGAGGCCCTGGGCGAGGGGGTGTCCATGCCCCTGACCCCGGCGGCCCTGGCCGCCCTGCGGCACATCGTGTGGAGCGAGCGGAAGCGCATCCTGTCCTTCCGCCTGGACGGGGAGGGCCTCCGCCTGCTGGGGGACGCCTCCGAGGCGTATCTGTTGACCCGGCTGGAGCGGGGATTCCGCACCCTGGACTTTTACAAGGGCCTGACCTCGCCGGTGGGGAAGGGGGAACTGAGATGGAACAGTTGAGACACAAAGACGTCTGGGGCGGCGCAGGCGGGGGTTTGTCTGCCGCCGCACTGATCTGCGGCGGCATCATGTGCCTTGTCATCGCGTGGGCCAGCGTGTGGAATCTGTTTGGGCAGACTGCGCCGGCCGCCTTTGCGCTGCTCTATTTAGCGGTGGGGCTGGTGGTGGTACTGGGGGCGGTCATCCTTTTCAGGATCGTCCCCTCAGGGAGCGAGGTGAAGTTCTGCGTCTGCCTCGCGGCGCTGGTTTTCGCGGCGCGCCTGGCGATGGTGCTCCTTGCCCCCACCCGGCCGGAGAGCGACTTCGCCGTCATGTATTCCGCGGCGCAGGAGCTTGCCCGGGGAAACAATGTGATGAACACCGAGCATTATTTCCGCTGCTGGGCCTATCAGAGCGGCTTTGTGGCGTGGATGGCCTTTTGGATCAGACTGTTCCACGCCGATGTGTTCTTCTTCCAGACGATGAACTGCCTTTGCGGCGCGGCGAGCGGGGTGCTGGTCTACGGCCTGGCCCGCCGGCTTGCCTCGCCCGGGGGGGCGCGGGCGGCCGGGGTGCTGTATCTGCTCTATCCGGGCAGCCTCCTGCTGACGCCGGTGCTCACCAACCAGCACCTGTCCGAGGCCCTGCTGCTGGCGGGGCTGTACATCGCCTCCGGCGGAGAGGACAAGCTGAAAAACCGCCTGCTCCGGGGCCTGGGCGCGGGGGCGCTGCTGGCGCTGAGCAATGTGATCCGCCCCTCGGCCGTCGTGGCCGTGCTGGGGGCGCTGGCCGTGCTGCTCCTGGACCTGTTCCGCTGGAGGGAGCTGGGCCGGGACGGGGCGTTCGCGGCGGCGGTGGGGCCGCTGGCCCTGCTGGCGGCGTATTTTGCGGTGACCCGGGGGCTGTCGTGGCTGACGGCGGTCAGCGAGATTAATCAAATGGGCCTGTCCAATAATGTGCCTACCTGGAAGCTTGTGCTGGGACTCAACACGGACACCGGCGGAGGCTACAGCCAGGCAGACGTCGACCGGGTGTTTACATCTTCGGACCCAGCGGCCGCAGAGCGGGCCGCCCGCGCTCTGCTGTCGGAGCGGCTGGCGGCGCTGACCCCGGGAAGTCTGCTGATGTTGTTTTTGGAGAAGATCCGGTCCATGTGGGGCGGCTTTGAGCCTCTGTCATGGACCTTTACGCCCGCCGTCACCGGGGACTACGCGGCCCGGGGGCTGGGAGAGACGCTCCAATGGTGCCTGGACAAGGCCGTGCGGCTGGCCTCCGGGATCTATATTGGGGAAACCCTGCTGATCTCCGCCGGGTGCGTCCGTGCGGCGTGGAGACAGGAGCGGGGCCGGGGGACCGCCCTGCTGCTGACCCTGACGGCGCTGGCCTATTTCTGCGCGCACCTTCTGATCGAGGTGCAGTCCCGCTACCGCACGCTGCTGTTCGCCGTGTGCCTGCCGCTGGCGGCCCTCGGCGCGGACTGGCTGGCGGAGCTGGTTTCCGCCGCCGGAAAGAGAAGAAAGGAAATATCCCATGACTGAGCTGTTTGAAAAATCCATCGAGACGCTGGAGCTGCCCAAGGTGCTGGCCATGCTGGCCGACGAGGCCGCCACCGAGGAGGGGAGGGAAGCCTGCCTGGCCCTGCGCCCCGCGGTAGTGAAGAGCGACGTCCAGCGCCTGCAAAAGCAGACCTCCGCCGCTTTTGAACTGCTGGTGAAGCGGGGCGCGCCGGGGCTTGCCGGCATCCGCCCGGTGGAGCTGCCCCTGAGCCGGGCGGACCGGGGGGGCGCGCTGAACACAAGGGAGCTTCTGGATATCGCCCTGGTGCTCCGCTGCGCGCGGAGCGTCCGCGAGTACGGCGCCGGCGGCGGCACCGTGCTGGACGGCTACTTCGACTCCCTCACCGCCAACCGCTTCCTGGAGGACAAGATCACCGGCTCCATCCTCAGCGAGGAGGAGATCGCCGACGCGGCGTCCCCGGAGCTGGCCGATATCCGCCGGCACATCCGCGCCGCCGCGGGCAAGGTGCGGGACGTGCTGAACCGCCTCATCTCCTCCAGCCAGGCGAAATACCTGCGGGACGCCATCATCACCATGCGGGGGGGCCGGTTCGTGGTCCCCGTCAAGAGCGAGCACAAAAACGACATCCCCGGCCTCGTCCACGACGTGTCCGGCTCCGGCTCCACCTTCTTCATCGAGCCCATGGGAGTGGTCAACGCCAACAACGAGCTCAGGGAGCTCCAGGCCAGGGAGCAGAAGGAGATCGAGCGCATCCTGGCGGAGCTGTCCGCCGACTGCGCCTCCTTCCGGGTGGACATCGAGGACGACTACCGCACCCTTGTCGCCCTGGACTGCATCTTCGCCCGGGCCAAGCTGTCCTCGGTGATGGGCTGTATGGAGCCGGCCCTGGGGGACCACATCGACCTGGTCAAGGCCCGGCACCCCCTGCTGGATCCCAAGACGGCGGTGCGGAACGATCTGACCCTGGGCAAGGGGTTCGACACCCTGGTCATCACCGGCCCCAACACCGGCGGCAAGACGGTGACCCTGAAGACCCTGGGCCTGCTGACCCTCATGGCCCAGTGCGGCCTCCACATCCCGGCGGCGGACGGCTCAGTGATCCGGGTGTGCGGCAGGGTGCTGGCCGACATCGGGGACGAGCAGTCCATCGACCAGTCCCTGTCCACCTTCTCCTCCCATATGACCAACATCGTGGCCATCCTGGAGCAGGCGGACGACGGGACCCTGATCCTGTTCGACGAGTTGGGCGCCGGAACCGACCCGGTGGAGGGGGCCGCCCTGGCCGCCGCCATCATCGAGTCGGCCCGGGGGCTGGGGGCGGCGGTGGCCGCCACCACCCACTACGCCGAGCTGAAGGTCTACGCCATGACCACCCCCGGCGTCCAGAACGCCTCCTGCGAGTTCGACGTGGAGACCCTGGCCCCCACCTACCGGGTGCTGACCGGCGTCCCCGGCAAGTCCAACGCCTTCGCCATCTCCAAGCGGCTGGGCCTGCCCGACTATATCATCCAGCGGGCCGCCGACCGGGTGGACGCGGAGAACATCCGGTTCGAGGACGTGCTAAGCCAGCTGGAGCAGCAGCGCCAGCAGATGGAGAAGGAGAAGGAGGCCGCCGCCCGTCTCCGCCGGGAGACGGAGGAGGCCCGGGCCCAGGCGGAGCAGTATCGCGCCCGCATTGAGGAGGAGCGGCGGAAGGCCACGGAAAAGGCCCGGGCGGAGGCCAGGGCCATCCTTGACGAGGCCAGGGACACCGCCGACGCGGTGTTCAAGGAGCTGAACGAGATGCGCCGCCGGCAGGAGCAGGCCCAGACATGGGTGGACGACAACGACCAGCGGGCCGCCCTGCGGCATAAGCTCAACGAGGCGGAGGACGCCCTGGGCGGCCGGCCGCAGGAGCTGCCCGCCCCGCCCCCCACCAGGGACGCCGTCGTCGGCGACACGGTGGAGCTGGTGAAAATGGGCACCCAGGCGGAGGTCACCGCCGTCAACAGGGACGGCACCCTCCAGCTCCAGGCGGGCATTTTGAAGCTGAAGGCCCGCCAGGACGAGGTCCGGGTGCTGGAGGACGTCACCGCCCGGAAGAAGCAGAGTCAGCGGGACAAGGCCAGAGCCGCCTCGGTGACCCACGAGTTCCGGGCGGCCGCCGCCAAGGCGGAGCTGGACGTCCGGGGCATGACCGCCGGGGAGGCCCTGGCGGAGGTGGACAACTTCCTGGACGCCGCCCTGATGGGCAGGCTGGAGACCGCCCGGATCATCCACGGCAAGGGCACCGGCGCCCTGCGCAAGGCGGTGCGGGAGCACCTGAAAAAGAGCCGCTACGTAAAGGAGTTCCGCCCCGGCGTCTACGGCGAGGGGGAGGACGGGGTCACCATTGTCACGTTAAAGTGACCGTTTGTCCTTGAACGGCGGAATTTTGCCCAAAGTTGTCTTTACAATTTGTGCAAACTGCCGTTGACGGTGCGCTATGAAATCTGCTATGCTTATCATGCGCAAGTTCAATGTGGGGCCGGGATTTCCGGTCCCGATTGACAGATTGGATGGAGGGTAACGCTCATGTATATGAAAGAGACTACGGTCAGCAACCAGGTCGGTCTCCACGCCCGTCCCGCCACGTTTTTTATTCAGAAGGCCAACGAGTTCAAGAGTTCTATCTGGGTGGAGAAGGATGAGCGCCGGGTGAACGCCAAGAGTCTTCTGGGCGTCCTTTCTCTCGGCATCGTAAAGGGCACCGTGATCAACCTGATCGCCGACGGCCCCGATGAGGAAGCCGCTGTCAACGCGCTGGTGGAACTCATCAATTCCGAGTTTTCCGAGTAATGACCGAGCCAACAAGAGAGCGGGATCTGGTACGCCAGACCCCGCTTTTTCTTTCCCGGCAAGCCGGACGAAAAAGGATTGACGGGGGCGCGGCCCGTCTGGTATCCTATTGAAAAAGGGAAGGGGGGAGGACGTTGACCTTTGAGGAACTGCGGGACAAGGCCCACGCCCTGCCCCTGAAGCCCGGCGTCTATATCATGCAGAACGCCAAAAGCGAGGTCATCTACGTCGGCAAGGCCAAGGCCCTGAAAAACCGGGTGAGCCAGTACTTCCAGGATCAGGAGCGGCACAATGCCAAGACCCGGATGATGGTCAGCCAGATCGACCACTTCGACGTGATCGTGGTCCAGTCGGAGTTCGAGGCGCTGGTGCTGGAGTGCTCCCTCATCAAGCGGCACATGCCACGGTACAATATCCTGCTCAAGGACAGCAAGGGCTTCCCCTTCATCCGTCTGTCCGTCCAGGAGGAGTACCCGAGATTCTCCCTGGCCTCCAGGGAGGCCCAGGACGGGGCGAGGTATTTCGGCCCCTACGGCAGCCGCAGCGCCAGCCACGACGTGATCGACGCCCTCCGCACCGCCCTGAAACTGCCCTCCTGCACCCGTAAGTTCCCCAGGGACATCGGGAAGGAGCGGCCCTGCCTCAACTACCACATGGGGGTGTGCGACGGCTACTGCCGTCCCCAGATGGATCAGAGCCAGTACCGGGCGGCCATCGGCCAGGCGGTGCGCCTGCTGGAGGGCCGGCTGGACGAGGTGGTAGGGGAGCTCACCGCCCAGATGGAGCAGGCGGCGGAGGACCTCCAGTTCGAGAAGGCCGCCCAGCTCCGGGACCGTATCCGTGATTTACAGGTTTTATCCACCAAGCAGAAGGCGGTGGCCGGGGCCTTTGCCGACACCGACGTGGTGGGGTACCACCGGGGAGAGGCCAAGAGCTGCTTCGTGGTGCTCCACTATCTCCGGGGGGAACTGGCCGCCAAGGACTGGGAGCTGTTGTCCGTCCCGCTGGAGGAGGACGACGGGGAGACGGTGGCCGCTCTCACCGCCCAGTATTACACGATCCGGGGCCATCTGCCCCGGCAGATCCTGCTGCCCCTGGAGTTCGAGGGCAGGGAGGATCTGGCCCGGCTGCTCACCGAAAACGCGGGCCGTAAAGTGGAACTCCTTGTCCCCCAGCGGGGCGAGAAGGCGGAGCTGACCCGCATGGCCTGCGAGAACGCCCAGGAGGAGGTGCTCCGGGCCACCACCGCCGAGGAACGCCGCTCCAAACTCACCGAGGCACTGGGGAATCTCTTGGGACTGGAGACCCCGCCCCACCGTATCGAGGCCTTCGACATCTCCAACACCGGCAGCGCCGACATCGTGGCCTCCATGACCGTCCATATCGACGGGAAGCCCCTGAAGCGGGACTACCGGCTGTTCAAGCTGAAGGATATGGCCCATGCCGACGACTACGCCTCCATGAAGCAGGTGGTGGAGCGCCGGTTCCGCCGGTATCTGGACGGGGACGAGAAATTCTCCGCCCTCCCCGATCTGCTGCTGATGGACGGCGGCGCGGGGCAGGTGGCCATGGCGGAGGAGGCCCTGGCGGAGCTGGACGTCCGTGTTCCGGTGTTCGGCATGGTGAAGGACGACCGCCACCGCACCCGCGCCCTGGTGGCCGGGGACGGCCGGGAGATCGGCATCCAGCAGATCCCGGCCCTGTTCGCCATGGTGGGTCGCATCCAGGAGGAGACCCACCGGGCCGCCATCGAGTTCCACCGCAAGCGGCAGCAGGGCCACATGAAGGGCTCCGCCCTGGACGGGATCCCCGGTGTGGGGCCCAAGAAGAAGGCCGCCCTGCTGAAAGCCTTCAAGAGCGTGAAGGCCATCCGGGCCGCCTCGGAGGAGGAGCTGGCCGCCGTGGTGGGGCGGAAGACCGCGGAGACGGTAAAGGAGCATTTTGGCTCTAATTAAAAGAGAAAATCCCCCGTCATTTGCTTCGCAAATGCCACCCCCTTTTGCGAAAGGGGGCTGGTACATATCCTGCACCAACTACAATAGAAGCACCAAGGCTCCCTTCGCAAAGGGAGCTGTCACGCGAAGCGTGACTGAGGGTTTTCCCCAAAACTCAAGCAAGGAGTGAACCGCCATGCGCGTCATCACAGGGACCGCCCGGGGCCGTAAGCTGGAGGAGCTGCCCGGCCTGGACACCCGTCCCACCACCTCCCGGGTGAAGGAGGGGATGTTCAACGCCGTCCAGTTCGACATCGAGGGCCGCCGGGTGCTGGACCTGTTCGCCGGCACCGGCCAGCTGGGCATCGAGGCGCTGTCCCGCGGGGCCGCCCGGTGCGACTTTGTGGACAGCGCCCCCGCCGCGCTGAAGGTCGTCCGCCGCAACGTGGAGGCTTGCGGCTTTTCCGATCGGGCCGGGCTTTATCAAAGGGACTTCTCCGCCTTTCTGGACCGGGCGGGGGAGCGGTACGGGCTGATCTTCCTGGATCCCCCCTACGCCTCCGGGGCGCTGGAAAACGCGCTGGAGCGCATCGCGGCGATTGACATCCTGGCGGGAAATGGTATAATAGTATGCGAGGCCCCGGTGGAGCGTATCCTCCCAAGCCTGCCCGGGCCGTATGAGAAGGGCAGGGAGTACAGGTACGGCAAGACCAAGGTCACCCTGTACCGAAGGAGGGCGGATCCGTCATGAAACGGGCGATCTATCCCGGCAGCTTTGATCCGGTGACCCTGGGCCATCTGAACATCATCAAGCGGGCCGCCGCCATTTTCGACGAGGTCATCGTCTGCGTGTGCGTCAACTCCGCCAAGCACGGGGGGCTTTTTCCCGCGGAGGAGCGGGTGGACCTGATCCGCCGGGTGACGGAGGGGATCCCCAACGTGACGGTGGACCACACGGAAGAACTGGTGGCGGATTACGCCCGCCGCCACGACTCCCAGGTGCTGGTGAAGGGCCTGCGGGCGGTGTCCGATTACGAGGCGGAGATCCAGATGGCCATGATAAACGCCAAACTGTACGACAGGCTGGACACCGTCTTTTTATACACCGACACCAAGTACGCCTATCTGTCCTCCAGCGTGGTGAAGGAGATGGCCTCCTACGGGGCGGATCTGTCCGACTTCGTGCCCCGTCAGATCATCGCCGACGTGGAGCGCAAGGTGCGGGGGCAGCGGCAATAGCGGGTTACATATCTAATGATAAGGAGAGATGACAAATGGCCACTGGCGTGGACGAGATGCTGGATATGCTGTTCGACATGATCGACGAGGCGAAGAACGCCCCGCTGAGCGGGGGCAAGTGTATCGTGGAGCGGGACAAGGCCCTGGACATCATCGAGGATGTCAAGGCCCAGCTGCCCGTGGAACTGGCCGAGGCCCGGAAGATCCTCAACGCCCGCAATGATTACCTGGCCGCCGCCAAGCGGGACGCCGACGACGTCCGGAAAAAGGCGGAGGAGCAGGCCAATCAGCTGGTCAGCGAGACCGAGGTGGTCAATCAGGCCCGGCAGAAGGCGGCCGAGATCGTCAAGCAGGCGGAGGACAAGGCCAAAGAGGTCCGCCGCACCGCCAACGAGTACTGCGAGGACCTGCTCCGCCGCACCGAGGAGGCCCTGGCCGACGCCCACTCCGAGATGCGCCAGGTCCACATCCGGTTCCGCAGCGCCATGGGCACCGCCCCCTCGGCGGGGTCCCAGTCCTCCAGCCGGGTGTACGACGCCGAGGCCGACCAGTAAATTTCTCCCTTAACTCCATACGCAGAGACCGCCGGAAAAATTTTTTCCGGCGGTCTTTTTTGCGCTCACACAACATCTTGCGGTGTACCAAATATGGTACGCAAGACCGTGTGGCCGAAAATGGGAATCAGGTGAAACATGCGTTTGAATTTGCAAAAAACCGGCCATTTGCCGAAAAACGGGGATGTTTTCGCGGAAAAAAAGTACTTGCAATTCCTGGCGGGCAAGTGTATACTGAGAGCGTATTGGAGTGAATTGGAGCAAATCCACTTAAATCTGGAGTGAAATGGAGGGAGCGAGATGACCGGCACCTACGAGCACAGCCTGGATACCGCCGGCCGTCTGATCGTGCCCTCCAAACTGCGGGACAAGCTGGGCAAGGCGTTCTACCTGGCCGTGGGCGTGAAGAAGAACCTGACCCTCTACCCCATGGAGACGTGGGACAGGCTCCGGGCCAGGGTGTCCGAGCTGTCCACCACCGACGCGGCCAAGATGGACGTGTTCTTCGCCTCCGCCCAGCTGTGCGAGGTGGACAAGCAGTGGCGCTTCCAGGTGCCCTCCTATCTGAAGGACTACGCCGGCATCGACCGGGACGTGGTCATCACCGGCAACAACGACCGGGCCCAGGTGTGGAACGCGGAGACCTGGAGGGAGAAGACCAGGGAGCAGCTGAACCCGGAGAACATCGCCGGCCTGATGGCGGCCCTGGGGATCTGAGATGGAATTTACGCACAAGCCTGTCCTGCTGGCGGAGTGCCTGGAGGGGCTGAATATCCGTCCGGACGGCGTCTACGTGGACGGTACGCTGGGACGGGCGGGCCACGCCCGTGAGATCGCGAAGCGGCTCGCCGGCGGACGGCTCATCGCCGTGGACCGGGACCAGGCCGCCATCGACGCCGCCCCCGCCCGCCTGGAGGGGCTGACGGACCGGGTGACGCTGGTCCGGGGCAACTTCGGCGATCTGGCCGCCATTCTGGAGCGGCTGGGCGTCCCCTCCGTGGACGGGATGCTGTTCGACCTGGGGGTGTCCTCCCCCCAGCTGGACGAGGCCGCCAGAGGGTTCTCCTATTTGCAGGACGCTCCGCTGGATATGCGGATGGACCGCTCCGCCCCCCTCACCGCCCGGGATGTGGTGAACGGCTGGAGCCGGGAGGAACTGAGGCGCATCCTCTGGGAGTACGGCGAGGAGCGGTACGCGGGACCCATTGCCGCCGCCATTGTCAAGGCCCGTGAAGGAAAACCCATTGACACCACGTTGGAGCTGGCGGGGCTCGTCAAAAGCGCCATGCCGGCCAAGGCCAGGCGGGAGAAACAGCACCCGGCCAAGCGGTCCTTCCAGGCGATCCGCATCGCCGTCAACGACGAACTGGGCGAGGTGGAGCGGCTGCTGGCCTCCGCGCTGGATCTGCTGAACCCCGGCGGCCGGATCGCCGTCATCTCCTTCCACTCCCTGGAGGACCGGCTGGTCAAGACCGCCTTTGCCTCCTGGACCCAGGGCTGCACCTGCCCGCCGGATTTCCCGGTGTGCGTCTGCGGGAAAAAGCCCAGGGCGAAACTCATCGGCAGGTCCGTCACCGCCGGCGAGGCCGAACTGAACGACAACCCCCGCGCCAGAAGCGCGAGATTACGCATCGCTGAGAAGCTGTAAAAAAGGAGTGCGTGTTCCCATGGCAGACGAGAGAAGGACCAGGAGCGGCCGGACGGCGCGGAGATACCGCACCTACGGCAACGTGGCCTATCAGCCCGACTTTGAGCGGGATAACGCGGTCCGCCAGCCTGATCCGCGGCCCCAGCGCCGGCCCGAGATCGAGCGCCGCCCCCGGGTACAGCCCCGCGAGCGGGTGGCCCCCCGCCCGACCGTGCGGGTGCGGGCGCAGGACGCCGTTGCCCCCTTCTCGGTAGTGGGCTTCGCGGTGGTCCTGGTGTGCGCCCTGCTGCTGGTGATGGCCACCGCGCAGCTGGCCGTGGTCAACAACGACCTGGTGAGCCTCCGCGGCGAGCTGGCCGAGCTCCAGGAGGAGGAGCGGCAGCTCCAGACCCAGTATGAGCAGGCCTTCGACCTGGAGGCCATTGAGGCCGCCTTCCTCAGCGACGGCTCTATGGTCCGCCCCGGTCCGGGCCAGGTGATCTATCTGGACATGACCGCCGGGGACTCCGTGGTCTATTACAGCGCGGCGGGGGAGGGCCTGTCCGGCCTGATCCGCCAGGCGGAGGAGCTGCTGGACGGGATCATCCCCTGGTGAGCGCGGCGGGGAAAACGCGCATAAAGGCCCCGGCCGGGCCATAGACTATGTAACACAGAGCGATAGGAGGGGCGTAAGAACTGAGAGGTTTCTTGCGCCCTTTCACGGTGTCTTTGCGGGAGATCCACAGAGCGCGAAAAGGAGGGATGGACATGGAGGAGCGGGAGCGCAAGTCCCGGGCGGACAGGGGCAGGAGCAACCGAAGTCTGCTGCGCCGCACCATCGGCCTCATGCTGGTCATGGGCGTGCTGGTGTTCATCCCGCTGGTGGTGCAGCTGGTGCGGCTGCAGATCCTCCAGTACAGCGAGTGGAAGGAGCGGGCCGCCAACCAGCAGACCAAGAGCGTGGCCATCACCGCCAACCGGGGCACCATCTACGACAGGGAGGGCAGGGCCATGGCGCTGTCCGCCACGGTGTACCAGCTGATCCTGTCCCCCAGGGACGTGGTCGCCCTGGTCAATGAGGACGACAAGCGGTTCAAGGACAGCGAGGGAAACTTCAACCAGGCCGCCTATGACGCGGCCGTCCGGGAGCGGCAGACCACCATCGTCAACTGGCTGTCCGCCAACCTGGGGATGGACGCCGAGTCCCTGCGGACCCGCATCGAGAAGACCAACTCCGCCTACGAGCGGCTGGCCACCGAGGTGGAGGAGGAGCAGGCCGAGCAGATCCGGCAGTTCATCAAGGACCAGGAGCTGGCCAACTCCCTGTACCTGGTGGACTCCAGCAAGCGGTATTATCCCTTCGCCTCCATCGGCTCCCATATCCTGGGCTATATGTCCTACAACGAGAACAGCGGCGACCAGAAGGAGGGCGCCATGGGCATCGAGGCCCTGTACGAGGACGCCCTCTCCGGCGAGCTGGGCCGCCAGGTCTACTCCAAGACCGGCAGCGGCAGGGAGATGATGTCCGGCTACGAGATGTACTTCGACGCCGAGAACGGCTGCGATCTGACCCTGACCATCGACGAGCGGATCCAGTCCATGCTGGAGCAGACCCTGGCCGAGGGCATCCAGACCTACGACGTGCAGGCCGGCGCCTTCGGCATCGCCATCGACCCGCAGACCGGGGCGGTGCTGGGCATGGCCTCCGCCCCCGATTTCGACCCCAACAACTACTCCGCCGTCATCGACGAGGAGCTGCGGGACCAGCTGAGCCGGATCGCGGAGCAGTACGGCGAGGACAGCGAGGAATACAGCGCGGCGTACAAGGCCGCCTTTGACGCCCAGATGCGGAACAAGGCCCTGTCCGACGCCTATGAGCCCGGCTCCACCTTCAAGCCCCTCACCGTGGCCATGGCCCTGGAGGAGGGGGTCATCTCCATGGACGACCACTTCTACTGCGGCGGCTCCCTGAAGATCGACGGCTACCCCAAGCCCATCCACTGCCATCAGCGGGCCGGCCACGGGGAGCAGTCCCTCACCGTGGCGGTGGCCAACTCCTGCAACGTGGCCCTGATGCAGATCGCCTTCAAGATCGGCGCCGAGAAATTCTACGACTATCTGGAGAACTACGGCCTGAAGGAGAAGACCGGCGTGGACCTGGTGGGGGAGGGCGGGTCCTTCGTCCTGGACCGGGACACCTTTACCGGCCCCTACGGGCAGTCCTCCCTGGCGGTGTACTCCTTCGGCCAGACCCTCAAGGTCACCCCCATCCGCATGATCACCGCCTTCGCCTCCCTCATCAACGGCGGCCATCTGCTGGAGCCCTACGTGGTGCAGTCCATCCGGGACGACAGCGGCGAAACCGTCTACTACCATGAGACCTCCGAGGTGCGCCAGACCATCAGCGAGTCCACCTCGGAAAAGATCCGCTCCATCCTGGAGTATGTGGTCAACGAGGGCTCTGGCCACAACGCCTATCAGGCGGGCTACCGGATCGCCGGCAAGACGGGCACCTCCGAAAAGATCGACCTGAGGACGCCGGAGGACCCTGACAACGACGATGTGATCTGCTCCTTCATGGGCTACGCCCCGGCGGAGGACCCCAAAGTGCTGGTGCTGCTGGCCTATGACACCCCCAAGCGGTCCGCGCCCCACTCCAACCTGACCGCCAACGGGACCTACATCAGCGGCGGCAACATCACCGCCCCCATGGCGGGCAAGCTGATCGCCAACATCCTGGACTACATGGGCGTGGAGAAGCAGTATACCGCCGACGAACTCTCCGCCGCCGACGTGACCATGCGCCGGGTCACCGGCCTGGAGCTGACGGTGGCCATGGGCCGCCTCCAGGGCCAGGGGCTGGGCTTCCGCACCGTGGGCACCGGCCAGAAGGTGGTCCGGCAGGTGCCCGAGGCCGGCGTGTCGGTCCCCGGCGGGTCCACCGTGGTGCTCTATCTGGGGGACGAGACGCCGCCGGAGCAGGTGGAGGTCCCCAGCGTGGCGGGACTGACCCCCACCGAGGCCAAGACCAAGCTGGAGGAGCTGGGCCTGCTCATGCGGGCCTCCGGCGCGGCGGACTACACCGGCTCCTCCATCCGGGCCATCAGCCAGTCCATCGAGGGGGGGACCTCCGTGGCCCCCGGCACCGTGATCAATGTACAATTCGCTGACAACGTGGTGGATTACAATGTGGAGAACAACAATGACAGCTCAGACGTCCCGGTTCCCCCGGAAACCGGATGACGACCGGCCCGTGGCGGTGGTGGGCGGCGGCGGTACGCTGACCGCCGGCCTGCTCCGCCTCCTCACCGGTCTGCCCGTGGAGGAACTGACCCCCTATCAGGCTGCCCGCTCCCAGCGGGAGTGGCGGGCGGTGGTGGTGGAAAACTATGACCTGCCCGCCTCCCGGGGGCTGTCCGCCTGCGCCGCTGCCCGGTGGCAGATGGCCCGCCACACCGACGTCATCGTGGTGGGGCTGGACGACGCGGAGGGGAGGCGGCTGGCCGCCGCCATGCCCGCCGCGGTGTACACCTATTCCGACGGGCGGCCGCAGGCGGACCTGACCGCGAAGAACGTCCGCCTCCGGGGGACGCGGCTGGAGTTCGAGGCCCTCACCGACGGGGAGCTGACCCGGGTGCGGGTCCCCTGGGCCGATGAGCCGCGGCTGTACGACTACCTGGCCGCCCTGGCCGGGGCGCTGGCCCTGGACGTGCCCCTGGAGGAGGCGGTGTCCGCCCTGGCCGGAGAGGACCTCCGCCGGACCGCCGGCTCCATCGCGTGACCGTATGAGCGTCTGAGAGAGAAGAGAATCACAAAGGAAGGCTGTGAAGAGTTGACATGAGGATATTGTTTGCGGCGCTGGCCGCGTTCGCCGTCTCCGCGGTGCTGGGGCGGTTCCTGATCCCCGCGCTGCGCGCTCTCCACGCGGGGCAGTCCATAAAGGAGATCGGCCCCAACTGGCATAAATCAAAAGAGGGCACCCCCACCATGGGCGGGCTGATGTTCATCGCCGCCGCCGCCGCGGCCGTCGTCATATTCGGCTGGCAGGATATGGCCGGCGGCGACTGGACCGCCCTGATGGTGCTGGGCTTCTCCTGCATTTTCGGGGCCATCGGCTTTGCCGACGACTTCGCCAAGGTGCGGGGCCACCACAACGACGGCATCTCCGCCGGCCTGCGCCTGTTGCTGGAGCTGGCCGCCGCCATCGCCTTCCTGGCCCTGCTGCGACTCACCGACGGGCTGTCCCCCAACCTGTATGTCCCCTTCGTGAACCTGTATCTGCCCCTGCCCTGGCCGGTGTACCTCACCTTCGCCGCCTTCGTCATCGTGGGATGCGTCAACTCGGTGAACCTCACCGACGGGCTGGACGGCCTGGCCGGCTCGGTCACCCTGGCGGTGATGGTGTTTTTCACCGTGTTGTCCCTGTGGTGGGACAAGGGGCCCGCGGGGATCTTCGCGGGGGCGCTGGCGGGGGGGCTCCTCGGGTTCCTGATCTACAACTTCCACCCCGCCAAGGTGTTCATGGGGGACACCGGCTCCCTGTTCCTGGGAGGCGCCGTGTGCGGCCTGGCCTTCGCCCTGGACGCCCCCCTGCTGCTGGTGCCGGTGGGGATCATCTACATCGCCGAGACCATGAGCGATATCATCCAGGTGACATACTTCAAGGCCACCCACGGCAAGCGGATCTTCCGCATGGCTCCGCTCCACCACCATCTGGAGCTGGGCGGCTGGAGCGAGGTGCGCATCGTGCTCACCTTCACCGGCATCACCGTGGCGTTCTGCCTGCTGGCCTTCGCGGGCGCCATGTACCGGTACGCTATCTGACGCATTCGGGACCTTTCGCGCCGTGAGCGCGCCGGGTCCCGGCGGGGGATCTCCCGCAATCCGCCTGCGGGCGGGAACCGATCAGGAAGGAGGAACTGCATATGGCCGTCCGCAAGCGGTCCAGGCGGGATCTGACCATCGAGCAGCAGCTGGCCAGAGGCCCCGTGGACCTGGTCTTCCTGGCGCTGGTGCTGCTGCTGACGGCGGTGGGCCTCATCATGCTGCTGTCCGCCTCCTTCGCCATCGCCATGTACAACTCCTACCCCGGCGTGGACACCGGAGGCAACCCCTATTATTACTTCATCCGGCAGGGGGGCTTCGCCCTGGGGGGCATCGCGCTCATGTACGTGATCTCCCGGATCGACTACCAGCGGATCCGCCTGCTGTCGGTGCCCGCCCTGGCTCTGTCCATCCTGCTCCTGCTGCTGATCTTCACCCCCCTGGGGTGGGAGAGCAACGGCGCCCGGCGCTGGCTGCGGCTGGGCATCCGGTTCCAGCCCTCGGAGTTCGCCAAGGCGGCCGTCATCATGTTCTTTGCCGCCCGGCTGTCCAAGCGGAACGACGAGCTGCGGGCTCCGCCGAAAAAGTGGAATAAGCGCACCTTCACCGGCCGGGCGGGCGCGTTCCTGGACCGGATCGGTTTTCTGGAACTGGTGCCCTACGGGGCCATTCTGCTGGTCATCCTGTTCCTGCTGTATAAGGAACCCCATATGTCGGCTATGATCCTGGTGCTGGTGGGGGCGGCGTCGGTGCTGCTGGTATCGGGGGTCAGCCTGGGCTGGTTCGCCGCGGCGGGGACCCTGGTGGGGGCCGCGCTGTGGTTCATCATCACCCAGACCAAATACATGACCGCCCGCATCAACGTCTGGCTGGACCCCACCGTGGATCTGAAGGGGGACGGTTTCCAGCCCTGGCAGTCCCGCATCGCCATCGGCTCCGGCGGCCTGCTGGGCAAGGGGCTGGGCAACAGCATCCAGAAGTACCAGTTTCTGCCCGAGATGCAGAACGACTGCATCTTCGCCATCGCCTGTGAGGAGCTGGGCCTCATCGGGGCCTGCGTCATCATCGCCCTGTTCATGCTGCTCATCCTCCGGGGCTACTGGCTGGCCATCCACTCCAGGGACCGGTTCGGCACCCTGCTTATCGTGGGCTTCATCACCCTGCTGGCGGCCCAGACCTTTTTCAACATCGGCGTGGTCACCGGCGTCATCCCCACCACCGGCATCTCGCTGCCCTTTTTCAGCTACGGGGGCACGGCGCTGGTCATCCAGCTGGCGGAGATGGGCGTGGTGCTCAGCGTGTCAAGACAGATCACCGCGCCCAAAGTGGAATAAAAGAAACCCCGCAAGGCCCTTCCGCGCCGTGCGGAGAGAGACTTGCGTCCGGCCTGCGGCCGGAGCGAAGGGCACAGAGAAAACGAGGACGAGGGGGAGAGACCGGTATGCGCGTTATCTTTACCTGCGGCGGCTCCGCGGGCCATGTGAACCCCGCCCTGTCGGTGGCGAAGCAGTTTGAGACCCATCATCCCGGCTGTGAGATCCTGTTCGTGGGCGCGGTGGGCGGCATGGAGGAGCGGCTGGTGACCCAGGCGGGCTACCCCATCCGCACGGTGCACGTGTCCACCTTTGAGCGGGGATTCAGCTGGAAGATCCTCAAGCACGATCTCCGCAGCGCCGTCATGGTCCCGGTGGGCCAGCACGAGGCCGCCGCCATCCTGGATGAGTTCAGGCCGGACCTGGTGGTGGGCACCGGCGGTTACGCCTCCTTTCCCGCGGTGCGGGAGGCCGCCCGAAGGCACATCCCCACCGCCATCCACGAGTCCAACGCCTTCCCCGGCCTCACCACCCGCACCCTGGCGGGCAGGGTGGACCTGGTGATGGTGGGCTTCCCCGAGGCCGCCGCCTATTATGACGGGGTGGCCAAACGGGTGGCCGTCACCGGAACGCCGGTGCGGGAGGAGTTCTTCTCCCTCACCCGGCAGCAGGCCAGGCTGGAGCTGGGCCTCAGCGACACGCAGCCCCTGGTCATCTCCTTTTGGGGTTCCCTGGGAGCGGGCCACATGAGCAAGCGCACGGTGGACCTCATCGAGCGGTGGGTGAACGAGGGCCGCCGGTTCCACTATATCCACTCCGCCGGCCGGGACATCGACGAGATGCCCGACGATCTGAAGAACCGGGGGATCCAGGTCACCGACGAGGAGGTCCGGGCCTATAGCGACGACATGCCTCGGGTGATGGCCGCCGCCGACCTGGTGCTGTGCCGGGCGGGGGCCTCCACCATCGGGGAACTGACGGTGCTGGGCAAGCCGGCCATCCTGGTGCCGTCCCCCTTTGTCACCGCGAACCACCAGTACAAGAACGCCAAGGTGCTGGCCGACCGGGGGGGCGTGGTCCTCATCGAGGAGGAGGGCTGCACCGGCGACAAGCTGTACGACACCATTATGGAGCTGCTGGCCGACGGGTCCCGCCGGGCGGCCATGAGCCGCGCCATGAAGGAGCTGGCCGCCCCCAACGCCGCCGGGGACATCTACAGCGAATTGATGAAGATTTTAAACTGATTGTAAACAAAGCCGCCGGTCCTGCAACGGGGGCTTGCGGCTTCGCGCGGTTTCGGGTATAATATCATCCCCGCGCGTTTTTACGGGACAAATAGCAGGCCGGGGCGCTTCCGCATAGGATGGGTGGAAATCCATTCCTATGGGGAGGCTTTGCCATGAGCGTCATGTATATCCGGGGCGGCACGCCCCTGGAGGGGGAACTCACCGTCCACGGGGCGAAGAACAGCGTCCTGCCCATCCTGGCGGCCTGTCTGCTGGCGGGCGGCCCGGTGACCCTCCACAACTGTCCCCGCCTCACCGACGTGGACGCCGCCCTGGCCATTCTGCGGCATCTGGGCTGCGGGATCCGGCAGGAGGGCAGGTCCGTCACCGTGGATCCCACGGAGGCGGCGGGCAGCGCCGTGTCGGAGGAGCAGATGCGCTCCATGCGCTCCTCCATCATTTTCCTGGGGCCGCTGCTGGCCCGGACGGGGGAGGCCCACCTGACCTATCCCGGCGGCTGCGAGCTGGGTCCCCGGCCCATCGATCTTCACCTGGCGGCCATCCGCGCCCTGGGGTGCCAGGTCACCGAGGACCGCGGCATCCACTGCACGGGGAAGCCAAAGGGCGGGGAGGTCCAACTGTCCCTCCCCAGCGTGGGGGCCACCGAGAACGCCATGCTGTGCGCCGTGGGCGGGACGGGGACCACCACCATCGTCAACGCCGCGCGGGAGCCGGAGATCTACGACCTCCAGTGTTTCCTGAACGGCTTGGGGGCGAGGGTCCGCGGGGCCGGCGGTTCCACCGTCACCGTGGAGGGGGGACTGCTCCTCCACGGCGGGGAGTACACCGTCATGGGGGACCGCATCGTGGCGGCCACCCTGCTGTCCGCCTGCGCGGCGGCGGGGGGACGGATCCGGCTGAGAGGGGTGGACTGGCGGCATCTGTCCACGGTGCTGTCGGTGCTCCACCAGGCGGGCTGCCGCGTCCAGAGCAGATCGGAATATGTGGAGCTGTTCCGGGACAGGGCGAAGCCCCTGCGGGCGGTGCCCACCGTGCGCACCGCCCCCTATCCCGGCTTCCCCACTGACGCCCAGGCCCCCGTCATGGCGGCGCTGGCGGCCTCCGAGGGCTGCACCCTCTTTGTGGAGACCATGTTCGACAGCCGTTACCGCCATGTGGCGGAGCTTCGGCGGATGGGGGCTGACATCACCACCGAGGGCCGGGTGGCCCTGGTCCGGGGGATGGAGCGGCTCCATGGGGCCAACGTGGAGGCCCCTGACCTCCGGGGCGGGGGAGCGCTGGCCGCCGCGGCCCTGGGGGCGGAGGGAGTCACCGTCCTGTCGGGGCTGCATCACATCGACCGGGGCTATGAGGGGCTGGAGACCATGCTCAGTTCCCTGGGAGGCGCCGTCTCCCGGCGGGACGATTGAACCGTTTACAAGGATCTGCCGGCGGATCCCTCCTCACCGGGCGGTGGGGCGGAGGTCCGCCGGCGGGTCCGAACAAAAAGATGAGAAGGGAGGAATACCGTATGGCCGCGCGTCAACGCCGGCACCGCCCCTATCGGAGCCGCCGCGGGCGGTTCGGGGCGCTTTCCATGCTGCTGTCCGCCGCGCTGGTGATCGCGGCGGTGGCGGTGGCCTGCGTGGTGTTCTTCCGGGTCAACCATATCGAGGTGGAGGGCAACCGGCGATACTCCGCCGAGGAGATCGTCGAGGCCTCCGGCATCCAGATCGGGGACAACCTGTTCGCCCTGCCCAGCGGCCGTGTCGCCAGCAACATCCTGTCCAGCCTGCCCTATGTGGAGGGGGTCATCCCCCAGCGGGTCCTGCCCGACGGGGTGATCCTCAAGGTCACCGAGCGGACGGCGGCGGCCAGCGTGGACACGGGGGAGGGCCGCTGGCTCATCTCCGCCCAGGGCAAGCTGCTGGAGCGGGAGAACGGAGAGCAGGTGACGGCTGTCACCGGGCTGACCGCCCTGGCCCCCCTGCCGGGCGCGTCCATCCAGGTGGCGGAGGAGGAGCAGGACACCCTGAGCTACATCCTGGCCCTGCTCCCCGCCATGGAGCAGCAGGGGATGCTGGCCCAGTGCTCCTCCATCGACTGCACTCCCGCCGCCTGCATTTTAGCGGAGTACGGCATCTATCACGTGCGCCTGCCGCGGGGCGGCGACTACGACTATTATCTGCGCCTGCTGGCCTCGGCGCTGGCCAGCGACAAAATGCCGAAAGACACGCCGGGCACCCTGGACCTGACCATTACGGAGGGAAGGGTCCATTTCAGCCCGGACCGGTAAGTCTGCCGGACGCCCGGAGCGGGCGGCCGGCGGATTTCTTTTTGTCGGCGGCAAAAAATACAAAATTCTCTATTGACCGCGGCCGGAAAAAAGGCTACAATAATACAAGATATAGTCTCGTGCAAACCCTGAAATGACAAGCGCTTGTTTGTACTTATGACATAAACAGGAGGTCACAGCCATGGCATTTATGATGGACGAGAGCGTGGAGCACATTGACGTATTAAAAGTCATCGGCGTGGGCGGCGGCGGCACCAATGTGGTCAATCGCATGGTCCGTTCCGGTATGAGCGGTGTGGAATTCATCGCGGTCAACACCGATAAGCAGTGTCTCAACGCCTCCGAGGCCACCCAGAAGCTGGCCATCGGTGAGAAGCTCACCGGCGGCAAGGGCGCCGGCGCCAATCCCGAGGTGGGCCGGGAGTCCGCCAAGGAGAGCAAGGAGCAGATCGCCGCGCTGCTGGAGGGCACCGATATGGTCTTTGTCACCGCCGGTATGGGGGGCGGCACCGGCACCGGCGCGGCCCCTGTGGTGGCCGAGATCGCCAAGGAGCGGGGCGTTCTCACCGTGGGTGTGGTCACCAAGCCCTTCCAGTTCGAAGGCCGCCGCCGCATGGAGCAGGCGGAGCGGGGGATCGAGGAGCTGCGCCAGAAGGTGGACTCCCTGGTCATCATCCCCAACGACCGGCTCCAGTACGCCACCGACGAGAAGATCACCTTCGCCAACGCCTTCGCCATCGCGGACGACGTGCTCCGCCAGGCGGTGCAGTCCATCTCCGATCTGATCACTACCACCGGCCTCATCAACCTGGACTTTGCCGACGTGACCGCCGTCATGAAGGACGCGGGCCTGGCCCACATGGGCGTGGGCCGCGCCGCCGGCAAGAGCAAGGCCGAGGAGGCCACCCGCATCGCCATCAACAGCCCCCTGCTGGAGACCTCTATCCAGGGCGCCAAGGGCATCATCGTCAACATCACCGGCCCCCTGGACATGGGCCTGGACGAGGTGGAGACCGCCGCCGACATGGTCAAGCAGGTGGCCGATCCCGACGCCCTGTTCATGATGGGCACCGCCTTTGACGAGACCATGGAGGACGAGCTGCGGGTCACCGTGATCGCCACCGGCTTCGGCGACGTGGCCAATCCCGTCCCCGCCGGGGAGAAGGACCCCGCAAAGCTCGCTCAGCCCTCCCAGCCCGCCGCCAGGCGGGAGGACCGGCCCGCCATCGTGCCTGAGGGCGTTGGCCCCGTGAAGGCACCCACCCCCCTGGCCGAGGAGGACAACGAGCCGCCGGAGAGCGATCCCTTCGACGACATTTTCCGCATTTTCAACAGAAAGTAAGACCACACAAGCCCCCGGCCCGATGAGATCAGATCAGGCCGGGGGTTTTCGATCACCGGCAAGGGAGGTCGGCCCATGAAAGTGACAGGCCGGTTGGCCCCCAGCCCCAGCGGGCGGATGCACCTGGGCAATCTGCTGTCCGCCCTGCTGGCCTGGCTGGACGCGCGGAGCGCGGGGGGCAGGCTCATCCTCCGTATAGAGGATCTGGATCCGGACCGGTGCGATCCGGAGAAGGCCGCGCGGGTGATCGACGACCTCCGCTGGCTGGGCCTGGACTGGGACGAGGGCGGCCTGGAGGGGGAATACTGCCAGTCCCGTCGCGCCCGGTATTACGAGGCCGCCTTTCAGAAGCTGCGGGATATGGGGCTGGTCTACCCCTGCTACTGTACCCGCGCGGAGCGGCTGGCCGCCTCCGCCCCCCACGGCGGGGAGGGGGAGCCGGTGTACTCCGGGAAGTGCGCCCGCCTGTCGGAGGAGGAGCGGCTGGCCCTGGAGCGGGCCGGCCGCCGTCCCGCCTGGCGCGTGCGCGTGCCGGACGTAAATTTGTCCGTCAATGACGGACACTATGGCCCCTATACCCAGAACCTGCGCCGGGACTGCGGGGACTTTATTGTCCGCCGGTCAGACGGGGTGTGGGCCTATCAGCTGGCGGTGGTGGTGGACGACGCCCTGATGGGGGTGGACCGCGTGGTCCGGGGGAGGGATCTGCTGCCCTCCGCGCCCCGGCAGGCGTGGCTTTGCCGGACGCTGGGGTATGAGCCGCCGGAATACGTCCATCTGCCGCTTTTGGTGGATAAAGCGGGCCGGCGGCTGTCCAAGCGGGACAGGGACCTGGACATGGGGGCCCTCCGGGAGAGATACACGCCGGGAGAGCTCACCGGCCTGCTGGGATGGTACGCCGGGCTGCTGGACCAGCCCAAAAGTGTCGAACCCAAAGACCTTCTTGCCGGCTTCTCATGGGCAAAAGTGCCGAAAAACGACATCCCCGCGGGTTGTCCTTGACAGCCGGACATTGATATCGTAAAATAATCCCAATACATGATAACTGGAGGAGTGGAACATGGCCCAATTTGAGCAAAGCGCGAAGTTTGTCAAGACCGGCCTCACCTTCGACGATGTGCTGCTGATCCCCGCCGAGAGCAGCGTGCTGCCCGCCGACGTGGACCTGCACACCCGCCTCACCAAAAAGATCACCCTGAACATCCCGGTGATGAGCGCGGCCATGGACACGGTCACCGAGTCCCGCATGGCCATCGCCCTGGCCAGGGAGGGAGGCCTCGGCATCATCCATAAGAATATGTCCATCGGGCAGCAGGCCGAGCAGGTGGACATGGTGAAGCGCAGCGAGAACGGCGTCATCACCAACCCCTTCTGGCTGGGCCCCGGGCACACGCTGGCGGAGGCCGACGCCCTCATGGCCAAGTACCGCATCTCCGGCGTGCCCATCTGCGACGGGGGCAAGCTGGTGGGTATCATCACCAACCGGGACATGAAGTTCGAGACCGATATGAGCCAGCTCATCGATCACGTGATGACCAAGGACAACCTGGTCACCGCCCCGGAGGGGACCACCCTCCAGGAGGCCAAGGATATCCTCCGCCGCCACAAGATCGAAAAGCTGCCCATCGTGGACGACCAGTTCCGGCTGAAAGGCCTCATCACCATCAAGGACATCGAAAAGGCCCAGGTGTATCCCAACTCCGCCCGCGACGAGAAGGGGCGTCTGCTGGCCGGCGCCGCCATCGGCGTCACCGCCGACGTGCTGGACCGGGTGAAGGCCTTGGTGGAGGTGGGGGTGGACGTGCTCTGCCTGGACTCCGCCCACGGCCACTCCCATGGCATCCTGGACTGCGTGAAGCGGATCAAGAGCCTGTATCCCGACGTGCAGCTGATCGCCGGCAACGTGGCCACCGCCGAGGCCACCCGCGCCCTCATCGAGGCGGGGGCCGACTGCGTCAAGGTGGGCATCGGCCCCGGCTCCATCTGCACCACCCGCGTGGTGGCCGGCATCGGCGTGCCCCAGATCACCGCCGTGTACGACGC
>CANRFU010000020.1 GCA_947629975.1 uncultured Oscillospiraceae bacterium | reverse complement strand
ATCCCGTCCCGCAGCAGGGTGTAGAAGGTGCCCTCCTCGCCGGGGGGGACGATGACCAGCACCTCCCGGATGCCGGCCTGGATGAGGACGGACAGCGGGTAGTAGATCAGCGGTTTGTCGTAGACGGGAAGGAGCGGTTTGCAGACCGGGCGGGTCATGGGATAGAGCCGGGTCCCTCTCCCGGCGGCCAGAATGATGCCTTTCATTCGTAAACCTCCATGCGCCGGTGGGCGCGCATGATTTTGAAACGCTGTGTTGATTATACAGAGGGGCGGGGAAAATGTCAATGCGGGGCGTCAACTCCCCGGCAGGCGGGGACGGGACCACCGATCCTATTTGCCGGGCCTCCCATCACGCCGCCCTTACCGCTCGCACTTCCAGTAGGCCACGCTGTAGGGGGGCAGCTCGCTGCCGCCGCCGAAGTCATGGGGCTGGCCGGTGAGCAGGTCCACCGCCCGGCCGCATCCGGCGTCGAAGTGGGCGGTGTAGGGATTGGAGTCCGCGTTGACGGCCACCAGCACCCGCTCCGAGTCCGTCCGCCGCTGGAACACCGTCTGCCGGTTGGTGAGAAGCACGTCCTTGAAGTCGCCGTAACACAGGGCCTCGCTCTCCCGGTGGGCCCTGGCCATGGCGGCGATGGCGTCGGTGAGGGAGTTCCACTGGGGGGCGTCGAAGCAGGGCCGCAGGGCGGCGTCCCCCTGGGACTTGTGGGCCTGGGTCCCCCACTCGCTGCCGTAGTAGACGCAGGGGATGCCGGGCATGGCGAACACCAGGCCGTACAGCAGGGGCAGGTGGGCGGGATTCGTCAGAATGGAGGCCGCCCTTGTCACGTCGTGGTTGTCGGCAAAGCACAGGAGATGCTTCCCCTTGTACAGCGTCCAGGGCTCCGGGCCGAACTGCCGCTTCAGGCTGTGGACGATCTCGAACAGGTTATTGCTGTTGAGGCTGGACCACAGGCCCTTGTAGCACTCGTAGTTGGTGCAGCTGTGGAGCAGACCGTCCCCCACCCAGCGGTTGTAGTCCCCGTGGAGGGTCTCCCCCACCAGGAAGAACTCCGGCTTGATGTGATCGGCGAACTCCCGCAGCCGGCGAAGGAAGTCGGGCTCCAGGCAGTAGGCCACGTCCAGCCGCAGCCCGTCGATGTCGAACTGCTCCACCCAGAAGCGGATACAGTCCAGCAGATAGTCCACCACCGCCGGGTTGCGGAGGTTCAGCTTCACCAGCTCGTAGTGGCCCTCCCAGCCCTGATACCAGAAGCCGTCGTTGTAATTGGAGTTGCCCCCGAAGTCGATGTGGAACCAGTCCTTGTAGGGGGAGTCCCACTTCCTCTCCTGTACGTCCCGGAAGGCCCAGAACCCCCGGCCCACATGGTTGAACACCCCGTCGAGGACTACTTTGATGCCCCGCCCGTGGAGGGCGCGGCACACCGCCGTGAAGTCCCCGTTGGTCCCGAGGCGCGGGTCCAGACGGCGGTAGTCCCGGGTGTCGTAGCCGTGGCGATCGCTGTCGAAGATGGGGCATAAGTACAGGGCGTTGGCCCCCAGTCTGCTGATATGATCCGCCCACGCTCCGATTTTCTGGATACGGTTCACGGTGACCCCGTCGTTCTCGGCGGGCGCGCCGCAGAAGCCCAGGGGATAGATCTGATAGAATACGCTCTTGTCGGCCCACATGGTATGGCTTGCTCCTCTCTATGGCCAGGGCGCGGCCGCGCCCATGAGTTTCACACGCCCGCCAGTATACCACAGTTGGGCCCGCCCGGTCAAGAACAGGAGGAACAGGAAGTGTTTCCCATCTGCCCCAGCAGGGCCCGCATCTGCCGGACGCCCCGGGTCTGCTGGGCGACGATGGCCTGCAAGACCGGGGCCAGCTGGACGCACACCGGGTACTTCTGGGCGTTCCGCGCCATGCGGACCGCCCCCTGGTGGTGGGGGATCATCTCCCGCAGGAAGACGGCGGCCAGCCGGTTGCTCTCCGGGGCGGAGCCCATGGCGGCGAACATCTCCCGGAAGATCAGGTCCATCCGCCGCTGGTAGAGCCTCAGATCTATCGGCTCGCTCAGGGACTGCTCGCAGACGGGCAGGAGCTCCTCCATCTCCCGGATGCCGGCGGTCTGCTCCTCAATGATGGCGCTGGCGATCCGGCGCACCGCCTGGTTTTGGGTGCTGCGCAGGATGTTCTCGCTCATGCGGACGGCCGCCCGGTGGTGGGGGATCATCTGGACGATGAAGTTGTGGGAGATGCTCTGGGTGAGCCGTGCCCCGGTGATGCCCTGGATCATATCGTCCAAGATCTGATAAAAACAGCACAGGTAATTTTTACTGTCCTGGGTGAGCAGATGGGGATTGGACATAAGATCGCCCTCCTTTTTGCCCATTCTATGCGTAAAACCCGGGAATGTGCAAAAGGAGGGGCGGCCCCTTTGCCGCCCCTCCGGGTCATTTCACGATCTTGTAGTAGGTCCGGGCGGTGAGGAGGTACATCACCAGATACACGAGGAGGAAGGCCGCCAAGGTCACCCCCGTGGAGATGGCCGCCACCGAGATGTCCCGGACGTGGAACATCTGGAGCATCTGGGCCACCAGGTTGAAGTCGAACAGCAGGTGGATCGCCGCCACCGCCACCGGCAGGAAGAACACGATCAGGACTTGCGTCCGGATGGTCCCCCGGACCTGCTCCGGGGTCAGCCCCACCCGGCGCATGATAGCGAAGCGCTCCTGGTCCTCGTACCCCTCGGACACCTGCTTGTAGTAGAGGATGAGGGCGGTGGCCGCCAGGAAGATGGCCCCCAGCACCATTCCCAGGAACAGGAAGGAGCCAGCCGCCGCGTAGATCTGGTCGGCGGAGCCCTCCCGGCTGGTGTAGGACAGGGAGTAGTAGTAGCCGAAGCCCATGCCGCCGTCGCCGCCCATACCGCTCCACCAGGCATCGATGACGTCGTCTCCATTGCCGGTCACGTCCAGCAGCACCGTCCAGGTGTTATGCCGCCACATCCCCCCCGGCGTCTCCAGGGGCCGCAGGAAGTCCCGCACCTCTGCCAGAGCGCCCCCGTCCGGCAGGATGAGGCACACCGGCTTGTAGGAATCGTCCGTGTCGGTAAAGTAGGGGACGGCCCCGACGTGTTCAGAGACATTCAGGGTGAGGGTGGAGCCGGTGGGGTGGGCGTCGTGGTGGTCGTCCACCTCCACCCCGGTCAGGGTGAGCTCCCCCGTGGGCCCCTCCCCGCAGAGAGCGGCCTCCCCATCCCCAAGCTCGGGGGCGGCTTTGCCGGTGAGGGCCTCGTAGTCCGCCGCCGTCAGGAAGTGGAGGGTCCGCATCTTGCTCATGGAGGCGGACAGCCCCTCCCCGATCTGCCAGCCGTCACCTGTGGGCAGGGCGTCCACATGGACGTTGCCGAAGGAGCGCAGCTCCTCCACCTCCTGCCCCGCCTCCGCCGCCGCGTCCCGGAGGACGGCCTCCAGGGCGGCGGGGTCGAAGGGGACGAACTCCTCCTCCGCGCTGAGCAGGTCGGCCTCCGATTCGCCGTCGGGGTCGTATTGGGCGGAGACGCTCACGTCGGCGGGGTACTGGGCCTCCACGATGCGGCTCATGCCCCGGTACAGGGACACCGTGCCGGAGGCCATCACCATCACCATGGTGGACAGGATGCAGATGCTGGCAAGGCCCACCGCGTTGCGCTTCATGCGGTAGAGCATCCCGGACACCCCGATGAAGGGGCCGGGGCGGTAGTAGAAGCCCTTGTTTTTCCGCAGCAGCTTTAGAAGGGCGATGCTGCCGGCGGTGAACAGAAAATAGGTGCCGATGATAACCAGGATCACCGCCAGGAAGTAGAGAGCCAGGGCGGACACCGGGTCGGCCGCCCAGATGGCGATGCCGTACCCCGCCCCCAGGGCGATCACCCCCAGGACCGCCATGAGGACCCGGGTCCTGGGCTCCTTCTCCCCCACGTTTCCGCCCCGCAGCAGCTCCACCGGCCTGGACAGGGACACCCGCCCCAGGTTCAGCAGCAGGGCCAGCAGGAGCAGGACGGCGAACAGGGCGCAGGTCATGACGGCCGCCGGCAGGGACAGTCCCAGCCGGAACACCAGCCCCAGGGGGATGAGCAGCCCCAGCACCCCCACCGCCAGGGCATGGAGGGCCATCCCCACGAGAATGCCGCAGCCCACCCCGATGACGGCGGTGAACAAACTCTCCCAGCACAGCAGGGCGGCGATGCTGCCCTTGCCCATGCCCAGGATGTTGTAGAGGCCCAGCTCCTTTTTCCGCTGCTTCATCAAAAAGCTGTTGATGTACAGCACCAGCACCGCGATGAAGATGGCCGCCACGAACATGCCGATGGTCATCATCATGCTGACGTACTCCGCCCCCCGCATCTCGTTCCGGCCTGGGTCGGTGGCCAGGGCGGCCATCACGTAGAACGCGGCGGCGAGGCCCGTCAGCGCCAGCAGATAGGGCACGAAGAACCGGCGGTTGTTCCTCATGCCGCTGAGGGCCAGCCGGGGATAGAGCTTACGCACTGCGCTCACCTCCGGCGGACAGGCAGGTCAGCGCGTCGGTGATGAGGCGGTACATCTCCCCGTCGGCGCGGCCCTGCCGGGACAGCTGATAGTACACCTGCCCGTCCCGGATGAACAGCACCCGTCCCGCCCGGCTGGCCGCCGCCGTGGAGTGGGTCACCATCAGCACCGTCTGGCCGGCCCGATTGATCCGCACGAACAGGTCCATCAGCGCCTCCGAGGAGCGGGAGTCCAGCGCGCCGGTGGGCTCGTCGGCCAGCACCAGCTTGGGCCCGGTGATGAGGGCCCGGGCCACGGCGCACCGCTGCTTCTGCCCGCCGGACACCTCGTAGGGGTACTTGTCCAGCAGATCGCCGATCTCCAGCTCCGCCGCCAGCGGTTTGAGGCGCTCCTCCATCTCCTGATATTTTTTGCCGGAAAGCACAAGCGGAAGCAAAATATTATCCCGGAGAGAGAAGGTGTCCAGGAGCGAGAAGTCCTGGAACACGAACCCCAGGTTGTCCCGGCGGAAGGCGGCCATGCTGCCCTCCTTGACCCTGGACAGGTCCATCCCCTCCAGCGTCACCGAGCCGGCGGTGGGTCGGTCCAGCGCAGCCAGGATGTTCAGCAGGGTGGTCTTGCCGGAGCCCGACTCCCCCATGATGGCCACATATTCCCCCTTCTCCACGGTGAAAGACACGTCGGCCAGGGCCTGGACCTTCTGGCCGCCGAACCGGGTGGAATAGATCTTTTTCACATGTTCCACTTCCAAAATGGGCATCACGCAGTCCTCCTCGGTTAACTGTATTAAGCGTATTGACACAGTTAATATACCACGGAGGGCGCAAATGTCAAGGGGAAAAGTATTAAGTTTTCTTAAAATGCGAAAAGCCCCCGGACGGGCAAGTCCGGGGGCGCGGTGTTATTTTAGTAGCCCCAGTGGGCCGGGTCGTTGTCAACGTGGATCACGTTGTCAGGGGCAAATACATTCCACTGCCGTCTGGTCTCGTCCCAGGCGATGGGGATGCTGGGATAGACCACCTCCCGGCCGTACTCGTCGGTGATGACCAGGGCCTCGCAGTAGATATGGCCCTGCTCCAGGGTCATCTGCGGGCGGGAGAAATATGTCGCTCCGTCCAGCGGATCCGGGGCGCCGTCCGGGTATGAAAGCGAGCCCGCCTCATACCACGTCACCAGCTGGTTGTCCCGGAACAGGCCGCAGCGGATGTCCGCCACAGCGCAGTCATGTGTGCTGATGGAGTAGGAGATGTGATCGTCCGCGCGGAGCGTGTCGCCCTTAAGGATATCATAATACAGCAGGCCCTCCGCGAGATTCGCGCTGGGAAAGCTGCCGCTGTACAGCATGGAGTACTGCTCCAGCAGCTGGGTCTGCCGGGTGCCGTCCGCCGAGACAAACACCACCGAAAGGCGGATGTCGTCGGTGAGGGGACAGGTGACCTCCCCGGAAAAGGCGTGGTCCGCCCCCGGCTCCGCCGGGGTCTCGGACCGCGCCCCGGCGCTCTCCAGCACGAAGATGGCGGTCATGCCCTCCTCATAGGTTTTGGGCACCGCCCGGAGGGTGAAGGTGATCTCGTTTGCCCGGTAATCGGGGGCGCGGTCGGCCTTCCAGTCGGCCACCAGAGTGTTCTGGGCCTCCAGGATGGACTCCACCCGGCTGGCGATGCCGTTGATCTGCCGGTTCACCGAGTCGGACACATTGCCGATGGAGTATTGGAGGCTGTTATACTGGTTATCAAGCCCGTCCAGCCGGCCAAACAGGTGCCAGAACACCCCGATCAGCACCACCGCCGTCAGCACCACGAAGGGCCATCTCCGCCGCTTTTGGGGCGGCTCCGGCTCCGGCGCGGGTCCTGGCTGGGGGATGGCGTCGATGTACCGCTTCGCGATCTCCTCCACCATCTTCAGCTGTTCCCCGGTGAGCTCGCCGCCGCTGTCCGGGGAGGGCTCCTCCTCCACCCCCAGCAGCCAGCCCACGGGGACGGAGAACAGTTTGCTCAGATTCACCAGCTTCTCGATCTCAGGGAGGGTCTGATCCGCCTCCCACTTGTAGATGGCCTGCCGGGAGACGCCCAGCCGCTCCCCCAGCTCCTCCTGGGACAGGCCCAGCTCCCTCCGCTTCTGCGCGATGCGTTGTCCTACGGTCATGGCGTCCGCCTCCTTTCGGCTTCAACATACCAGAACCCCCGCCCAAATTCCACCAACCGGGGGATGGTTTTTTGTCAACCGGGGGTTAGCAGCCCCCGAAAGCAGTATACCACAGAGGGGGGTTCCCGCGCAAGGGAGCCTTTCCCTTGACAGCCCCCGCCGTCCGGGATACAATAGCGGGGCAGAACACAGGGAAGACGAGGGAGCGCTATGAAAGAGATCATCCTGCTGAAGCAGGGAGAGATGGTGCTGAAGGGCCTCAACCGCCGGGGCTTTGAGGAAAAGCTCATGGGCAACGCCAAGCGGCGGCTGAAGAAGTACGGCAGCTTCAGGATCTACACCCGCCAGTCCACCACCTACGTGGAGCCGCTGGACGAGGCCTGCGACTTCGAAGGGGCCTGGGAGGCCATGGGGAAGCTGTTCGGCACGGTGGGGGTCTGCCGGGCCCGGGCCTGCGAAAAGGACGCGGACGCCATGGTCCGGTGCGCCAAAGAGTACCTGGGGGACAAACTGTTGGCCGTCAGGACCTTCAAGGTGGAATCCAAGCGGGCGGACAAGACCTTCCCCATGACCTCCATCCAGCTGTCCCAGTACGTGGGGGGCGAGCTCCACGAGGCGTTTCCCCACCTGACGGCGGATATGCACCGCCCCGAACTCACCGTTCATCTGGAGGTCCGGGAGACCGACGCCTATGTCCATGCCGACCCGGAGCCCGGGGCCGGCGGCCTGCCGGTGGGCATGGGGGGGAGAGCGCTCTCCCTGCTGTCCGGCGGCATCGACTCCCCGGTGGCCACCTGGATGATCGCCAAGCGCGGGATCATCGTGGACGCCATCCACTACTATTCCTACCCCTACACCTCCCCGGAGGCCAGGGAGAAGGTGTTGGACCTGGCCCGGCTGCTGGTGCCCTATACGGGGAAGATGTGCGTCCATGTGGTGCCCTTTACAAAGATCCAGGAGGAGCTGCGCCGCTCCTGCCCGGAGGAGCTGTTCACCGTCCTCATGCGGCGGTTCATGATGCGCATCGCCTGCCGGGTGGCGGAGCGGAACGACATCCAGGCCCTGGTCACCGGCGAGTCGGTGGGCCAGGTGGCCAGCCAGACCCTGGAGGCCATGGTGTGCACCGACGCGGTGTGCGACCGGCCGGTGCTCCGGCCCCTGGTGGGGATGGACAAGGAGGAGATCGTCCGCGTCTCCCGGCGCATCGGCACCTTCGAGACCTCCATCCTGCCCTATGAGGACTGCTGCACCGTGTTCACCCCCCGGCACCCCAAGACCCGCCCCCACCCGGAGGACCTGGCGGAGGCGGAAAAGGCCCTGGACGTGGAGGGGCTGGTGGAGGAGGCCGTGGCCGGCATCGAGCGGGTCATGCTGGACCTGTGAATCAAAATCAGAAAGCGGGGCCTGTCCCAATGGGACAGGCCCCGCTTTTGCCCGCAGATGGGGTCAGGGAGCGGTATATTCGCCGTCTTTGATCACAAAGGCGGCCGGCGCCCGGACCAGCCGCCCGGAGGCGGTCCAGGTCTGATCCGCGCCGGTGAGACCGGAAAAGGAGAAGCCGCCGGAGGAAAACAGCCCGGTGAGGGCGGCGCAGAGCTCCTCGGGGGACTGGTCCGCCGTACAGCCGGCGGCGCGAAGGCCCTCATAGATGGCGTACACGCAGTCGTAGCCCGCGGCGGCGGTCTGATTGGGCAGGCCGCCCGTCAACTCCCGATACCGGGAGACGAAGCGGGCGGTCCGCTCGTCCTCCGCCCAGGGGGAGAAAGCGGACAGGACCGTCACGCCCTCCGCCAGGCCCGTATCGAACCCCTCCAGGGACAGCAGGCCGTCCGCGTCCGCCCCGCAGACGAAGGCGGGGGCGTATCCGATCTGCCGGGCGCAGGCCAGGGCAGCGGCGGCGGTCCGGGCGTCCACGGGCAGGTAGACCACGTCGGCCCCCACGGCCTGAGCCGTCAACATCTGGACGGTGAGGTCGTCCCGGGTATCGGCGGTAAAGGGGCCGTCATAGATGACGGAGTCCCGCAGTTTGGCGGCAAATCCCTCCCAGACGGCGGTGGCGGCGGGGTCGTCCCCCTGATAGACGGCGGCGATCCTGGCGTTGGGGAAACGGGCGGAAACATACTCCGCGGCGGCGGCCCCTTCGCCGGCATCGCTGAGGCACATCTGATACAGGCAGTCCCCGGCGGCCTGTCCGGAGGAGGCGGAGGGGGTCATGGCAAAGAGGCGGTCGTTGGCGGTCTGGTCGGCCATGGCGGCGCACGGCCCGTCGGTGGCGCAGCCCACAAGGAGCTGCATTCCCCACTCCCGCAGGGCGCCGTAGGCCCCCAGCGCGATCTCGGCGTCGTCCCGGTCGTCCCGGTCGTCAAATTCAAATCGGATGCCGCCCAGGGCGTTGATCTCCTCCACAGCGATCCGCGCCCCGGTCATGGCGGCGGCGCCCAGCCGGGCGCTTTCGCCGCTCAGCGGGGCGATGCCCCCCAGCCTGAACGCCTGACCCTGAGGCCCCTCGGCGGGCCCTTCGGTGGGGACGGCGGTGGGGATCTCCGTCCCGGTGGGCGCGGGGGACTGGGTGGGTCCTTCGGTAGGCGCGCCGGTGGAGGACGGCTCCCGGGCGGGGCTGCAGGCGGCCAGCCCCAGGATCAGGGTCAGGGCCAGAGCCAGAGCCGGCAGGCGCGCAAAAACATGTCTCATCATGATTCCCTCCTGTGTTTGGAGTTTGGCCGGACGGCTCAGATCACCAGCCCGCCGTTGGGGGACAGCACCTGGCCGGTGAAAAAGGAGGACTCGTTCCCGGCCAGGAAGGCGATGGCCCTGGCCGCCTCGTCCGCCGTGCCGATGCGGCCCAGCGGGGTCTCCTCCGCCAGAGCGGCCAGGTCCTCCGCGGAGAGGCGGGCATTCATCTCGGTGTCAATGACACCCGGCGCCACGCAGTTCACCCGGATGTGGGACGGCCCAAGTTCCTTGGCCAGCGCCTTTGTATAGGCGATGACCGCGCCCTTCGCGGCGGAATAGGCGGCCTCGCAGGATGCGCCCACCTGGCCCCACATGGAGGACACGGTGACGATGCTGCCCGCCTTGCGCTCCAGCATATGGGGCAGCACGGCCCTGCAGCAGTGGTGGACCCCGTCCACGTTGACGGCGAACAGCCGCCGCCAGTCCGCCGCGCCGATCTGCGAGATCAGCCCCACATGGGAGATGCCGGCGCAGCACACCAGGGCGTCCAGCCGGCCGAAAGCCGCCAGCGCCCGGTCCGCCATGGCCCGCGCCTGGTCCTCGTCGGCCACATCGGCCCGGATGGCCAGCGCGGGGACGCCCAAAGCGGAGAGCTCTTCCGTCAGGGCCAGCGCCCGCGCCTCGCTGTGGAGGTAATTGACCGCCACCCCCCAGCCCCGGCGTGCCAGTTCCCTGGCCGCAGCGGCCCCGATGCCCCGGCTGCCGCCGGTGATGAGCGCGTACTTCACGAAAACCCCTCCTTGCGGGGACTTGGCTCAGAACAGCCCGGAAATGACCCCGTTCTCGTCCACGTCGATCTTCTCGGCGGCGGGGACCCTGGGCAGCCCCGGCATGGTCATGATGTCCCCCGTCTGCACCACCACGAACCCCGCGCCGGCGGACACCTTCACCTTGCTGACGGTGACGGTGAAGCCCTCCGGCCGGCCCAGCTTGGCCGGGTCGTCGGACAGGGAGTACTGGGTCTTGGCCATGCACACCGGCAGGGAGCCGAAGCCCATCTTCTCCAGCCGGTCCAGCTCCTTCCCGGCGGCGGCGGAGTAGCTGACCCCCGCGCCCCCGTAGACCTTCTTCACGATGGCCTCGATCTTGGCCTTCAGCGGCTGGTCCAGGTCATAGGCGAAGCGGAAGTCGTTGGGTGTCTCGCAGAGGCGCAGCACCTCCTCCGCCAGCTCGATACCGCCGTCGCCGCCCCTGCCCCACACCTCGGACAGGGCCACGTTGACCCCCAGCTCCCTGCACTTGTCCCGGATGAGGGCCAGCTCGGCGTCGGAGTCGTTGGTGAAGCGGTTGATGGCCACCACGCAGGGCAGGCCGTAGACCTGGGTGATGTTCTCCACGTGTTTCAGCAGGTTGGGCAGGCCCTTTTCCAGGGCGGCCACGTTTTCCGCTCCCAGGTCGGCCTTGGGCACGCCGCCGTTGTATTTCAGGGCCTTCACCGTGGCCACGATGACCACCGCGTCAGGGTGGAGCCCGGCGGCCCGGCACTTGATGTCCAGGAATTTCTCCGCCCCCAGGTCGGCGCCGAAGCCCGCCTCGGTGACCACGTAGTCGGCCAGTTTGAGGGCTGTGTCGGTGGCGGAGACGGAGTTGCACCCGTGGGCGATGTTGGCGAAGGGCCCGCCGTGGACCAGAGCGGGGGTGTTCTCCAGGGTCTGCACCAGGTTGGGCTTGATGGCGTCCTTCAGCAGGGCGGCCATGGCCCCCTGGGCCTTCAGGTCGGCGGCGGTGACGGGCCGGTCGTCATAGGTGTAGCCCACGATGATCCGGGCCAGCCGTTCCTTCAGATCCTTCAGGTCGGTGGCCAGGCAAAGTACCGCCATGATCTCGGAGGCCACGGTGATGTCGAACCCGTCCTCCCGGGGGACCCCCTGCATCCGGCCGCCCAGGCCGTCCACGATGTTCCGCAGCTGCCGGTCGTTCATGTCCACGCACCGCCGCCAGGTGATCTTCTTCACGTCGATGCCCAGCTGGTTCCCCTGCTGGATGTGGTTGTCCAGCATGGCGGCCAGCAGGTTGTTGGCGGCCCCGATGGCGTGGAAGTCCCCGGTAAAGTGGAGGTTGATGTCCTCCATGGGGACCACCTGGGCGTACCCGCCCCCGGCGGCCCCGCCCTTCACGCCGAACACGGGCCCCAGGGAGGGCTCCCGCAGGCACAGCAGCACGTTCCTGTCCAGCTTTTTCAGCGCGTCGGCCAGGCCCACCGACGTGGTGGTCTTGCCCTCGCCCGCCGGGGTGGGGTTGATGGCGGTGACCAGGATCAGCTTGCCCTTCCGGGGCCTGTCCCGGAGGGGCACCACGTCGATCTTGGCCTTCACCTTCCCGTAGTACTCCAGCAGGCTCTCGTCGATGCCGGCCCGGGCCGCCACCTGTCCGATGGGCAGCATTTGGGCGCTCTGGGCGATCTCGATATCGGTTTTCATGTGTGTTTTCCTCCTTGTTCGTCATGCGTCCAAAAATAAAAGGGCGCACAGAAAAATGTGCGCCCAGACGGTCGGCGATCAGGCGCGGCGCGCCGCTGTACTCCACGTGGTGGCTCCACTTCCGTCAGTCATACAGCAGAAACAGTGTATCACGAAGACACGCCTTCCGTCAAGTCAAATTACTATTTGTATATCAACGGACGGATTCAACAAACCGTGTTTACAAAAAGCCCTGTTTTTCAGAGTTTCATACCCGCCCGCCCTCATAACAGCGGTTTGCATAATGCCGGTTATAATTTCTGATACGATCAGTTATCCACAACTTGAACAAGGTTTTCAACAGCCTGTGACAGGCGATTTCCAACGGCTCATCGAATAACTACCAAATATTACAAAATCCGACAGCGGATTTTTTCACGAAATGAAGCGCTGATTTGGTTTACATAATCGTACTTTTCGGTGGCGGTCCAAAAACCAGGAGGTGGCCGCAGCCGCCCCCTGCTTATCCCTTCGCGATGTCCATGCTGGCCTTTGCGTTCAGGTCCCACCCGGCGGTGTGGCCCGCCTCGTCAGCGCAAGCTGCACATCGCTCCGTCCGCCGCAAGCGGCAGACATCGTTCGTTCCGCTGCGCTTCCTCTCCCCACAAAGCCAGAGAACGGCTTTGCGGGGACCCCGTATCTGGCGGGCCACGGACGATTCGTTCTCAACCTTTGGAAATATCCAGGCTGGCCTTTGCGTTCAGGTCCCACCCGGCGGTGTGGCCCGCCAGATATTCGTAGTACCCCTGGCAGCCGATCATGGCGGCGTTGTCCCCGCAGAGGGCCAGCGGCGGCAGCCACAGCTTTGCACCCGCCGCCTCACAGGCCGCCGTCAGGTCGGCCCGGATGCGGCTGTTGGCGGCCACGCCCCCGGCCACGGCGATCTTGTTATACCCGGTGAGTTCGTTGGCCTCCATGGCCCGGGGGATGAGGGCGTCGGACACGGCGGCGGCGAAGGAGGCCGCCAGGTCGTGGAGGTCCAGCGCCTCCCCCTTCTGCCCGCTGTTGTGGACGAGGTTCAGCACCGCCGTCTTGAGCCCGGAGAAGGACAGGTCCAGGGGATTGCCGTCGATGTGGGCCCGGGGAAACACATAGGCGCGGTCATTCCCGCCCTGGGCCAATCGGTCCAGGGGCCCGCCGCCGGGGTAGCCCAGGCCCAGGACGCGGGCTGTCTTGTCGAAGCACTCCCCCGCCGCGTCGTCCCGGGTGGACCCAAGCACCCGGAAATCGATGTAGGTCCGCACGTCCACCAGGGCGGTGGTCCCTCCCGACACGCACAGGCACAGGAAGGGGGGCTCCAGGTCCGGGTGGGCGATGTAGTTGGCGGCGATATGCCCCCGCACGTGGTGCACCGGCACCAACGGCACCCCCAGCCCGAAGGCCGCCGACTTGGCGAAGGACACCCCCACCAGCAGGGCCCCGATGAGCCCCGGCGCATAGGTCACCGCCACGGCGTCGATGTCCGATTTACCGACCCCCGCCTGCCGCAGGGCCTCGTCCGTCAGGCCGCAGATGGCCTCCACGTGCTTGCGGGAGGCGATCTCGGGCACCACGCCCCCGTAGACGGCGTGCATATCCGCCGACGACGCGATCACCGAGGACAGCACCGTCCTGCCGTCTTTCACCACGGCGGCGGCGGTCTCGTCGCAGGAGGACTCAAAGGCCAGGATGTTCATAGGCTCACTCTTTTCCGTCAAATTCCAGCGTCATCAGCAATGCGTCCTCCACCGGCTCGTCGTAGTACCGCCTTCGGCGGCCCGCCAGCTCGAAGCCCAGCTTCTCATAGAGGGCGATGGCCGGGGCGTTGGAGGCCCGTACCTCCAGGGTGAGGAAGGCGAGCCCCCCCTCCCTGCCCCGGCGGATGAACTCCTCCAGCATGGCCCGGGCGATGCCCTGGCGGCGGTACCGCTCGTCCACGGCGATGTTGTCGATATACCCCTCGTCCGCCACGGCGGTGAGGCCGGCGTAGCCCAGCACGGTCCCGTCCGGCCCCTCCGCCGTCAGCATATGGGAGTGCTCGCTGCCCAGCAGGTCCCGGAGGAGGGACTCGCTCCAGGGCCGGGAGAAGCAGGCCGCCTCCAGCGCGGCGATCTGGGGGATGTGCCCCGCTGTCATGGGGACAAGACGATATTCCATAATGACCTCCTAATGGGACTCCGCCCAGGTCTTTCCCACCTTGGCCTCGGCCAGCAGGGGGACGGCCAGGGAGGCCACCCCCTCCATCTCCTCCTCCAGCAGGTCCCGGACGGTTTGCCCCTCCGCCTCCGGGCACTCCACGATGAGCTCGTCGTGGACCTGCAGGACCAGCCGGGCAGCCAGGCCCTCGGAGCGGAGCCGGGCGTCCACCCGGATCATAGCCAGCTTGATGATGTCGGCGGCGGTGCCCTGGATAGGCATATTCAGCGCCACCCGCTCCCCGAAGGACCGGGTGTTGAAGTTGGAGGACTTCAATTCCGGCAGCCACCGCCGCCGGCCATAGAGGGTGGACACGTACCCGTCCTCCCGGCCCCGCTCCACCACCCGGTCCATATAGGCCCGGACGCCGGAGTAGTGCTCGAAATACTTCTGCATATACTCTTTGGCCTCCGCCACGGTGACGTGGATGTCCTCGGACAGGGAGAAGGCGGAGATGCCGTAGACGATGCCGAAGTTCACCGCCTTGGCCGCCCTCCGGAGGGCGGGGGGCACCTGGTCCTTCGGCACCCCGAACACCTGGGAGGCGGTGACGGTGTGGATGTCCACCCCGGAGTTGAAGCCGTCGATCATGGCGGCGTCCCCCGACATGTGGGCCAGCAGCCTAAGCTCGATCTGGGAGTAGTCGGCGTCCACCAGCACGTTTCCCGGCGCGGCGGTGAACATCCTCCGCATCTCGGCCCCCAATTCGGTCCGCACGGGGATGTTTTGCAGGTTGGGCTCGGTGGAGCTGAGCCGCCCTGTGGCGGTGACGGTATTCTGGAAGCAGGTGTGGATGCGCCCGTCGGGGGCGATGACCTTGCCAAGGCCCTCCACATAGGTGGAGTTCAGCTTGGTGAGCTGCCGGTAGTCCAGGATGGCCCCGATGATCTCGTGCCGGGGGCGGAGCTTTTCCAGCACCTCCGCGTTGGTGGAGTAGCCGGTCTTGGTCTTTTTCACCGGCGGCAGGCCCAGCTTTTCAAACAGGACGGTCCCCAGCTGCTTGGGGGAGAGGATGTTGAACTTCTCCCCGGCCAGCCGGTAGATCTCCCCCTCCAGCGCGTCGATGCCGGTCTGAAGGTTCTTGCCGAAGTCCGCCAGCGCTTTGCCGTCCACCAGCACCCCGGCCCGCTCCATCCTTGCCAGCACCGGGCACAGGGGCAGGTCGATCTCGTCGTGGACTTTGCGCAGGCCCAGCTCGTCCAGCCGCTTTCCCAGTTCGTGATACAGCGACTCGATGAGGGCGGCGTGGGCCGTCAGCGCCGCCGTTGGGACCGCCCAGTCCGCCAGGGGCCCGAAGGCCTCCGGGTCCAGGTAGTCCTTCGCCCTGGCCGCCTCGGTATTGAAGTAGGAGACGGACAGCTTCTCCAACTCGTAGCTGCCGTCGGTGGGAGAGAGCAGATAGGCGGCGATGGCGGTGTCGAACAGGAAGCCCTCCACGCTCAGGCCCTCGTTCAGCAGCCGGGTCATCAGGTTCTTGCAGTCGTGGGTGACCTTTTTGACGTCGGCGGTGAAGAACCCCCGCAAAAACTCATTATAGCAGTCCAGCCGGCCGGCAAAGAACAGGGCGGCCTTGTCCTCGCCTCCGTCCTCCCAGACGGCGCACAGCCCGGACAGATCGGGCAGGGCCAGGAAGGACACGTGGTCCAGCCCCCGCCAGAGGGAAAGCAGGTCCTCCATCCGGGGGCGGTCCGTCACCGTCTCGCTGGCGGCGACGGTCCCCGCCGCCCGCCGCTCCGCCGCGCCCCCGGCGGGGCCGGGGCGGAGCCCCAGCCGGTCGATGAGCCTGGCGAATTCCAACCGGAGCAGAATATCATAGAGTGCCTGCTCGTTCCAGGGCCTCCGGGCGGCGTCGGCGGGGGAGAACTCCATGGGGGCGTCACAACGGATGGTGGCCAGGTCCTTGGACATCATCGCCTGGTCCCGGCCCGCCTCTAACTTCTTGATGACCCCGGCCTTGGCGGGGACGCCGGGAGCGGTGCATACCTCCGGCATGTGGCCGTAGAGGGTCTCCACCGTGCCGTAGAGCTGCACCAGGGGCATGGCGGTCTTCTCCCCGATGCCGGTGACGCCGGGGATGTTGTCCGACGAGTCCCCCATGAGGGCCTTCAGGTCGATCATGTGGATGGGGTCGAAGCCGTACTCCTCCCGGAAGGTCTCGGGGGTCATCTCCTTGGTGGTGGTCTGGCCCATGCGGGTGGACACCAGCTTCACCGTCGTCTTTTCGTCGATGAGCTGGAGTGAGTCCTTGTCCCCGGTGACGATGACGGTGGCGCCGCCCTCTCCCCCGTTGATCCGGGCCATGGTCCCCAGCAGGTCGTCGGCCTCCCAGCCCTCCAGCTCGTACCGCCGGATGTTCATGGCGTCCAGCACCTCTTTGAGCACCGGCATCTGGGCGGCCAGCTCGTCGGGCATACCGTGGCGGGTGGCCTTGTAGCCGTCGTAGGCCAGGTGGCGGAAGGTGGGAGCCCGCATGTCGAAGGCCACCGCCAGGCCGTCGGGCTGCTCCTCGTCCAGCAGTTTCAGGAGGATGTTCAAAAACCCGAAGATGGCGTTGGTGGGCAGCCCGTCCCGGGTGGACAGGTTCTGGGTGACGCCATAAAAGGCGCGGTTGACGATGGAATTGCCGTCGATGACCATGAGCTTCATGGGCGGGACCTCCCTTGGGCGTTCGTTGTGGATAGTGTACCATTTTTGCGGGATTTAAGCAAGAGGGGCGAGGTGTTTCCACCCCGCCCCAAAGCGTATGTGTTCCGATCTCACCGCAGCACCGCGCCGCAGTCCTTCTCCAGCGCCTCCAGGATGGACTTCACGTCGCTGTCCGCCTCCTCGCCGGTGAGGGACCGGTCGTCGGCCCGGAGGGTCAGGCTGAACGCCGCCGACTTCTTGCCGGGGGCGATGCCGGGGCCCCGGTAGATGTCGAACAGCTCCACATGCTTCAAAAGCCCCTTGGCCCCCTTCCGGATGGCCTTCTCCAGCTCGCCCACGGTGACCGCCTCGTCGCACACCACGGCGATATCCCGGTCCACGCTGGGGTACTTGGGCAGGGACACGTACTCCGGGTCCGGGCCCTTGCTCAGCAGCAGCTGGCCGAAATCCAGCTCCGCGCAGTACAGCTCCGTGTCCACGCCGTAGCTTTTCGCCACATTGGGGTGGATCTGTCCCAGTACGCCGATATACCGGCCGTCGGCGTGGACCTGGGCGCAGCGGCCCGGGTGGTAGGAGGGGTTCGAGGGATCGGGATCGAACTCCACGTCTTTAGCCCGGATGTCCCGCAGGATGGCCTCCACCACGCCCTTCATGGCGTAGAAATCCATCCCCTGGCCGTAGGCGCCCAGGGTGAGGACCTTGTTCTCCACGGCCAGCCCGTCGTCCCCGCCGGGCAGATAGATCCGGCCCAGCTCGTAGAGCTTCACGTTCTGGTTCCGGTAGTTGTAGTTCCGGGCCAAAATCTCCAGCATGGAGGGCAGGGTGGTGGTGCGCATGATGGAGGTGTCCTCGCCGAGAGGATTCAGAATCTTGAAGGACTGGCGGCGGCCGTCGTCGGCGGACCAGCCGATCCTGTCGTAGGCGGTGGGGGAGATGAAGGAGTAGGTAATGATCTCGTCGTACCCGCAGGCGCGGCACAGCTCGCCCAGGCGGTTCTCCAGCTTCTGGGCGGGAGAGTAGCCGCCCTGGGTGGTCTGGCCCCGCATGAGGGTGACGGGGATGTTGTCGTACCCGTGGAACCGGGCCACTTCCTCGGCCAGATCGGCCATGCGGCGCACGTCCCCCCGCCAGGAGGGCACGGTGACCTGGTCGCCGTCCACCTCAAAGTCCAGCTTGCGGAGGATGCGGATCATCTCGTCAGCCGGCACATCGGTGCCCAGCAGGGCGTTGATCCTGTCCGGCTCCAGCTTCAGCACGGTGGGCTGGGGCACGTTGTTCAGGATGTCGATGACGCCGTCCACCACCTCGCCGGCCCCCAGCATCTCCACCAGCTCGCAGGCCCGGTTGACGGCAGGGAGGGTGTTCAGGGGATCCAGGCCCTTCTCGAACTTGGCGGAGGCCTCGGTGCGCATCCCCAGGGAAAGGGCGCCCCGGCGGATGCAGGTGCCGTCGAAGCAGGCGGATTCGAACACCACATCGGTGGTATCGGCCACGATCTCGGAGTTCAGGCCGCCCATGATGCCCGCCAGACCCACGGCCCTGGTCTCGTCCGCGATGACCAGGTGGTTGGCGGTGAGGGTGTGGACCTTGCCGTCCAGGGTGGTCAGCTCCTCGCCCTCGGCGGCCCGGCGGACGATGATCTTCCCGCCCTTCACATACCGGTAGTCGAAGGCGTGCATGGGCTGGCCGTACTCCAGCATCACATAGTTGGTGATGTCCACGATGTTGTTGATGGGCCGCACCCCCATGGCCCGCAGCCGCTCCCGCATCCACTTGGGGGAGGGGGCGATCTTCACGTTGCGGACCATCCGGGCGGTGTATCGGGGCACCAGATCGGCGTCGGGGGTCTCCACGTCCAGCAGCTCCGCCAGGCTGCCCTCCGCCCCGCCCCGTACCACCGGCTCGTGGAGCCGCAGGGGCCTGTCGAAGGTGGCGGCGGCCTCCCTTGCCAGGCCGATGACGCTGAGGCAGTCGGGACGGTTGGGAGTGATCTCAAACTCCACCACATGGTCGTCGGCGTTGACGACGGGCTTGATGTCGTCGCCGGGGCGGATCCCGTCCTCCTGGAGGACGAAGATGCCGTCGGGGATGCAGTGGGGGAACTCCCGCTGCTCCGCGTGGAGGTCGGCCAGGGTGCATATGGCGGCGGTAGCGGTGTTGAAGGCCACCATGTCCCCGGCGTGGAGGTTCTGGCAGGGCGTAGTGACCACCGCCCCGGTGGGGCCGTCCTTGTCAGCATAGGTGAGCACGCAGGTCCAGCGGCCCCTCCCGGCGGACTTGACCCCCTCCACGGCGGCGGCCACCACGGGGCCGTAGATCTTGTGCCCCGGCCGCACGTCGGCGGGGATGGAGGGCTTGTCCGGGTCGATGGGGTGGTAGTCGTTCAGGAGCGCGGCGGCGGTGATGACCCCGTAGGGGAAGTCCCGCTCGTCCAGGTTCAGCTCCTTGAGGGAGCAGAGCATCCCCTTGGACTTGACCCCCCGCAGATTGCCCCGGGTGATGTGGACCCCGCCGGGGAGATACGAGTTGTCCTTGGCCACGGGGACCAGGTCCCCCTCGTGGATGTTCCAGGCCCCGGTGACGATCTGCACCGGCTCCTCCTGGCCCACATCCACCTGGCACACCCACATATGGTCGGAGTTGGGGTGCTTCTCCATGGACAGGATCTTGCCCACGACTACATTGGAGATTTCCGCGCCCAGGTCGGTAGTGCCCTCCACCTTGGAGCCGGAGAGGGTCATGGCCTCGGCGAACTCCCGGTCAATCGCGTCCACCCGGACGAATTCATTCAGCCATTTTCTGCTTAAATTCATGGTTTCTTCCTCCCTCTCAGAACTGCTCCAGGAACCGCACGTCGTTCTCGAAGATCAGGCGCAGATCGTCGATCTTGAACCGGCGCATGGCGGTGCGCTCCAGGCCGAAGCCGAAGGCCCAGCCGGAGTACACCTCCGGGTCAATGCCCGCCATCTCCAGCACGTGGGGGTGGATCATCCCCGCGCCCAGCAGCTCGATCCAGCCCTCGCCCTTGCAGGTGGGGCAGCCAACGCCGCCGCACTTGTGGCACTGCACGTCCACCTCGCAGGAGGGCTCGGTGAAGGGGAAGTGGTGGGGGCGGAACCGGGTCTGGGTGTCCTCCCCGTACATCTTCTTGATGACGGCGTTGAGGGTGCCCTTCAGGTCGGCCATGGTGACTCCCTTGTCGATGACCATGCCCTCCACCTGGTGGAACATGGGGGAGTGGGTGGCGTCCACCTCGTCCTTGCGGTACACCCGGCCGGGGGCGATGATGCGGATGGGCAGGGGCATGGAGTCCATGGCCCGCACCTGCATGGGGGAGGTCTGGGAGCGGAGCATCACCCGCTCGTCCTCATCGAAGTAGAAGGTGTCCGACCAGTCCCGACTGGGGTGGCCCGGCTCGGCGTTGAGCCGGTCGAAGTTCAGCTCGCCCAGCTCGATCTCCGGCCCATCCAGCACGGTGAAGCCCATGCCGATGAAGATCTCCTTCATCTCGTCCAGGGCGATATACATGGGGTGCCGGTGGCCGATGGCGGGGGCCTTGCCGGGAATGGTCACGTCCACCGCCTCGGCCTTCAGCTTGTGCTCCAGGGCGGCCTCCTCCAGCTTTTTGGAGGCGGTGTCCAGGGCGCTCTCCAGGGCGGCGCGGACCTCGTTGGCCAGCTGGCCCATGGCGGGGCGCTCCTCGGCGGACAGTCTGCCCATCTGCTTGAGCACCGCCGTCAGCTCGCCCTTCTTGCCCAGGTACTGGACCCGCAGGGCGTCCAGGTCCACCTTGGACTGGGCCCCCTCAAAGGCGGACAGGGCCGCCGCGCGGATCTTCGCTAACTGTTCTTTCATATCAAAACTCCTTTGCACTCAGTGGATTTGCAAATCATTTGTCACTTTTTCGGTCTGATCTTCCCGGTCATGGACTCTACCGCCAGCTTGAACACCCTGGTGCGGGGCACCGCCGCCCGGCCAAAGGGAAAATCTTCCCGGCGGTAGTGGGCCATAATCAGGCGCAGGGCGTCCTCCTTCTCCTCATCGGGCACCGGTTCAATGTGTCCCCGGCCAATGACGCTCTGATAGGCCATGGTGCAGGTCTTATGCTCGTCGTCCAAAATCAGCTCGTGGGCACAATCCATCTCGAAGCTGGCCCGGCTGTCCCGCTCCATGAGGGCGTACTTGGTGCCCTCCATGGCGCCGTGGAAGTACAGTGTGATCCGCCCGTCCCGCACCTCCATACCGAAGTTCAGCGGCAGGATGTAGGGGTATTCGCCGCCGTTCAGGGCCAGCCGGCACACGTCGCACCGCTCCATGATGGCCACGATGCCGTCGAAATCGGCCACTTCCCGGTCTTTTCGTCTCATGGGCTCTCTTCCCTCCCAAGCTCCGCTCCCGGCAGTTCCTCCGGCAGCAAAAAAGCCCTCCGTCCCGAACCGGGACGAAAGGCATGACCTTCCGCGGTACCACCCGCGTTCGCGCCCAGGGCGCGCGCTCAAAGCCCCGTAACGGAGGGCCGCCGTCCCGCTCTCGCGGGCCGCTCCCGGGCGAACAGGCGACACGCCTCAGGGCGGCTCTCAGCCGGTGACCGCCCCTCTCTTGGACGCGCAAACTCGCCATTTTCCCGCTCTTCGCATTTGCACCTACCCTTTATATCACAAAAGGAGTTGAAATGCAAGGATAATTTCACTATAATAGGGAGGATACCGAAAGGAGGCCTCGCCTATGCAGCCCGTCGCCACAGCCGCCCAGATGAGAGAGCTGGACCGCGCCGCCATCCAGGACCGGGGCGTCCCCTCCCTGGACCTGATGGAGCACGCCGCCCAGGCCGTGGTCGGGGCAGTGATGGACCTGGTCCCTCTGCCCGACCGGGCAGAGCCGGACGGCCCCAACCCCAGCAGCTTCACCTCCGTGGTCTTCGTCTCCTCCGACGGCAAACAGCCCACCGAGGAGGAGCAGCGGGAGATGGACGAGCTGCGGGCCATCGTGGAGTCCAAAAACACCGACCCCATCCCCCGCATCGCCGTGTTCTGCGGCCCCGGCAACAACGGCGGGGACGGCTTCGCCGCCGCCCGGCTGCTGCTGGCGGCGGGCTATCAGGTCCACACCTACTTCCTCGGCGGCCGGGAGAAGATGACCCACGATGCCGCCGTCAACATGGCCCGACTGGAGGAGGCCGGGGGGTCCGTCGAGCCCTTCCGCCTGGACCTGGATCACCCGGAGGCCCTGGACTTTGAGACCCAGCTCCAGCTGGCCTGGCTGTCCACCTGCGACTGCGCGGTGGACGCCCTGTTCGGCGTTGGCCTGTCCCGGCCGGTGGAGGGCCTGTACCGCTCCGCCATCCGATATCTGAACCGCATGGCCCACACCCCCATCGTGGCCTGCGATATCCCCTCCGGCGTCCACGCCGACACCGGCGCGGTGCTGGGGGAGGCGGTGAACGCGACCGTCACCGTCACCTTCACCTGCGGCAAGCCGGGGCTGTATCTCGGCGAAGGGGCCGCCCGCGCCGGTGAGGTGCGGGTGGCGGACATCGGCATCCCCCATGACCTGCACCATCGAAGCATCCTCCGTTCCCCGGAGCGGGTGGAGGCCGTCCAGGAGGGCGAGTTCCGGCTCCCCCGCCGCCCCCGGACCGCCCACAAAGGGGACTTCGGCAAGGTGTTCATTTTGGCGGGCAGCGTGGGCTACACCGGGGCCCCGGTGCTGGCCGCCGGCGCCGCCGTCCGGACGGGCGTGGGGCTGGTGTATCTGGGGGTGCCCAGAGAGATCTGGCCCATCGTGGCCGTGAAATGTACCGAGGCCATGCCCTTCCCCCTGCCCGACGACTACGAGGCCATTCTTGACAAGGCGCGCTCCTGCGACGTGGCCCTCATCGGCCCCGGCCTGGGCCGCGCCCCTGAGACCGAGGAACTGGTGCTGCGGCTCCTTTCCGACCTGGAGATCCCCGTGGTGCTGGACGCCGACGGCATAAACGCGCTGAGCGGGCATATAGATGTGTTGGACAAACGCTCCGCCCCCACGGTGCTCACCCCCCACGACGGGGAGTTCTCCCGGCTGACGGGCTGCTCACTCCCCATCGGGGACCGGCTGGCCGCCGCCCGGGACTTCGCCAAAGCCCACGGCTGTGTGCTGGTTTTGAAGGGACACGGCACCGTCACCGCCGCGCCGGAGGGCCTCTGCCTGATCAACACCACCGGCAACCCCGGCATGGCCAAGGGGGGCTCTGGGGACGTGCTGGCGGGGATGATCGCCGCCCTGCTGGCCCAGAAGCGCCTGAACGGTCCCTATACCGGCGCGGCGGAGCTGGCCGCCGCCGGGGTGTGCTGGCACGGCACGGCCGGGGACCGGGCGGCGGAAAAGCTGGGAGAGTACGGCATGACCCCGTCCGACCTGCTCGCCGAGCTGCCCGGGGTGCTGCGTGACCACACGGAGCGGGACCATACCATCTGAAAAACGGAGGAGCGGAAAAAGTGCGCAGACTTTTCGCCTGTGTACTGATGATGACCCTGCTGGCGGCCTGCGGCCCGGCGGGAGAGACCCCGGAGGACGCCGCCTTTCAGATCCAGCGGCGTTACCGGGAGATGGCGGGCTGTTCCGCCACCGTGGATCTGACCGCCGAGTACGGCGACAGGGTGTACGACTTCACCGTAGACGCCGTCTGCCGGAAGGACGGCGAGACGGTGCTCACCGTCACCGCCCCGGAGCTGATCGCCGGGATCACCGCCCGGCTGGCCGAGGGGGAGACGGTGCTGGAATATGACGGCGCCGCCCTCTCCCTGGGGGACCTGGACGGAGAGGGCCTCACCCCCGTGTCCGCCATCCCGGAGCTGTTCCGGCAGGCGGCCTCCGGCTATATGGCCGAGTGTTCCTGGGCGGATGAGGAACAGACCCGGCTACAGGCTCTCTGCCGGGACCCGGAGGCGGAGGAGAACACCGGCTCGGAATTTTTGCTGGTATTTGACCGGGACACTCAGGCGCTTCTCAGCGCGGAGCTGAGCCGGGACGGGGTGCGGGTCCTCACCGCCCAGTTCAGCGAGTTTACCTTTTTGGAGATGACCGACGATGACACAGGAGACGGCACGGACCTGGGCTGAGATCAGCCTGTCCAGCCTGGAACACAACTACCGGGCCCTGCGGGCCTGCGCCCCGGACAGCAGATTCCTGGGCACGGTGAAGGCCAACGCCTACGGCCACGGGGCGGTCCCCGTGGCGAAAAAGCTGGAAGCGCTGGGGGCGGACTACCTGGCGGTGGCCTGCCTCGCCGAGGGCAGGGAACTGCGGCAGGCGGGGATCACCCTCCCCATCCTGATCCTGGGGATGACCCCCCCGGAACTGGCCGGAGACGTGGTGGCCCTGGACCTGACCCAGGGGGTGTTTACCCCGGAGCTGGCCAGGGCCCTGTCCGACGCCGCCGGCGCCCAGGGGAAGACCGCCAGGGTCCACCTGAAATGCGACACCGGCATGAGCCGCCTGGGGGTCCTCTGTCAGGACCCCATCCGCGCCGCCGATGAGCTGGCGGCCCTGGCCGCCTGGCCCCACCTGGACGTGGAGGGGATCTTCACCCACTTCGCGGCGTCCGACGAGCCGGGAGAGGACAGCGAGGGGTACACCATGCTCCAATTTACCCGCTTTTTGGACACCCTTGCCCGGTGTAAATCCCTCCACGGCCTGGAATTTGAAATCCGCCATTGCGCCAACAGCGGGGCTGTGTTACAATATCCCTGTACCCATCTGGACATGATCCGCCCCGGCATCGCCCTCTACGGCTGCTACCCTGATCCCTGCTGCGAGGGGCTGGACGGCCCCGGCCTGCGCCCCGTCATGGCCCTCAAGAGCCGTGTGGCCGCTGTCCGGGAGCTGCCGGAGGACACCCCGGTGAGTTACGGCCGCACCGCCCGGTTCGGCCGCGGCGGCGGGCGCGTCGCCATCCTGCCCATCGGCTATGCCGACGGCCTCCACCGGGCCCTGTCCAACGAGGGCTCCGTGTGGCTGGGCGGCCGGCCCTGCCCCATCATGGGCAGGGTGTGCATGGACATGTGCATGATCGGCCTCGGCCCGGAGCAGGACGTCCGCCCCGGCGACGTGGCCGAGATCTTCGGGGAGCACCTGCCGGTGGAACATCCCGCCCGCATCGCCGGCACCATCTCCTATGAGCTGCTGTGCGCGGTGGCCCCCCGCGTGCCCCGTCTCTACCAGGATCGACCTCTCTGACCCCTGCCGCATAAGATGTACAGGGAGCCCGCCGGATCGGCCGGCGGCGAGCCGCGGAGGTTTTGGCCCTCTGCGGATGGTATAAAAACCTCCGCCCCGTGGGAGAATGATAGTACCCGGTCTACATAGGCGTAGCCGGGCACTATATCCGGCGGAGTGTGAAGTTCCTGTGGACAACATCGTCAAGCGCGGCGACATTTTTTACGCGGATCTCAGCCCGGTGGTGGGCAGCGAGCAGGGCGGCGTCCGCCCAGTGCTCATCGTCCAGAACGATACCGGCAACAGGCACAGCCCCACGGTGATCGCCGCGGCGATCACCTCCCAGACGGGGAAGGCCCGTCTGCCCACCCACATCACCCTGGCCGCCAACAGCTCCGGCCTGCCCAAGGACTCGGTGGTCCTGCTGGAGCAGATCAGGACGCTGGACAAAAAGCGGCTGCGGGAGCACATGGGGCGGGTGGACGACCAGGTCATGCGGCGGGTGGACAACGCCATCGCCGTCAGCTTCGGCCTCAGCCCCGAGCGATTGGTTTGAAGTTACCGCCGATACAGGGATGCCGGCCCTCCGGCCGGCGTCCCCCGAGCATGGAGGGATACATATGAAAAAGTGGAAGATCGCCTGCGCCGTTCTGGCCGCGCTGCTGGGCGTCACCGTGGTTTTCGCCGCCACCGCCGCCGCGGGCGGCCGGGAGGACCCTCTGGTCACCCTCAGCTACCTGGACCGGATCTTCCGGCCCCAGGTGGAGCAGATGGCCGAGGACGCCGTCAGCGCCCAAAAGTCCGAGCTGCAGGACGCGCTGAACGACGCCATCGACCAGAGGACCGGCGCGGCCTCTTTCCGGGTGGTCACCCTGTCCAAGGGGCAGACCCTCACCGGGAACGTGGGCTGTGAGATCATGCTCCGGGTGGGCTCCGCCTCCTGCGTGGCCTCCGAAGATCCCGGCCTCATCGACTCCACCGCCGGCTCCACCCTCAACAATGGGGACGCTCTGGTCACCAACCACCTGTATCTGGTCACCATCGACACCCGCTCCGTCACCGCCGCGTCGGGCACCGTCAAACTGCTGGTGCGGGGGCCCTATTCGGTGGGCTGAGGCGGACAGCGCCTATTCACAGATTATTCACGATTTCTTTGCAGATTATCCAACACTTGGATGGCCGGCTGTGGTATCCTCTTTTTGTCAGGAAGAAACAGCCAGACAATCAATATCCTCCCTTCTCTCTCATAACCGGGGCGTCCCGCCGGGACCTCCCGGACAACAAACTCCCAAAACCGCCGAAAGGCGGTTTTGTTTTTCTTTACAAACGGGGCGGGGTTTGGTACAATAACTCCCGGAAAAACACGGCATGGAGGTCGTTTTATGGACAAGCAGTGGTTTGACGGCATGGAGGCCCGCATCCCCCGCGGGGAGGTGCGCACCCGGTTCGCTCCCTCTCCCACGGGGTACATGCACGTGGGGAATCTGCGCACGGCGCTGTACACCTGGCTCATCGCCCGGCACGCGGGGGGCAAGTTCCTGCTGCGCATCGAGGACACCGACCAGGGCCGGCTGGTGGAGGGCGCGGTGGACGTGATCTACGCCACCATGCGCCGCTGCGGCCTCACCTGGGACGAGGGCCCCGACCTGGGCGGCCCGGTGGGCCCCTACATCCAGACCGAGCGGCGGCCCCTCTACAAGAAGTACGCGGAGCTGCTGGTGGAGAAGGGGGCGGCCTACTACTGCTTCTGCGAGAAGGCCGAGTCCAAGGAGGACTCCGGCCAGTTCGAGCGCTCCGACGACCCCTGCCGGGACCTGGACCCCGCCGAGGCGAAAGCCCGGGTGGAGGCCGGCGAGCCCTACGTCATCCGCCAGCGCATCCCCCACGAGGGCAGCACCACCTTCCGGGACGCGGTCTACGGGGACATCACCGTGGAGAACAGCGAGCTGGACGATCAGATCCTGCTGAAGCGGGACGGCCTGCCCACCTATAACTTCGCCAACGTGGTGGACGATCACCTCATGGGCATCACCCACGTGGTGCGGGGCGCGGAGTACCTGTCCTCGGCCCCCAAGTATGATCTGCTCTACAGGGCCTTCGGCTGGGAGATCCCCATCTATGTCCACTGCTCCTCCATCATGATCGCCGACCCGGAGACGGGGACGGTCCGCAAGATGTCCAAGCGCCACGGGGACCCCTCCTACGAGGACCTGATAGCCCAGGGGTACCTGAACGAGGCGGTGGTGAACTATGTGGCCCTGCTGGGCTGGGCCCCCAGAGGGGAGCTGGCCGAACGGGAGTTCTTCACCCTGGACGAGCTGGCGCGGGTGTTCGACATCGAGGGGGTATCCAAGTCCCCCGCCGCCTTCGACATGGCGAAACTCACCTATTTCAACGCCTCCTACCTCCGCGCCATGGCGCCGGAGGACTTCGCCCAGGCCGCCGAGCCCTGGATCAGGCAGACGGTGAAAAACCCCGCCTATGACGTGGCGGACATCGCCGCCCTGCTCCAGGCCCGGTGCGAGAAGCTGTCCGATATCCCGGAGAAGGTGGACTTTTTCGACGCACTGCCCGACTACGACGCAGGGCTGTTCACCAACAAGAAGTCCAAGACCGACCCGGAGGTGTCCTGGCGGATGCTGGAGGCGGCCATCCCCATGCTGGAGGGGCTGGCGGACTGGAGCCAGGGCCCCATCCACGACGGGCTGATCGCCCTGGCAGAGTCCCTGGGGGTGAAGAACGCCACCCTCATGTGGCCGGTGCGCATCGCCGCCGCCGGCAAGGCCGTCACCCCCGGCGGGGCGGTGGAGATCTGCCGCATTTTGGGCCGGGAGGAGACCCTCCGCCGGCTGCGGCTGGGGCTGGAAAAACTGAGCTGATCCGAGAGGGGCCGGCGTTTGCGCCGGCCCCTTCCCTGTCCCGCCGGACGGCATCGTTCAGAAAACCGGCGGGTCCCCCTTGCAAAGCGGCTCGCGTTCCGCTATAATAACAGGGCCTGGAATCAGGCAGACGCGTTGTATCCGCCGGGGCGGAACGACAGCAAGGAGGAATTGAATATGACGACAGCAATGAAACGCGAAAATGTCCTGAAGCTCGCTCAGCTGGCCCTTCTGGTAGCCGTCATCCTGGTGATGAAGCTGACCGGTATCTCCAGCATCCCTGTGGGGCCGCTGAACATGACCTTCACCATGGTGCCCATCGCCATCGGCGCCATGCTCATGGGGCCTGTGGCGGGCGGCGTGCTGGGGATGATCTACGGCTTCACCAGCTTTTACGACGCCGTCTCCGGCGGCTCTGTGATGACGGGCATTTTCTTTCAGATCAGTCCCGTCCATACCTTCATCCTGTGCGTGGGTATGCGCATCCTGGTGGGGGTGCTGACGGGGCTGCTGTTTATGGGCCTGAAAAAGATCGACAAGACCGACACCGTCTGCTACTTTGCGGGAGGCCTCGCCGCGCCGCTGCTCAACACCATCCTGTTCATGGGCTACATCGTGCTGGTATTCTATCAGACCGGCTACGTCCAGGAGCGGCTGGCGGCCCTGGGGGCCTCCGGGCCGCTGATGTTCGTGGTGCTCTCCGTGGGCGTCCAGGGACTGGTGGAGGCGCTGACGGGGCTCGTCATCGGCGGGATCGTGACCAAGGCGGTGGCCCGCGCCCTGAAGATGTGATGAAATGAGGTGGGACGGATGATCCTCGCCATCGACGTGGGCAATACCAATATCGTGCTGGGGGCGTTCCGGGGGGAGGAACTGGTCTTCTCCGCCCGGTGCGCCACCGACCCGGACAAGACGGAGGACGAGTACGCCCTGCTGTTCCGCGGGATCCTGGCCATGCACAAAGTCCGGCCGGAGGACATCGGCGGGGGCATCCTGTCCTCGGTGGTGCCCGTTCTGCGCTCCACCCTCCCCGGGGCGGTGAAGCTGCTCACCGGCAGGACGGTGCTGGTGGTGGGCCGGGACGTGACCACCGATCTGGACCTGCGGGTAGACAATCCCGCCCAGGTGGGCAGCGACCTGATCGTGGACGCGGTGGCGGCCAAAAGCCTCTATCCCGCCCCCATCGCGGTGCTGGATATGGGCACCGCCACCACCCTCTCCGTCATCGGGGCGGACGGCGCCTATCTGGGCGGCATGATCATCCCCGGTCTGCGGGTGGCGGTGGACTCCCTGTCCAGCAGGACCGCCCAGCTGCCCCACATCAGTTTCGGCCCGCCCAAGGCCCTCATCGGTAAAAACACGGTGGACTGTATGCAGGCGGGGGCGATCTACGGCTGCGCCGCCATGATGGACGGGCTGGTGGACCGGGTGGAGGAGGAGCTGGGCCGGCCGGTGACCGCCGTCCTCACCGGGGGGCTGGCCCCCTCCATCGCGCCCTACTGCAAACGGGAATTCAAACTCCAGCCCGACTTGCTCCTGCTGGGCCTGCGGCTGCTGTACGAAAAAAACACGGAGAGGGGGAAAACGCCGTGCTGAGGGGAAAGACCGTGGTGCTGGGCGTCACCGGCGGCATCGCCTGTTTCAAGGCGGCGGCGCTGGCCTCCATGCTGGTGAAGCAGCACGCCGATGTTCAGGTGCTCATGACCGTCAACGCCACCCGGTTCGTCACCCCCCTCACCTTTGAGCAGCTCACCGGGAACAGGGCGCTGGTGGACACCTTCGACCGGAACTTCACCCACAGCGTGGAGCACATCGCCGTGGCGGACCGGGCGGATCTCGTGCTGATCGCCCCGGCCACCGCCAATGTGCTGGCCAAGCTGGCCCACGGCATCGCCGACGATATGCTCACCACCACCGTCCTGGCCTGCCGGTGTCCCAAGGCCGCCGCCCCCGCCATGAACACCGGGATGTATGAAAACCCCGTGACCCAGGACAATCTGGCCATCCTCCGGCACTACGGCTGGAAGATCGTAGAGCCGGCCGAGGGCCGGCTGGCCTGCGGCGCGGAGGGCAGGGGCAGGCTGCCTGAGCCGGACCGGCTGCTGGAGGTGTGCCTCCACGCCCTGGCCCACGAAAAG
>CANRFU010000019.1 GCA_947629975.1 uncultured Oscillospiraceae bacterium | reverse complement strand
TCCGTGGAGTTCTGCGGCGGCACCCACCTGGACAACACCGCCAAGGCCGGCGTGTTCCACATCGCCAGCGAGTTCTCGGTGGCCAGCGGCGTCCGCCGGATCGAGGCCACCACCGGCCGGGCCTCTCTGGAGGTCATGAACCGCAACCAGCAGGTCCTCTTTGAGGCCGCCGCCATCCTGAAGGCCAAGCCCGCCGAGCTCCGGGCCAAGGCGGAGCAGAGCGTGGAGGAGCTGCGGGAGCTCCGCCGCCAGGTGGAGAAGTTCAAGGCCAAGGAGGCCGCCGGCGAGGCCGACCGCATCCTGTTCGGCGGCCACGATGTGGGCGGGGTCAAGGTGCTCACCGCCGTCATCCCCGACGCCGACGCCGCCCGCCTGCGCCAGATGGGAGACACCCTCAAGGCCAAGAGCGACGCCATCGCCGCGGTGCTGGCCTGTATCAACGGCTCCAAGATCACCCTCCAGGCCATCTGCGGCAAGGAGGCCATCGCCAAGGGGGTCAGGGCAGGGGACATCATCAAGGCCATCGCCCCCATCTGCGGCGGCAAGGGCGGCGGCAAGCCCGACTCCGCCATGGGCGGCGGCAGCGATCCTCTGAAGCTGGATGACGCCCTGGCCGCCCTGGACGACTTCGTGGCGTCCAAGGTGGGCGCGTAAGGAGGCTGCCTATGACCAGAGACGACTTAAAGCGCCTGCGGGCGCTGGGCATCGACCTGTCCGCCCTGGGGCTGGAGCAGAGAGGGATGGAACTGGAGCCCTACTTCTGCACCCCCGTGGGGGCGGAGCCGGTGGGAGATATCGGCTGCGACGGCGTCCACTTCGTCCTCCTGCCGGGGGACGAGCGGGTGTACTGCGTGGACCCCTCCATGGGGGAGATCGGGACCTACGTGCTGCCGGTGGGGGAGGACCTGCGTCAGTTTCTGTCCTTCGTGCTGTTCTGCCGGGACGCCAACCCCGTCTCCCAGATCTGGTGGATGAACGAGAAACAGTTCCGGGACCTGCTGCGGGAGGACGCGGAGGCCTCCTGGCCGGGGTGCGAGGCGTTCTTCGCGAAGAAGAACGCGGCCCTGGCCGCCATCGCGGCGGAGTTCGGCCTGACGCCGGAGGACCCCTTTGAAAAGGTCAAGGCCATGCAGGCCGCCTTCGACCCGTCCGTGCTGAACTTCTCCGCCGAATACTACGACGTGCTGGGCCTGGAGCCCCCGCCGGGGGTGGAGCTTCCGCCCCACGCGCCCGGCCCGGAGGACACCGTCACCTTCACGTTCGAGTTCCGCACCGGGGAGGACATGCCATGATCCCAAACGATCCTGTTATCCTGCTGAGCTTTGTGAACACCAAGCTCCGGGACGAGTACGCCGGTCTGGACGAGCTGTGCGCCGCCCTGGACGCCGACCGGGCCCGGATCGAGGCCGCTCTGGCGGCCATCGACTACCGTTATGACCCGGATCTGAACAAATTCGTGTAAGGAGGTTTTTCCATGTACAAGGACGACTGCCTGTTCTGTAAGATCGTCAAGGGGGATATTCCCAGCAAAAAGGTGTACGAGGACGAGCTGTGCTATGCCTTTTACGACATCGCCCCCGCCGCCCCCACCCACTTCCTGGTCATCCCCAGGGACCACATCGGCTCCTGCGGGGAGATCGACGGGGGGAACTCCGCGGTGGTGGCCCACATCTTCGAGGTCATCACCAAAGTGACAAAGGAGATGGGCATCGCCAGCTTCCGGGTGGTGTCCAACTGCGGGGAGCAGGCGGGACAGAGCGTGCCCCATCTGCACTTCCACGTGCTGGCCGGCCGGGATATGACCTGGCCTCCGGGCTGAGGCCGCATCCCCAAGCCCTGATTTTGGGCTTGACATCCGCCCGCGGAACCGATATACTGTCAAACAGAGTGCGGACGAAAGGCCGCGCGAAGGGGCACACCACCTCGGGTGTGATCTTTTCGCGCGGCCTTTTTTCTGAAAAGGAGGCGTTTGTATGGTGACCATCAACGGGGAAAAACTGCCCCTGGACGGCATGAACCTGCTGGACTGGCTGACCGGGCACGGCTACGACCCCAAGCGCATCGCCGTGGAGCGCAACGAGGAGATCGTGCCCAAGGCCCAATACGGCGAAACAGTCCTCAGAGACGGAGACGTGATCGAGATCGTCAATTTTGTAGGCGGCGGCTGACCTGCTTTTTCCGAGAGAAAAAGCAGGCAAAAAGAGCCTTTGACCGCCGCGTAGATCCAGCTATCGAACCGTTTATGCACGGCAACGAAAAAGGAGGTCGATGGGACCTTTGTTACCGACACGAGAAGAATTTTACGCCGCCCTGGCGGAGCGCCACGGGGCGGAGCGTCAGGCGAGGTTCCAGGCGGCCAAAGTCGCGATCTGCGGCCTGGGCGGCCTGGGCTCCAATATCGCGGTGATGCTGGCCCGGGCCGGGGTGGGGGAGCTGTTCCTTCTGGACTTTGACCGGGTGGACATGAGCAACCTCAACCGGCAGCAGTATTTCGTGGAGCAGCTGGGGATGCTGAAAACCCAGGCCCTGCCGGAGACGCTGGCCCGCATCAATCCCTACTGTGAGGTCACGGCCCGGACGCTGAAGATCACCGAGGGCCATATCCCCGGCCTGTTCGATGGCTGCGCCGTCATCTGCGAGGCGTTTGATAAAGCCGAGGCCAAGGCCATGCTGGTCCAGGGGGTGCTGGAGAACTACCCCACGACGCCGCTGGTGTCCGGCGTGGGGATGGCCGGTCTGGACAGCGCCAACCTGATCCGCACCCGGCGGGTGGGGAGGACCCTCTACCTCTGCGGCGACGGGGTCAGCGAGGTGGCGGACGGCCTGCCCCTGGTGAGCAGCCGGGTGGCGGCGTGCGCGGCGCACGAGGCCACGATGATCTTACGCATTTTAGCGGGCGATTTGGAACCGTAAGAAAGGAAGATAACAATGGAAGACAAGCTGATTTTAGGCGGGAGGGAGTTCACCTCCCGGTTCATCCTGGGCTCGGGGAAGTACTCCCTGAAGCTCATCGAGGCGGCGGTGAAGGACGCCGGGGCCCAGATCATCACCCTGGCGGTGCGCCGGGCCAACACCAAGGAGCATGAGAGCATCCTGGACTACATTCCGGAGGGCGTCACCCTGCTGCCCAACACCTCCGGGGCCCGGGACGCCAAGGAGGCGGTGCGCATCGCCCGGCTGGCCCGGGAGCTGGGCTGCGGCGACTTCGTGAAGATCGAGATCATGCGGGACAGCAAATACCTGCTGCCCGACAACCAGGAGACCATCAAAGCCACCGAGACCCTGGCGAAAGAGGGCTTCGTGGTGCTGCCCTACATGTATCCCGACCTGTACGCCGCCCGGGATCTGGTCAACGCCGGGGCCGCCGCCGTCATGCCCCTGGCCGCCCCCATCGGCTCCAACAAGGGGCTGGCCGCCAAAGAGTTCATCCAGATCCTGATCGACGAGATCGACCTGCCCATCATCGTGGACGCCGGCATCGGCAGGCCCTCCCAGGCCTGCGAGGCCATGGAGATGGGCGCCGCCGCCGTCATGGCCAACACGGCGCTGGCCACCGCCGGGGACCTGCCCCTCATGGCGGGGGCGTTCAGGAACGCCATCGAGGCGGGCCGTGCCGCCTATCTGTCCGGCCTGGGCCGGGTGCTGACCCGCGGGGCCGACGCCTCCGACCCGCTGACGGGGTTTTTGAGGTGATCCCATGGACAACCAGTATTTCATCGACTCCGACGCCCTCTCCCCGGCGGCGCTGGAGAAGAAACACCACCTGGAGAACGACCCCTCCAGCCGGACCGACCACATGGCCTATCTGCCGGGGATGGAGCGGATCGAATCCGACATCATGGACAAGGTCATCTCCCAGATGAGGGGGTACGACCCCGCCGCCTACACCGCCAGGGATGTGCGGGCTGCCCTGGAGCACGAGACCTGTTCCGTCGAGGACTTCAAGGCCCTGCTGTCCCCGGCGGCGGAGCCCTTCCTGGAGCGGATGGCGGAGAAGGCCCGGCTGGAGACGAGAAAGCACTTCGGCAACACGGTGTACCTGTTCACGCCGCTGTACATCGCCAACTACTGCGAGAACTACTGCGTCTACTGCGGCTTCAACTGCTACAACCACATCCGCCGGATGAAGCTGGACCTGGAGCAGATCGGGCACGAGATGGAGGTCATCGCCCGCTCCGGCATGGAGGAGATCCTGATCCTCACCGGCGAGAGCCGCGCCATGAGCGACGTGCAGTACATCGGCGAGGCGTGCAAACTGGCGAGGAAGTATTTCCGCATGGTGGGGCTGGAGATCTACCCTGTGAACACCGACGAGTACGCCTATCTCCATGAGTGCGGGGCGGACTACGTCACCGTGTTCCAGGAGACCTACGACTCCGACCGGTACGAGCAGCTCCACCTGATGGGACACAAGCGGGTGTGGCCCTACCGGTTCGAGGCCCAGGAGCGGGCCCTCCGGGGCGGTATGCGCGGCGTGGCCTTCTCGGCCCTGCTGGGCCTGGCCGACTTCCGGAAGGACGCCCTGGCCACCGCCCTTCACGTCTACTATCTCCAGCGGAAGTACCCCCACGCGGAGATGTCCCTGTCCTGCCCCAGGCTGCGGCCCATCGTGAACAACGACAAGATCAACCCCCAGGACGTGGGGGAGAGGCAGCTGTGCCAGGTGCTGTGCGCCTACCGCATCTTCCTGCCCTTTGCGGGGATCACCGTGTCCTCAAGAGAGAGCGCCCGGTTCCGCAACGGCATCGTGAAGATCGCCGCCACCAAGGTCTCGGCGGGGGTGTCCACCGGCGTGGGGGACCACGAGAGCAAGTACAGCGGCACGGACACCGGCGGCGAGCAGGGGGACGAGCAGTTCGAGATCGACGACGGCCGCAGCTTCGACAAGATGTACCAAGACATGGAGGGCCAGGGCCTCCAGCCGGTGCTGAACGATTACCTGTATGTTTGAGATCATCTGCGTCACAGACCGCAAACAGTGTAAAGGAGATTTCCTTGTGCAGCTTGAGCGGATCGCCGCCGCCCGTCCCGCCGCCGTCATCCTGCGGGAGAAGGACCTGGCCCCGATGGAGTACGCCGGATTGCTGAGAGAGGCCATGGGCATCTGCCGGTCCCATAAGGTGGACTGCGTCGCCCACAGCTTTCCAGAGGCGGCGAAGCTGACAGGCTGTACCGCTTTACACATGCCGCTGCGTGCGCTCTCAGCCATGCCGGAGGGGAAACGGCGGGTGTTCCGGACCCTGGGGGCCTCCTGCCACAGCGTGGAGGACGCCCTCCTGGCCCGGAAGCTGGGCTGCACCTGCCTCACGGCGGGGCACATCTTCGCCACCGCCTGCAAGCCGGGGCTGGAGCCCAGAGGGCTGGAATTCCTGCGCGCGGTCTGCGCCGCCGTGGACGTCCCCGTGTACGCCATCGGGGGCATTTCCCCGGAAAATATCGCCGCCGTCCGGGAGGCCGGGGCCGCCGGGGCCTGCGTCATGAGCGGGTTCATGGCGGCGGAGGACCCGGCGGCGCTGATGGAGCGGCTGAGAGACGGTTTGAGATGATACTGAGGGGCGGCCGATGGCCGCCCCTGTTTTCCGCTCTCCTCAATATAGAGGTCCTCCGCCCACTTTCTATTGACAATTTTCCGAAACGTGGTATGCTAACATCAGAACTGAATATCGGGGGGAGCCCGGCACCGGGCTGAGAGGAAGCGCCGCTTCGACCCCTCGGCGGACCGCCGCCGGGAACCTGATTTGGGTAATGCCAACGTAGGGACCCTTACTTTTTCTTGTAAGAAAAAGTAAGCAAAAAGAACTTTAAACCGCTACCCAAGTCTCCGTTGCCCTGTCAGTTTCCGGACGGCAACGGGGCTTTTTTGTTCCGAAAGAAGGAGGAATTGTCAATGAGAGAGTATCACACCCAGATGGAGGCCGCCCGGAAGGGCGTCGTCACGCCGGAACTGCGCCGGGTGGCGGAGAAGGAGCGCATGACCGTGGAGGAGCTGCTGCCCCTGGTGGCCGGCGGCAAGGTGGTCATCTGCGCCAATAAGCTCCACACCTGCCTGGACCCGGAGGGGGTGGGCTCCATGCTGCGCACCAAGATCAACGTGAACCTGGGGGTCTCCCGGGACTGCAAGGACTATAACGTGGAGATGGAGAAGGTGATGGCGGCCGTCAGCATGGGGGCCCACGCCATCATGGACCTGTCCTCCCATGGGAACACCGAGTCCTTCCGCAAGAAGCTTACGGCCGAGTGCCCCGCCATGATCGGCACCGTGCCCGTGTACGACTCGGTCATCCACTACCAGCGGGACCTGGACACCCTCACGGCGAAGGACTTCATCGACGTGGTGCGCCTCCATGCGGAGAACGGGGTGGACTTCGTCACCCTCCACTGCGGCATCACCCGCAAGACCATCGATCAGATCCGGAGACACAAGCGGAAGATGAACATCGTCTCCCGGGGCGGCTCCCTGGTGTTCGCCTGGATGTGCATGACGGGGGAGGAGAACCCCTTCTACGAGTATTTCGACGAGATCCTGGACATCTGCCGGGAGTACGACGTGACCATCTCCCTGGGGGACGCCTGCCGCCCGGGGTGCCTGGCCGACGCCTCCGACGTATGCCAGATCGAGGAGCTGGTCCGCCTGGGCGAGCTGACCAAGCGGGCCTGGGAGAAGGACGTGCAGGTGATGGTGGAGGGTCCCGGCCACGTGCCCATGGACCAGATCGCCGCCAACATGAAGATGGAGCAGACCATCTGCATGGGGGCGCCCTTCTATGTGCTGGGGCCCCTGGTCACCGACATCGCCCCCGGCTACGACCACATCACCTCCGCCATCGGCGGGGCCATCGCGGCGGCCTCCGGCGCCGCCTTCCTGTGCTACGTCACCCCGGCGGAGCACCTGGCCCTGCCCAACGTGGAGGATGTGAAGCAGGGGATCATGGCCTCCAAGATCGCCGCCCACGCCGCCGACATCGCCAAGGGGGTGCGGGGCGCCCGGGAGATGGACGATAAAATGGCCGAGGCCCGCCATGCCCTGGACTGGGAGGCCCAGTGGAAGTGCGCCATGGACCCGGAGACCGCCAAGGCCATCTGGAACAGCCGCAAGCCGGAGCACGAGGACTCCTGTTCCATGTGCGGCAAGTTCTGCGCGGTGCGCAGCATGAACAAGGCGCTGGCCGGCGAGCATATAGATATCCTGTGAGAAGGCCCTTCTCGGGACCGGCGGAGCGCGCAAAAAGCGGGGCCGGATTTCGATTTTGCGGTTGAAATCCGGCCTCTTTCTGTGATATGATTATTTAGATGTAAAATCAGCCTGCGGGGGTGAGAACATGGACGACAAGGATCCCGATCTGATGATGCCGGAGCAGCCGGAAGAGGAGGAGCGCCCCGCCCCCGAGCACCCGGACTACAAAAACGAGATCGCCGCGCTGATCCGCAGCGGTCTGGCCCCCAGGCCCATGAGGGAGCGCCTGATGGACTACCATGAGAACGACATGGCCATGGCTCTGGAGCTGCTCACCCGGGACGAGCGGAAGAAGATGTACGGCCTGCTGGACACCGGCACCCTGGCCAACGTGTTCGAGTACGCCGACGAGCCTCAGCAGTACCTGGCCGAGCTGACCATCCGCCGCCGCGTGGCGGTGCTGGGCAAGCTGGAGGTCCCGGTGGTGGTGGAATATCTGCGCCAGCTGAGCCGGGAGGAGCGCAGCATCCTCATCGAGCTGCTGGATGACGACGCCCGCCGGGAGATCACCCTGGCCCTCTCCTTTGACGAGGACCAGATCGGCAGCCGGATGACCACCAACTACGTCACCATCCACGCGGGCTTGAGCGTCCGGGAGGCCATGCGGGAGCTGGTGGACCAGGCGGCGGAGAACGACAACATCTCCACCCTCTATGTGGTGGACGAGGACGGCACCCTGTCCGGCGCCATCGACCTGAAGGACCTGATCATCGCCCGGGAGGGCTCCGATCTGGACAACATCGTCATGACCTCCTACCCCTATGTGTACGCCGAGGAGGAGATCGGGGACTGCATCGACCGCATCCGGGGCTATTCCGAGGACTCCATCCCCGTGCTGGACCGGGACAACAAGCTGCAGGGGGTCCTCACCGCCCAGGAGATCACCGAACTGGTGGATGACGCCCTGGGCGAGGATTACGCCAGGCTGGCCGGCCTGACCGCCGAGGAGGATCTGGAGGAGCCGCTCCGCAAGAGCATCGGCAAGCGGCTGCCCTGGCTGATCGTCCTGCTGGTGCTGGCCCTGATCGTGTCCACGGTGGTGGGCCTGTTCGAGCCGGTGGTGTCCCACCTGGCCCTCATCGTGGCCTTCCAGTCCCTGGTGCTGGATATGGCCGGCAACGCCGGCACACAGTCCCTGGCCGTCACCATCCGTGTGCTGACGGACGAACAGGTCAGCGGCAAACAGAAGCTGTTCCTGGTGCTGAAGGAGGCCCGGGTGGGGCTGCTGAACGGCCTGATCCTGGGCGGGCTTTCCTTCGTCCTCATCGGCGGATATCTGATGCTGCTGAAGGGGCAGGCGCCCCTCTCTGCCTTCTCCATGTCCTTCTGTACCGGCTCCGCCCTGATGGTGGCCATGCTGCTGTCCAGCATCTCCGGCACGGCGATCCCCCTGCTGTTCCACAAGCTGAACATCGACCCCGCCGTGGCCTCCGGCCCCCTCATCACCACGCTGAACGACCTGGTGGCCGTGGTGACCTACTATGGGCTGGCGTGGATCCTGCTCATCAACGTGATGGGCCTGTGACCGGGCCCGTCCAGGATATGACGACTCCCCCGGCCGCCGGCCGGGGGAGTTTTCGCAGCCGCCCGTTTACAGCGTAAAATCCTCGTCCTTGAAGCGGTCAAAGCGGGGAAGGGTGGGCTTGGGCGGGATCCGCTTCAAGGGGTCGTACCGGAAGGCGCGGCAGGCCCCGGAGGGGGATACCACGCCCTTTTTTACGCAGATGATGCGCTCCTCATCCATCGGCTCGCCCGATTTGCAGTAGGCGCAGCGGGGTTCTATGCCCCGGTCAAACAGCATGTTCGTTCGCTCCCTTCGCGGGTTTTCGATCCTGAGAAGCATTATACACCCTTGCGGGGCGGATTTCCACCCTTTTTTCGCAGCAGGACGCCGCACAGGGCGGTGATGGTCAGCCACCCCGCGAAGGCGGCCACCGTGGAGATGGCCAGGGCGCTGGAGAAGTCCAGGGCGGCGATGGATTCCGTCTGATCGATGAGGTAATCGGCCACCGGGGCGGACAGGGGGACGACTTTCGTAAGGGCATAGGTCAGCCCCGCGGCGATGAGGCCGTGGCACAGCTTGCCCGCCAGATAGACCTTGGCGGAGAGGGCGCTGTCCACCAGGAAGGAGAGCACCTGGCAGTGGACGGACAGCCCCGCCCAGCCCAGCATGAAGGCTGCCATGGACACCCGCCCCGCCAGCTGCGCCTCCCCCTGGAGGGAGGACACCCCGGAGGACAGCTCCAGCAGGCCGGCCACCAGCCGCCGCGCCCACTCCTCCTGGAAGCCCAGCAGGGAGAGAAGGTCTGCCACCGCCGACAGCACCCCGAAGGCGGAGAGCATCCGCAGCACCACCGCGAAAAAGATGACGAAGCCGCAGATGTTCAGGGTGCTCTGCATGGCCCGCGTCACCGCGCCGGTAAAGGCGGCGGGAAGGGTCACCGTCCCGATGGGCTTGGGGCGGCGGGCGGGGACGCCGCCCCGCTCCGGCCCGCCGTAAAAGCGGAACAGCAGCCCCACCATTACTGAGGCCAGGGCGTGGGTGAGATAGAGCAGCAGGCCCACCCGGCCATCCCCGAACACCCCCGCGCCGACGACGCCCAGGATGAACGCGGGGCCGGAGTTGTTGCAGAAGGCCAGCAGCCGCTCCGCCTCCGTCTTGGAGCAGAGGCCCTGCTGGTAGAGCTGGAGGGCGGTCCGCGCGCCCACCGGGTAGCCGCCGATGAAGCCGAGCGCCACCGCCGCGGCGCAGCTGCCGCTGACCCGGAACAGGGGGCGCATGAGGCCCTCCATGGCCCGGCCCAGATAGGCCGCCAGCCCCAGGTCCACCACCAGGGAGGACAGCACAAAGAAGGGAAACAGGGAGGGGACGATCACGTTGAAGCACAGCGTCAGCCCGTCCTTGGCCCCGGCGATGGCCTCCTTTGGCGCTGCGACGAGGGCGGCCGTGGCCACGAGCAGGGCCAGGCCCGCCAAAGCGTCCCGGAACCCGCTTTTCCGCAGGATCGTCAGCATCCTCTCACCCCCATGGGGAAAGCGTATGCGGGAGAGAGAAAAAGATTGCCTGTCCGCCCTTTTTGATGTATAATTTCACTCAGAAAACAAGAACGCCTCCCCGCCGGGAGCGGGAAGGCAGTCAGGATCAGAAGGAGGGCTTTTCATGCAGCATGAGATCGTCGAGGCCATCCCCCTGCTGGACGGGCAGGGGAACCTGACCCAGCCGGGGTACGCCAAAAAGCTCCTGCCCGTCTATGACCGGCGGGCGGTGAAGGCGGGCGCCCACCGGCTGAAGGAGTGGGACTATTACTACGTGGGCAACGACCGGTTCGGCGTGGCCATGACCATCGCGGACAACGGTTACATGGGGCTGGATTCGATCTCTTTCCTGCACTTTGAAGGGGTCCCCTGGCAGATCACAAAAAGCCCCATGCGGGCCTTCCCTATGGGCGGCACCGCCCTGCCCGCCGCCTCGTCGGAGGGGACCTCCGCCATCTCCGGCAGGGGGTACGCCCTGGTGTTCATCGTGGACGGGGGCCGGCGGGTCCTCGCCGCCCACATGGACAAATTCCGGGGACAGGACGCCATCGACATCTGCGTGGAGCTGACGGAGGAGCCGGAGGAGTCCATGGTCATCTGCACCCCCTTTAACAAGCGGGGACACTTCTATTTCAACCAGAAGATCAACTGTATGCGGGCGAAGGGCACGGTAAAGATCGGCGCGGAGGAGTATGCCTTCGACCCGGCGGAGTCCTTCGGCGTGCTGGACTGGGGCCGCGGGGTGTGGACCTATCACAATACCTGGTACTGGGGGTCAGCCTCCGGCCTGGTGGGCGGGGAGCCCTTCGGGTTCAACATCGGGTACGGCTTCGGGGACACCTCCGCCGCCACCGAGAATATGCTGTTCTACAGGGGGAAGGCCCACAAGCTGTCGGAGGTAAAGTTCAACATCCCCATGAACGGGAAGAAGGAGGACTACCTCAAGCCATGGACCTTCACCAGCGACGACGGGCGGTTCGAGATGGATTTCACGCCCATCATCGACCGGGCCTCCAACACCGACTTCAAGGTGCTGAAAAGCGATCAGCACCAGGTGTTCGGCCGGTTCACCGGCACGGCGGTGCTGGACGACGGGACCAGGCTGGAGATCAAGGACTTCATGGGCTTCGCGGAGAAAGTGGAGAACAAATGGTGAGAAAAGGGCCGCCCTCAGGCGGCCCTTCGCGGTTCTGTCCGGATCTATTTGTGATAGAGCTGGTTGGTCTGATAGCGCGGCGTGCAGGTGAGGCGCAGGCCCAGCTTGGAGTAGATGCCGCTGTCGGCGGCGGAGAGGATGACGGAGGAGTGGGCCTCGCAGTCCCGGAGGTCGTCCAGATGGGCCAGGGCCCCGGCTGCCAGCGGGTCGGTGGCGGCGGAGATGGCCAGGGCGATGAGGATCTCGTCGCTGTGGAGGCGGGGGTTGCGGCTGCCCAGGTGGCCCACCTTCACCCCCTGGATGGGTTCGATGGCCTGCCGGGAGATGAGGTCCACTTCGTCCCCGATGCCGGCCAGCCGCTTCAGGGCGTTGAGCAGGGCGGAGGAGGAGGCGCCCATCAGGTCGGAGGTCTTGCCGGTGACGATGGTATCGTCGGGCAGTTGGATGGCGGCGGCGGGCTCCCCCGTCTCCTCCGCCCGCCGCTCGGCGGCGGCCAGGACGGGGCGGTCGGCGTCTGATACGCCCGCCTGCTTCATCAGCAGCTCCAGCTTGTACACCACCTCGTCGTTCCCCTGGCCCCGGCGGCGGTCGCACAGGGCGGTATAGTACCGGCGGATGATCTCCTGTTTCGCGGCGGCGCACACCGCCTCGTCGTCCACGATGCACTGACCCACCATGTTCACCCCCATGTCGGTGGGGGAGCGGTAGGGGCTCTTGCCGGTGATCTTCTCGAACATGGCGGCCAGCACCGGGAAGACCTCCACGTCCCGGTTATAGTTGACGGTGGTCTCCCCGTAGGCCTGGAGGTGGAAGGGGTCGATCATGTTCACGTCGTTCAGATCGGCGGTGGCGGCCTCGTAGGCCAGATTTACCGGGTGCTGGAGGGGCAGGTTCCAGATGGGGAAGGTCTCGAACTTGGCGTACCCCGCCCGGCGGCCCCGCTTGTGCTCGTGATAGAGCTGGCTGAGGCAGGTGGCCATCTTGCCGGAGCCGGGGCCGGGGGCGGTGACCACCACCAGGGGCCGCTCCGTCTCGATGTAGTCGTTGCGCCCGTACCCCTCGTCGGACACGATGAGGGACACGTTGTGGGGGTAGCCGGAGATGGGGTAGTGGAGATATACCCGGACGCCCAACCCCTCCAGGCGGCGCTTGAAGGCGTCCGCCGCGGCCTGGCCGGAGTACTGGGTGATGACGACGCTGCCCACGTACAGCCCCTCCGCCCGGAAGGCGTCGATGAGACGGAGCACGTCCTCGTCATAGGTGATGCCCAGATCCCCCCGGATCTTGTTCTGCTCGATGGCCGCGGCGCCGATGGCGATGACCATCTCGGCGCTGTCCTTCAGCTCCAGCAGCATCCGGATCTTGCTGTCCGGGGCGAAGCCGGGGAGCACCCGGGCGGCGTGGTAATCGTCGAACAGCTTGCCGCCGAACTCCAGATACAGCTTGCCGCCGAACTGGGCGATCCGCTCCCGGATGCGGGCGGACTGGGTCTCCAGGTACTTCTGATTGTCGAACCCGATGCGATTTGCCATAGTCATTCCAGGCCCCTTTGCCTTATTTCTCTGGAGACCAGTATATCTGTTCCCGGCGGGGTTGTCAACCGCGCGGATGGAAAAACGCGGCAAAGAACCCCGCCGGCCCGCCCTGACAGGTTTAAGGCCCCGCCGAACGGCGGGGCCTTTCCCGTATCAGAGCCTGTACTCCTCGTACTCCCCCTCCGGGGCGGCGTGGCAGGTGAAGACATTCTGGAAGGTGCGCCAGCTTCGCGAGGGGAACAGCGCCCCGGGATCGTTCTGCAGCACGCCGCCGGAGGCCAGCTCATAGGGGTAGACCCAGGGGGCGAGCCGGTGGGCGCAGGTGATGGAGGCGTTGAAGATATAGGGCTCGGTGGGGTGGGTGGGCGCCCCGGACCAGAACAGCCAGCCGGTCACCCTGCCGCCGTCGGGATGGGCGGGGAGGGAGAAGTCGGCGGTATAGTCCAGCCAGCCGATGACCCGGAGGTCCAGGGGGGCGGTGTGGAACACCCCGTCCTCCTCCCACTCCAGCCGGCCCTCCATGCAGTCCAGGCTGGCAAAGGCGCCGTGGTAGTCGGGCTGGACGCGGAGCCCCTCGGTGTAAAAGCGCAGATGGCTGTCGTCCATGTGATCCCAATCCAGCCGGGCCAGGTAGACCATGCGGAAGCCGTACGTTTCGTCGGCTACGGGGACCTCTGCCAGGGTGATATTGGGGATGCCGTCGGGGTAATTGCCGGAGCCGGCATACCCCTTCACCGTGACGCCGTAGGCCCCCTGGAACCGGGCCACGTCGCCGTCCCGCAGTTCGGAGAGCAGGTCCTCCGGGAACCCCAGATCGATCAGATGGGCGCGGAGAGGGGAGTTCAGGTCGTCCTCTTTGCACACAGGGGTCTCGGACTTGACGGGCAGGCGGGTAAAGCAGAGGGGCAGGACGATGACGGCGGCCAGGGCGGTACCCAGCCAGAGGGCGGCGGCTTTGCCGTCGGACACCTTCACCGGGGCGGGGGAGAGGGCGTAGCCCGCCTCGTCCAGGGAGCGGCTCAGTTTGAACAGGCTGCGGAGCAGCAGGACCCAGATCAGCAGGAGGGGCCCCACCAGCAGCCAGCCCGTCAGCCCGACGCATGCCAGGGGGAACAGCAGGAACACCATGACCGTCACCGCCCCGGCGGAGCCGGTCCTGGGCCTCTGGCCCGCCTTGCGGAACACCGCCTTGAGGCCCTGCCACAGCCCCGCCGCCGCCAGGGTCAGCGTCAGCTGGAGGACCCCCACCCGGACCACGGAGTGGAAGGGGACCGCCCCTGTGGCGGTGTGCCACTCCATGTCGATGATTTCCGCCAGCCAGTGGTCCAGAGGGGTTGCCAAGGAAATGATAGCGGCGAACCGGAGAACGGCGTAGAGGGTGGCGCACCCGTAGGCGAAGCGGAACGCCCCGTTCTCCCAGCGGAGGGCCCGGAGCCCCAGCCACAGAAGGACTGTGCCGATGGCGGGGAGGATGACGTCCAGATACAGAAAGTCCAGGGTGACGGTGATGAGGGCCAGCCCCAGGCAGACCCGGTCCAGAGGCGCTTTCCATGGCCTGGGGGGTTCGGGGGAGAGGGTGGCCTCCTCCGGGGGGAGCTGGGCCGCGCCCTGATACAGCAGCTTGTCGAACTCATCCACGGTACACACCTCCCAGCTCGTCTTGCAGGCGCTTGCGGACGCGGTAGAGCTTCCCCTCCACGGCGCGGAGGGACAGGCCCAGCTCGGCGGCGATCTGGGCGGTGGACTGGTAGTAGTAGTACTTGCGGAGGAACAGGTCCCGCTCCCGGCGGTCCAGCCGGTCCACCGCCCGCCACAGCGCCCGGACGGCCTCGGCTTTGAGGGCGGCCTCCTCGGGGCCGTCCCCGGGGGCGGGGGCGGCCTCGTCGGGAGGGCCGTCCTCCCGGCGGCGCTCGTTGGCCCGCCGGCGGTTCAGCGCCGCGTTCCGGGCGATGGCCCCCAGCCACGCAGTGATCGTCCCCTTTGCTTGGTCATAGTCCCCGATGGACTCCCAGGCTCTGAGGAACACGTCGGACAGGCACTCCTCCCGGTCCCGCTGGTCGGGCAGGATGGGGGCCACGATGTACTTCACCAGGGGGGCGAAGGCCGTCTGGAAGCGGGGAAGGGCGTCGTTTTCGCGGGCCTGCATCGCCCGGATAAGTTCGGTATGGTCCACGGCCGCCGCCTCCTGTCTTTGTCTCTCTATTCTATCATACACCCAAAACGGGCCGAACCCACGGAAAATTTTTGCTTTAACGCGCTGATATTTTTTTCGGGAAAGGGGTTGACAAACGGGGACCGCCTGCATATAATGTCACACAACAAGGAAATAGTTCAAACCAGTGACGGAGAGAAGTAACCGGCAGGCGGAACCCACAGAGAGCCCCCGATGGTGGGAACGGGGCGGGGAGCGGCCGGCGAATGGGCTCCGGAGGGCGGACCGAAACCTCGGGGGAGTAGGGACCGACGGGTATCCCACCCGTTATCCATCGGGGCGCGCGTGATGGCGCGCGTAAGCGAGCGGACGTTTGATAACGTCAATTTGGGTGGTATCGCAGAGGCAGCAGTCTTTGTCCCATGTTTGGGGCAAGGACTTTTTTGCTGCCTGTCCTCCCCGCGGCTCCGGCACCGCCGCGGTTCATCTGCCGCTCAAAATACATCTCTCAGGAGGAAATCAAAATGAAAAACCGCAACACCGCGAAGAAACTGCTGGCCATGCTGATGGCCCTGACCATGCTCTTTGCCCTGGCCGCCTGCGGTCCTGCCACCGGCCCCGGCCCCGCCAATGTCCCCGACAACACCGAACCCGCCTCTACCCAGCAGTCGGGCTCCGGCACCGAGCCCGGCGAGACCCCGGCTGAGGAGCCCTCCGCCGAGCCCGCCGGCGCGGAGTATAACGTGGCCATCATCAAGCTGATGGATCACGCCTCTCTGGACGAGATCGCGAACGCCATCGAGGCCCGGCTGGACGAGATCGCCGCCGCGAACAACGTGACCATCACTTATAACACCACCTCCGGCCAGGGCGACCAGACCGTTCTGCGCCAGTTGTCCGATCAGGCCGTGGCTGACGGGGCGGACGTCATTATCCCCATCGCCACCACCGCCGCTCAGATGGCCGTCCTCTCGGCCGAGGCCACCAAAACCCCGGTGATCTTCTCCGCCGTCTCCTATCCCGCCGACGCCAATATCGACGGCATCGACTACGTCAGCGGCATCAGCGATGCGCTGAACACCGAACTTATCCTGGACATGATGCTGGCCCAGAACCCCGATGTGGACAGCGTGGGCCTGTTGTACTCCCTGTCCGAGCCCAACTCCGCCACCCCCATCGCCGAGGCCAAGGCCTATCTGACGGCCAAGGGCATTTTCTTCACCGAGCAGACCGCCAACACCAATGACGAGGTCATCGCCGCCGCCTCCGCCCTCACCGCCGCTGGAGTGGACGCCATCTTCACCCCCACCGACAACATCATCATGAGCGCCGAGCTGGCCATTGCCCCCAACCTGATCGCCGCCGGCATCCCCCACTATGCCGGGGCCGACTCCTTCGTCCGCAACGGCGCCTTTGCCACCTGCGGCGTGAACTACACCCAGCTGGGCCGTGATACCGCCGACCTGGCCTACAAAGCCGTCACCGAGGGCATGAGCGGTATGGAGGACTACTACCTGGCCTCCGGCGGCATTATCACCGTGAACACCGAGACGGCCGCCGCCCTCAGCGCCGACTATTCCATGTTCTCCGACATGGGCGAGGTGGTGGAGGTCACCACCTCGGCGGACTGAGCCGCGTCAAAACCGACAGCTGCCGCCCCGCCCCCCGGCGGTTTCGCCGGGGGCGGGCGCATAGGAGAGGAGAGGCGTTATGGAGCTGATCATCCGCACGGCCCTGGAGCTGGGCTTTCAGTACGCGCTGGTGGCCATGGCCCTGTTTCTGAGCTTCCGGGTGCTGGACATCGCGGATCTGACCACCGACGGGTGCTTTGTGCTGGGCGCCGCCGTGTCGGTGACCGTCACCGCCGCGGGGCACCCCTTCCTGGCCATCCCGGCGGCCATGGCGGCGGGGGCCTGCGCGGGGTTTGTCACCGCCTTTCTCCAGACCCGGCTGGGTGTGCCGTCCATTCTGGCCGGCATCGTCACCAACACGGGGCTCTATACCGTGAACCTCATGGTGATGGGGTGGCGGTCCAACGCCAGCCTGCTGGGGACGGACACCATCTTCATAAAGTTCAGCGCTCTGGGCGTGTTCGGCGAGTGGTCCAACGTGATCCTCTCCGCCGCCGTTACCATCCTGGCGGGGACGCTGCTGTTCTGGTTTCTGGGGACCCGGCTGGGGCTGTCCATCCGGGCCACCGGCGATAACCGGGACATGGTCCGGGCCTCGTCGGTGAACCCCACCTTTACCGTTACCGTGGGGCTGTGCGTTGCCAACGCCCTCACCGGCCTGTCCGGCGGGGTGGTGGGCCAGGCCCAGCGTTCCGCCGACATCAACTCTGGCACCGGCATCGTGGTCATTGGCCTTGCCTGCCTCATCATCGGCGAGACGGTGCTGGGACGGCGCTCCATCCTCAAGGGGATCATCGCCGTCATGGTGGGCTCCATCGCCTACCGGTTCATCTACGCCATCGCGCTCTACACCAGGGTGGTTCCGGTGGAGGGCCTCAAGCTGCTCACCGCCGCTATCGTGGGGCTGTCCATCGCCGCGCCCACCATCAAGAGCTGGACTGCCTTCCAGCTCCGCCGGGCCGGGCGGGGCAGGAACCTGCCCGCCGGAAAGGAGGGCCGCTGACATGCTGTATGTGGACCACATCTCCAAGACCTTCAACCCCGGCACCGTCAACGAGAAAAAGGCCCTCACCGACCTGAGCCTCCACCTGGCCCCCGGTGATTTCACCACCATCATCGGCTCCAACGGGGCGGGGAAGTCCACCTTGCTCAACGCCGTGGCGGGCACCTTCTATGTGGATGAGGGGTCTGTCCGGCTGGACGGGAGGGACATCACCTATGTCCCCGACCATCGGCGCAGCGTGGTCATCGGAAGGCTGTTCCAGGACCCCCTCAAGGGCACGGCTCCCAACATGACCATCGAGGAGAATCTGGCCCTGGCCTTCCTGCGTTCCGCCCAGGGGAAGCGGCCCTTCAGCCGGATCTCCAGGAAGGAGAAGGATATGTTCCGGGAGCGGCTGTCCCTGCTGGACATGGGGTTGGAGGATCGAATGAAGCAGCCGGTGGGGCTCCTCTCCGGCGGGCAGCGCCAGGCGCTGACTCTGCTGATGGCCACCCTTGTCACCCCCAAGCTGCTTTTGCTGGACGAGCACACCGCCGCCCTGGATCCCGGCACCGCCAGGAAGGTGCTGGATCTCACCCGGAGCATCGTGGAGGAGCACAGCATCACCTGCCTCATGGTCACCCACAATATGCACCAGGCCCTGGAACTGGGCAACCGCACCCTGATGATGGCCGCCGGCCGGATCGTGCTGGACGTGTCCGGCGCCGAGCGGGCGGGCATGACGGTGGACGACCTGCTCTCCCGCTTCAAGGCGGGCACCGGCAAGGCCCTGGACAACGACCGCATCCTGCTGTCCTGAACAAGATAAAAGACCTCCCCTGGCCGCTGTTTGGTCAGGGGAGGTCTTCGTCTGCGCTTATTTCACCCGCAGCTCCCAGAACGCCACCGCCCCGGCGGCGGCCACGTTCAGGGAGTCCACCCCGCGGGCCATGGGGATGCGTGCGGTATAGTCGCACCCGGCCAAGGTGGAGGGGGAGAGGCCGTCCCCCTCCGCCCCCAGCACCAGGGCCAGCCGTTCCGTCACCGCCAGCTTGGGGTCGTCGATGGGGACGGAGTTCTCCGTCAGGGCCAGGGCCACGGTGGTGAAGCCCAGGGACTTCAACAGGGACAGCCCCGGCTCCGGCCAGCCGGACAGGTACGTCCAGGGGACCTGGAACACGGTGCCCATGCTCACCCGGGCGGCCCGACGGTTCAGCGGGTCGCAGCAGGCGGGGGAGAGGAGAACGCCGTCCACCCCCAGGGCGGCGGCGGAGCGGAGGATGGCCCCCACGTTGGCGGCGTCGGAGATGCCCTCCAGCACCGCCAGACGGCGGGCGTTCCGGCAGACCGCCTCCACAGAGGGCAGGGGAGGGCGCCTCATGGCGCACAGTACTCCCCGGCTGAGGGTGTAGCCGGTGAGAGAGGCAAGCAATCCGTCCTCCCCGGTGTAGACGGGGACATCCCCGCACCGGGCCGCCAGCGCCGCCGCCTTGCCGGTCAGGTGCCGCCGCTCCATCAGCAGGGACACGGGAACGACCCCCGCGTCCAGGGCGTGTTCGATGACCTTGACCCCCTCGGCGAGAAAGAGGGCGTTTTCCGGCCGGCGGCGGTTTTTCAGCTGGTTTTCGGTGAGGCGGGCGTACACGTCCAGCTCAGGGCGGGACAGGTCGGTGAGTTCGATGACTGGCATGGGATCCCCTCCGCTAAACGACGATCCGGGCGCTGCTGCCGCCGGCGCGGTCCTTTGTGACCACGATCTGCCTGTCGATCCGGTCCTTCAGATCAGCCACGTGGGAGATGACCCCCACCAGCCGGTCCCCCTCCGCCAGGTCGGACAGGGCGCGGACGGCCTTGGAAAGGGCTTCCTCGTCCAGGGAGCCGAAGCCCTCGTCCACGAACATGGAGTCCAGCCGGACGCCGCCGGCGGAGGACTGGACCGCGTCGGCCAGGCCCAGGGCCAGGGACAGGGAGGCCTGGAAGGACTCGCCGCCGGACAGGGTGCGGACGCTCCGCCGTCCTCCGGTGTAGTGGTCGATCACGTCCAGCTCCAGGCCGCTCTGGCTCCTGAGGCCGCCCGCCGCCCTGCGGCGCTCCAGCTCATACTGCCCGCCGGACATGACCATCAGCCGGGTGTTGGTCCGGCGGAGGACCCGGTCGAACCAGGCGGCCTGGATATAGGTCTCCAGCATGAGCTTTTCCCTTCCCTTCAATGTGCCGTTGGCGGTGTCGGAGAGGGCCTTTACCCAGGACCAGCGCTGTTCCAGAGCGGACAGGTCCCCGTCGGCGCGGACGATGTCGTCCAGAGCCTTCCGGTTGGCGGCGAGGCGGGTGTGGAGTTCCAGAAGACGGGCGTTCAGCCTGTCCCGCTCCGCTGTCAGGGCGTCCCGCCAGGAGCGCTCCGCGGACAGGTCCAGATCAGGCATATCGGCGATTTGCCGCTCTAATTGTTCGATCTGCCCCTGTAAGGCGAAAAACCTTTGCACCTGTTTGGACAGCGCGGCCTCCGCCTGCTCCAGCGCGGCGGAGAGGGCGGACTCCAGTTCGGGAAGGGTCTGTTCCCGCCGGGAGGGGGACCGGTCCGTCTCGGGGAGCACCCGGGCCAGCTCCTCCCGGATTTGAGCGCTCCGCGCCTCTGTGGCCGCCCGGAGATCTTCCAGTTCCTGAGCCGTCCGGCGGGCGGCGCTTTCCGGGGGGCAGCCGGGCAGCAGGCGGGCGGTCAGGTTCGCGGCCGCCTCGGTGTGGGCAGAGAGCTGACCGGCATACTGTCCGGCGGTCTGGCTGGCGGCCTTTTCCCGGTCCTGGGCTGCGGAGAGGGCGGCCTCCGCCGCCTTCAGCTGGGCCTCGGTGGGAGCCGATCGCGGGCGTTGGGCGGGATTCGGATGCTCCAGAGCGCCGCATACGGGGCAGGGCTGCCCGTCGGCCAGATCCTCCGCCAAAATACCCGCCTGAGCGTCCAGAAAGGCCCGGTATTTGGCCTGATAGTCGTCCCTGGCCCGCTGGGCGGCGGCGCGGGCGGCCTGATAGTCCCCCTGGGCGCGATGGAGCCGCTCTCTCAGCCGCTCCAGTCCCGCAAGAGCGGCGGTCAATTCGTTCAGTTCCCCCTGACGGCCCGCCGCCTGCTCCTGCTCCCGCTCCCAGCGGGCAAGCTGTTCGCCGGCAGCCCGCAGTTCCTTCTGGCGTGACCGGAGGTCGTCCAGGGCGGCGGCCAGCTCCTCCCGGCGCAGGGCGGCGCCGGCCTGCTCGGCCCGCACGGCCTTGAGGGCGGCCTGGGCCTTTTCCCGCTCCTCCGCCCGGCCCAGGGCGCTGTCGATGGCGGACAGGCGGCGGTTCGCCTCCGCGAGGCCGCCGTTGATGGTCTCCCGGCCGCTCTCGTCCCCGGCGATGAGCTGTTGGAGGACCCGCACGCTCTCCGCCGTGGGCAGCTCGCCCGCCCGGACCTCAGCCGCCCGGGCGGCCAGGGGGTCCTCCGCCTGGCAGCGGATGCCCGCCAGATATTGGCACAGTTCCCGTTTCACCTCGGCGCAGCGCCGCTCCAGGTCGGCGGCCTCGGCCCGGAGCCGGTCCTGGAGCAGCTGATACCGGCGAGTCTGAAACAGCTCCCGGAAGATGGCCTGGCGGTCCCGGGTGTCAGCCATGAGCAGCTTGAGGAAATCCCCCTGGGCGATCATGGCGATCTGGGAGAACTGGTTCCGATCCAACCCCAGGATGTCCCGCAGGGCGGCGTTGACCTCCTTGACTTTGGCGATGACCCGCCCGTCGGGGAGGGTGAGGACAGCGTCCGCCGGCTGGGTGACGACGCCGGTCCCCCGCCTGGCGGGGCGCTGATATTCCGGGTTCCGCCGGACGGTGTAGGTCCTGCCGCCGTAGGTGAAGGTGAGCTCCACCCAGGTCTCGTCGCCCGGGGCGGCATACTGGGAGCGGAGCATGGCCGGCTCCCGCCAGTCCCCGCTGGCCTCGCCGTAGAGGGCGAAGGCGATGGCGTCGAAGATGGTGGTCTTGCCGGCCCCGGTGTCCCCGGTGATGAGGTACAGCCCGCTCCGGCCAAGGCGGTCCAGCTCCAGAGTAGTCACCCCGGCGTAGGGACCGAAGGCGGATATGGTCAGCTTGACGGGTCTCATGGATCCACCTCCCAGATATCCTCGATCAGCGACCGGCAGAAGGCGGCCTGCTCGTCGCTCATGGGCCGGCCGTTCTGCTGCTGGAACAGGGCGGCGAACAGCTCCAGGGGGGACCTGTCCTCTCCGGCCGCGCCATCGTCGATCTCACCGGCCGCCCGGGTGCGGCGGTTGTCATAGTCCAGCTTCATCAGGTTGGGATAGATCACCCGCAGCTTGCCCAGGGCGTCGTACACGTCCTCCTCGTCGGTGAGGGTGATGTGCAGATAGTCGTTCAGATTGGTTCCCTCGTAATTGCGCCGGTCGGTGAGGTCTTCGTAGGTCCCCCGCAGCTCCCGCAGGTCGTGGAGGGGGACCAGGGGCGCCGTCCGGACGGACAGCTCACCCTTTGCCCCCAGCTCAGCCACGGTGACCGACTTCACCTGTCCGGCCTCGGAGAAGGAGTATTTCAGCGGCGAGCCGCAGTAGCGCACCCGCGCCGAGCCCACGTTCTGGGGCCCGTGGAGGTGCCCCAGGGCCGCGTAGTCAAAGGGTTCGAACACCGAGGCGTCCACGTTGTCCAGCCCGCCCACGAACAGTTCCTCCGACTCGGACCGCGCCGCCCCGGTGACGAACTGGTGGGCGACGAGCACGTTTCGGCGGGCGGAGTCGATCTCCATGGAGCCGATGGCCGCCCGGAGGGCGTCGGTATAGGTGTCGATGGGTTCGTCGGGATAAAAGCGGCGGACCGCCGCCGGCTTGAGGAAGGGCAGCATGAAGATGTCCACCGGGCCGTATTCATCAACGAGTGTAAAGGGTTCCACCTTGCCGCTGAAGGTGCGGGCGAAGTGGACGCCGCTGGCGTCGATCATGCGGGAACAGAAGGACAGCCGTTCCGGGGAGTCGTGGTTGCCGCTGATGACGAACACCGGCAGCTCCCGCTTCACCAGACCGTACAGGAAGTCGTCGAACAGGCCCACCGCCTCGGCGGGAGGCACCGGCCTGTCATATATGTCCCCGGCGATGAGGACGGCGTCGGGCCGCTCGCCGTCGATGACCCGCCGGATCTCCCCCAGGATGTGCCGCTGGTCGTCCAGCATGGAGAACTCGTTGACCCGCTTGCCCAGGTGCAGGTCGGACAGGTGGATGAACTTCACGGCGGATCCCTCCTTCGCGGGCGTTTTTGTCATTTTACCCCTTTTTCGGCCGGACCGCAAGTGGGGCGGCGGGATTTTGCCCATGGGGGGGTGAAAAGCTGTTTGTGAAAATTTCCAAAAAGGAGTGGCATTTTGAGAAAAGATATGGTACAATAAGTTCAACCCCAAACCGGAAGGAGTTGGACGTATGAAATTCACGTATACCGAAAAGAAGGTCAACCTCCCCAAGAAGCTCCACGACTACGCGGAGAAAAAGGTGGGCAAGCTGGACCGCTACTTCAAGCAGGACGCCGAGGCAAACCTGGTGTTCAGCGTGGAGAAGGACCGCAACAAGGTGGAGCTGACCATCCGCTCCGGCAGCACCGTCCTCCGGGTGGCCGAGAGCACCTCCGATATGTTCGCCTCGGTGGACGCGGCGGTGACCTCAATGGAGCGGCAGCTCCGCAAGCACAAGACCCGCCTGGAGAAACGCCTGCGCACCGCCGTGTTCGGGCCGGCGGAGGAGGCCACCTCCTTCGTGCCCGAGGAGGAAGAGGAGGAGTTCAAGATCGTCCGCACCAAGAAGTTCCCCATCAAGCCCATGACCGTGGAGGAGGCCGTGCTGGAGATGGAGCTGGTGGGCCACAGCTTCTACGCCTTCAAGGACGAGGCCAGCGGCGCTTTCGCCGTGGTCTACAAGCGGGCCGCCGGAGGGTACGGCCTCATCGAGGACGAGACCTGAGCTATTGTGAACGTAAAACGCCGCCCCGCCGGGGTTTTCCCGGCGGGGCGGTTTTATGCGTTTCAGGGAATCAGCCGGTGAAAAAGTTGTTGATGTACCAGTTCCCGGCGGCGTCCGTCTCGACGGAGAGGTAGAAACTCGTGTTTTCCTCTCCCGTCAGGGTACAATCCGGGGTGGGGTCGAACTCGACGGTGACTAAGAACGCTTCAAGCAACTCCGACCACTCCGACGACAGCAGTTTGGCCCGGTACATACCCATCGCGCTGTCCGCCCGGAAGAAGTAGTTGGTAAAGTTTTCGGTGCAGTACTGCTTCATGCCCTCTATGTCGCCCTGGGCGAAGCGGTCGAAGAAGGCCTCGATGACCTGGCGGCCGCCCTGAGGCTCGGAGTTGGGAGTGTCATACGGGGTATAGGAGTAGTCCAGGCAGACCGCCCGGCGGCCGTCCAGGCCCAGGCGCACCCATACCTCCCCGCAGTAGGAGGGGCCGCCGGAGCAGCCGACGGCGGTCACCAGGTACAGCTGGCTGTCCCGCGCCTCAAAGCTGTAGTAGCCGTCGAAAAAGAGGGGGGACCGGGCGTCGAGCCATTCCGCCCGGGGGACGGCGGCCAGCGGTTCCCCGGAGATGGTGATGTAGCAGTTTTCATCGTCCGAGTAGGAGCCGAGCCGGCCCAAGGCCTCGTCCACCACGCCGGAGCAGTCGTACTCCTCCAGGGTGTCGGGGTCGAACAGGTGGAGCTCCTCCGCGAGGGCGCCGGTGCCGTGGCTGACCCGAAGGATGACCGCCAGGAGCCGCTTCTGCCCGCCGTCCAGGGCGGCGGAGGTGATCCTGGCCATATCATCCGGCCAGCCGCCGCTCTCCGCGCTGCCGGAGAAGGTCACGCTCCGGCCGCCGTGGGACAGGCGGAACTGGTGGTAGAGGCCGTCCTCGCCGGCATCCAGGGCGGTCACCGTGGTATCGGTAAGGTCAAGTGCGGTGGGGGCAGTGTTCTCCGACTGGTTGGCCCGCACCGGGCTGGTGAGCAGGCACACTGCCGCCAAAGCCACCGCGATGACGCCCACAGATACCATCCACAGGGTGTAACGGTGATAGCGCAGCACGTTCTTGATGCGGGACTTGGCGTCCCCCTCGTCGAAGGCCAGGGGAGAGGGGGCGGGGAAGCGGCCCGCCGTGGCCAGGGAGAGCAGGGTGGAGGAGTAGCCGGTCTTGGCCCGCTCGCCCAGCCGCCGCAGGACAGCCTCGTCACAGGCGGACTCGATGTCCCGGCTCAGCAGCTGGAAGGCCAGCCAGGCGGCGGGATTGAACCAGTGGACGGCCAGGACGAGCCAGCACAGGGGCTTGACGATGTGGTCCCCCCGCTCCAGGTGCATCCGCTCATGGCAGAGGATGAAGCGGCGGGTGTCCCCGGTGACGCCCACGGGGATGTAGATCCTGGGACACAACATGCCGAGAATGAAGGGAGAGCGGACATAGGGGTGCTCCCAGGCGTTGAATTTGGTTCGGATGGCGTCAAACAGTTTCAGCTTCAGACGGAGATAGGAGAACAGGGCATAGCCCAGCATGGCGGCCAGCCCCGCCAGCCACACGCCCGCCGACACCGCCCGCAGGGGGAAGGTCCGGGGCGCGGAGGGGGCGGTGACGCCGGCCTGGGTCTGGGGCCCGGTCTGGCTGGGTTTGACCAGCTGATCGGGGGTGAGAACGGTCTGGCCGCCCTCGGGCAGGGGGTCGATCCGCCCGGTGAACTGCTCCACCCGGGCGGGGATATCCTCGGTCACCCGGGAGGGCACCAGGGACACGGGGCTTTGAAGGGAGAAGGGCAGGGCCATCCGGGCGAAGACCACCATCCACAGCAGGCACAGGACCTGCCGGGGGACGCGGTTTTTCAGGATGAGCCGCAGCAGCAGCACGATGGCCGCCGCCCAGGCCCCGGCCAGGCCCGCGGTCCACACCGGGCCCATCAGGGCGTACAGCCGGTTCAGGAAATCAAGCATGGTGATCCTCCTTTCTGTGGGCGTCGATGAGGGCCTTCAGCTCCTCCGCCTCTTTCGCGGAGACGGGCCGGCCGCCGAAAAAGGCAGTGAGGAAGGAGGGCAGGGAGCCGTTGAAGGTCTTGTCCACCACGGCCTGGCTCTCCTCCCGCTGGATGGCCTCCCGGGGGATGAGGGAGGTGACGGCGGAGCCGTCGTTCTGCAGCACGCCCTTGTCGATGAGTTTTTTCAGTACGGTATAGGTGGTGGACTTCTTCCAGCCCAGCTCCCGCTGGGACAGCTCCACCAGCTTCCCGGAGGGGAGGGGTTCGTTCTCCCACACGATACAGGCGAAGCGGTATTCGCCCTCGGCGAGTCTCGGGGTATCCATAGAGGGGTTCCTCCTTGATGGTTTATTTAAATAGACCGGTCTATGGTTTGAGTCTAACACGATAGACCAGCGCTGTCAACCCCTTTTTTACAAAAAATCCAAAAAATTTTTCCTGTCCGCCGGAGGGGCCGGGATTTGAAAAAACCTCTGGTATTTTTGGAACAGATGTGTTAATATAGTTAAGTTAACGTATTCGGTCCCTTTTGCGGGATCAGACTGGGGTGATGGCGTTGAAGTTGTGGATGGCGCTGGTTTTGGGTCTGGTGCAGGGCGTGGCGGAGTTCCTGCCCATCTCCAGCTCGGGGCACCTGGCCCTGTTGGAGCACTTTTTTCAGATGGAGGAGCCGGACAATCTCTTTAATATCCTGCTCCATTTTGCCACCCTTATCGCCGTGTGCGTGGTGTACCGGAAGGATATCGCCGACATGATCGTGGAGTTTTTCCGGGGGATCGGCGCGCTGATCTCGGGCAGCGGCTCACGGGAGGACCGGCCCCCGGAGGCCCGGCGGCTGGTGCTGCTGCTGGTGCTGGGCACCCTGCCCCTGTTCCTGGTGCTGCCCTTCCAGGACTTTGTGGAGGGCCTGGCGGCCAACCCGGTGTTCATCTGCTTCGCCCTGATGGCCACCGGCCTGATCCTCTACGCCGCGGACCGCAGGGGCGGCGGCAAAAAGACCGCCCGCTCCGCCACCGTGAGGGACGTGCTGCTCATCGGCCTGGCCCAGGGGGCGGCCACCGTCCCCGGCCTGTCCCGCTCCGGCTGCACCATCTCCGCCGGCATGGCGGTGGGGCTGGACCGGAAGTTCGCCGTGCGGTATTCCTTCCTGCTGTCCCTGCCCGCGGTGCTGGGCGCCACCCTGCTGGAGGTGGTCAAGACCGTCCGGGACGCCCAGGCGGTGGACCTGTCCGTCATCCCCGTGTACATCGCCGGGATGGTCGTGGCCGGGGTGGTGGGGTATTTCTCCATCCAGCTGGTGAAGCTGCTGGCGGACAAGGGAAAGTTCGGCGGTTTCGCCTACTACTGCTGGGCGGTGGGCCTCATCGCCCTGGCGGCCAGCTTCATCTTCCGCTGAATTCACAAGCGATCGTTTAAGGAGGCGCCTTCATGGCCTCAACTCAGAGAAAAACTTCATCCACCGCCGGGAAGCGGACCTCGGCCGGCTCCAGGCCCAAATCCGCCCAGGGACGCTCCGCCGCCAAACGCAAGGGCGCCGCTCCCGCCAAAAAGCCCCTCCGCCGGGAGATCGGGGGAGCGGCGTTCCTGCTGCTGGCCCTGTTCGCCGCCATCGGCTACTTCAAGACGGACGACGGGGCCTTTATCGCCCTGTTCTGCAACGGACTGAAGGGCCTGTGCGGATACGGCTTTTACATCGCGCCCCCCATACTGCTGGCCTGCGCGGGGATCCTGCTGTTCCACCGGGGGAGGCCGGTGCGCCTGCGGCTCACAGGCGCGCTGCTGCTGCCCCCTATGCTGGGGAGCCTGCTCCACCTGATTTTGTGTAAGACCGCCTACGAGTGGGGCTGGCCCGTGTTCGCCGCTCTGTGGAAGGACGGCGTGGCTCTGTCCTCCGGCGGCGCGCTGGGCGGGGTGGTCGCTCTTGCCTTCCAGTTCGCCTTCGGCGGGGTGGGGGCCATGCTGGTGGTGATCCTGCTCATTCTGGCGGCGGCCATGTGCGCTCTGCGCCTCACCCCCATGGACATCGTCAATTCTGTCAGAGAGCGGCGGGACAGCCGGCCCGAATACGACCCCGCCGACTACCCGGAGCCCGTCCGCCCGGCCCGGCCCGAGCGGCCCGCCCGGCAGGAGACCGCGCGGACGCGGAAGCCGGTCATCGACATTCCGGTGGACGACGCCCCGCTGACCGCCAAGAAGCCCACCGCTCCCGTGACCACCGTCCGGCGGAAGAATCTGTTCGACAAGGTCTCCGGCGTGATCTCCCCGGACCAGCTGATCGCCGGCGAGACGGCCCCGGCGCGGGAGGAGGAGCCGCCCCAGTACGAGGACGTGCCCGACGTCCTTCCCATGGAAGAACCGAAGCCGGCCCGCCGGCAGGCGGGGCCCGCTCCGGTCCCCGCGCCGGAACCCGCTCCGGAGCCCGAGCCGTTTCCCGCCGTCCGGGAGACCGAACCGGTCCCGCCGCCGGTCATCCGGGAGCCGGCCGTGTCCAAGCCCCAGGCCGCCAAAGACGATGTCCGGAAGGCCCAGGAGCAGGTGGCAAAGGAGATCGAGGAGGGCATGGACCGGGAGGCGCCCTACCGCTACCCGCCCATCTCCCTGCTGAACGAGGGGCGGACCGCCTCCGACTCCGCCGTCGGGGAGCTTCAGGCCAACCAGCAGCGGCTGGAGGACGCGCTGCGCTCCTTCGGCGTGGACGCCCACATCGTCAACGTGACGCGGGGACCTGCCATCGCCCGGTACGAGCTGGAGCTGGAGCAGGGGGTCAAGCTGAACAAGATCACCAACCTGTCTGACGACATTGCCCTGGCCCTGGGGGCCAAGTCGGTGCGGGTGGCCCCCATCCCGAACAAGATCTCCACCGTGGGTATCGAGGTGCCAAACCGCTCCGTGACCCCGGTCGCCATCCGGGAGGTGCTGTCCTCCGACGTGTTCAGGAACAGCAAATCCAAGGTGTCCTTCGCCGTGGGCAAGGACATCGCCGGCAACTGCATCGTGGGGGACATCGCCAGGATGCCCCATATGCTCATCGCCGGCACCACCGGCTCCGGCAAGTCGGTGTGCACCAACTCCCTCATCGTCTCTCTGCTGTACAAGGCCACGCCCGATGAGGTCCGCCTCATCATGGTGGACCCCAAGATGGTGGAGCTTGCCCCCTATAACGGCATCCCGCACCTGTTGATCCCCGTGGTCACCGATCCCAAGAAGGCCGCCGGCGCCCTCCAGTGGGCGGTGAACGAGATGATGAAGCGCTACCGCATGTTCTCCGAGATCGGGGCCAAGGACCTGGTATCCTACAACAACCACGCCGGCCGGGAGGGAAGGGAGACCATGCCCCAGATCGTGGTGGTCATCGACGAGCTGGCCGACCTGATGGTGGTGGCCGCCAAAGAGGTGGAGGAGTCCATCTGCCGGGTGGCCCAGATGGGCCGCGCCGCCGGGATGCACCTGGTGGTGGCCACGCAGCGCCCCTCCTCCGACGTCATCACCGGCCTGATGAAGGCCAACATCCCCAGCCGCATCGCCTTCGCGGTGGACGGCGCCATCAACTCCCGTATCATCCTGGACGCCTCCGGCGCGGAAAAACTGGTGGGCAAGGGCGATATGCTCTACGCCCCCCTGGGGCAGGACAGGCTGAGAGTGCAGGGCTGCTTCATTTCGGAAGAAGAGGTGGCCAACGTGGTGGAGTTTGTCAAGGAGGGCGCTTCCGCCCGGTATGACGAGGAGGTCATGCACGAGATCGAGAAGAACGCCGAGGAAAAGGACAAGGCCGCCAAGGGGGTGGGGGGCTCCGATCCCTCCGCCGCGGACGACTACGACGAACTCCTTCCCGCCGCCATCGACGTGGTCCTGGAGGTGGGACAGGCCTCGGTGTCCATGCTCCAGCGCCGCCTCAAGCTGGGTTATGGCCGGGCCGCCCGTCTGGTGGATCAGATGGAGGAGAAGGGGGTTGTGGGACCCTTCGAGGGCTCCAAGCCCCGGCAGCTGCTCATCACCAAGGAGCAGTGGGCGGAGATGCAGTACAAGCAGGATATGGCCCCCGGCCCCGTGCCCGAGGAGTTCCCCCACGAGGGGGACGCCATCGAACAGGACCGCGATATCCCTCCCTTCGAGGAATAGGATGCCGGCTCTCTGCTGAATCGGAGGTGGGCCGCGGCTGCCGGGACGGGACCGTGCCGCGGATGTGAGCGATAACAGCAAAAGCCTGAGGGAGCGCCGGCTGACCCGCACCCCGTCAAGAGGACAGAGAAAAGATTAAAATAAAGATTACAGATCAGACAGCGCCTGCGGCGCCGTC
>CANRFU010000018.1 GCA_947629975.1 uncultured Oscillospiraceae bacterium | reverse complement strand
AGCTATTGTATCACGGGCATCTTAAAGTCTGCTGATACTTGATTGTTAACTTTGAAATTTATTATACGAGGAGGTTCGTAAGCCGGAGGACGAGTGGCAGATCATCCCCAACACCCAGGAGCCAATCATCGACGAGAACACCTGGCTGCGGGTGCAGGAGCTTCGGAGCAATAAGCGCCGTCCCACGGCCACAGGTCGAAAGAGCCTGTTTTCCGGGTTGGTCTACTGCTACGACTGCGGAGCGAAACTTCATTTCTCCGCCGCCAAGAGTTTGAAGCGGAACCAGGAGCATTTTCGGTGTGCAAATTACAAATCTGGGCGAGGGAAATGTACCATTCATTTTATTCGGGACGTAGTGTTGGAGAAGATCGTCTATGAGGCTGTTTCCGGCTTGGCGGACTTCGTGCGGTGCTATGAGTCCGACTTCCTCATCATGCAGGAGCAAAAGGAAACCGTCATGCGTAAGAAGGAGCTTCAGACCGCAAAGAATCAGTTGGAGCAGGCCAGACGGCGTGTGGCTGAAATCGACCGCATTATCTCCCGCATCTACGAGGACAATATCTCCGGCAAGATTTCCGATGAACGCTTCGGCAAGATGTCCGCGGCCTACGAGGCAGAGCAGAAAGAGTTGGAAAAGTCCATTACCGCCTGCGAGGAAAAGCTGAAGGAAGCAGACAAGGCCGCCATCGACCTGCGGATGCTTCTGAATGGCCTTAGAGAGTTCTCCATGGTCCGTGAACTCACCCCCACCATCGTCAACACCCTCATCCAGCGCATCGAGATCCACAACAACGATAAATCCAGCGGACATTGTTACGTCAAGGTGGACATCTACTTCACCGCCGTCGGCATGATTGACATCCCCACGAAGCAGGAATTGGAGCAACTGCGGGCCGACTATCTAAAGAGGGTGCAGTCCGCGTAAAACGGACAAGGTGTAGTCCCGAAAGACTGCACCTTGCCGTACATACAAAATGTTTCCTTATCCGGCCCGCCCAAACCCCTGCGGCGGCCTTTTGCGTAATGTGATAGGCTATTTTTTATTTTCCCGGTTTGTCAGGGCCCGGAAACCCTTGTATTTGCAGCTTTCCTAATTGGAGCTAATCATGTGAATATGATCCGGGCACGCCTCCGCTTCCAGTACTTCTACGCCTTTCCGTTCACTCAACTCCCGCAAAATCTTCCCCCACATCTGCCTTGATTTTCCCGTAGATGATTTGCCTGCGATATTTTGGTGCAAACACCACATAGTACTTGCACCGCCATTTACTATGTGCTAAACTTTTTACGTCATCCTTCATGACAAAACCTCCTGTGCTTTCTTTGTGTGGTTGCCAGACCATCCCAAGTTTAGCACAGGAGGTTTCTTTTCGTATACTTAAGTTTTTATCCCCCCCAGTTGAACTGGGGGTTCACTGGCGCTAAAGCACCAAATGAGCAAAGGGCCGCCCGAGGGCGGCCCTTTGCATATCTGATTCAGTTCAAAAAATCCTTCAGCTTCTTAGAGCGGGACGGATGGCGCAGTTTTCTGAGGGCCTTTGCCTCGATCTGGCGGATGCGCTCCCGGGTCACGTTGAACTCCTTGCCCACTTCCTCCAGCGTCCTGGTGCGGCCGTCCTCTATGCCGAAGCGCAGCTTCAGCACCTTCTCCTCCCGGGGGGTCAGGGTGGAGAGCACCTCCACCAGCTGCTCCTTGAGCAGGGTAAAGCTGGCCGCCTCGCTGGGCTCGGAGACGCTCTCGTCCTCAATGAAGTCGCCCAGGTGGGAGTCCTCCTCCTCACCGATGGGGGTCTCCATGGACACCGGCTCCTGGGCGATCTTCAGGATCTCCCGGACCTTGTCCACCGGCATGTTCATCTCGGCGGCGGTCTCCTCGGGGGTGGGGTCGTGGCCCAGCTCCTGCAGCAGCTGGCGGTTCACCCGGATGACCTTGTTGATGGTCTCCACCATGTGCACCGGGATGCGGATGGTGCGGGCCTGGTCGGCGATGGCCCGGGTGATGGCCTGCCGGATCCACCAGGTGGCGTAGGTGGAGAACTTGTAGCCCTTGGTGTAGTCGAACTTCTCCACCGCCTTGATGAGGCCCAGATTGCCCTCCTGAATCAGGTCCAGAAACAGCATCCCCCGGCCCACATACCGCTTGGCGATGGACACCACCAGCCGCAGGTTGGCCTCGGCCAGCTGCTGCTTGGCCCGCTCGCCCGCCTTGACAGCCTTGTCGAGTTCGGCCTTTACCTCCTCGGGGATCTCCCCGCCCTCGGCGGTGAGTTCCTCCAGCTGCTCCCTGGCGGCGTTGCCCGCGTCCATCACCTGGGCCAGCTCCACCTCCCGCTCGGGGGTGAGCAGGTCCACCTTGCCGATCTCCTTCAGATACATCCGCACCGGGTCGTCGATGGCGAAGGCGTCCAGCATGGCGTTGGGATCGACGATCTCCTCCTCGGGCAGATCCTCCAGCTCGTCCGCAGGCGGGGTCAGGTCGTCGTCCAGCACCGTGGGGAAGTCGTCCTCCCCGGCGGTGTCCACCCCAAGGTTCTCCAGCACGTCGTACACCTTGTCGAACTGCTCGGTCTCCAGGTTCAGGGAGTCCAGGGCCTCCATCAGCTCGCCGGAGGACAGCTTGCCCTTTTTGTAGCCGGCGTCCACCAGTTCCAGCAGCTTTTCGCCCCCGGCGATCCCCTCCACCATCTTGGACAGCTCCGCCTTGGCGGCCTCCAGCTTCTCCGGGCTGACCTGGAGCGCCAGTGTCTCCGGCTTCTTGTTGTTTTTCTTCTTGTCACCCATGGTCGTTTATCCTCCCATTCCTTTTTTCTGTTTCAGCGCGTCCCGCAGGGCGGCCAGATCCTGGGCGCTGTTTATGTTCTTTCGGCTCTTTTGGGCCAAAATGGTCTGCTTGAAGTCCTCCAGGGCGGCCTGGGCGGTGTTCCTGGGCTGGGGCTTCTGGAGGATCGCGGAGATCTGTCCGATCTCCGCCGGGGAGCACTCCCCCTCCAGGGCGGACAGGGACAGCCGCCGTCCCTCCCGCCACCGCTGGCGCATGATCCCGTAGGCCTTCCCCAGCAGGGGCGAGGAGAAGTCCTCCGGGGCCAGATCGTCCAGCCGGGTGAAGAAGTCGCCGTCCAGCAGCACCACCCGCAATACCCCCTCCTCCGCCAGGGCGGAGCGGACGTCGGTATAGCGCAGATCCCGCTCCTTGGGCTGGATCTGACGGGCGGGAGTCAGGCTCCGGCGCTCCTCGTCCTTTTTGCTCTGCCGCCGCTTCCGGCTGCGGAGGCGCTCCACCTCGTCCAGCACCGCCTCCCGGCTGACTCCTGCGGTCTCGGCGGCCCTTCCGGCGTAGATCTCCCGCTCCACCGGGCTTCCCAGGGCGGCCACCACCTCCGCCGCCGCCTGGAGGAATCCGGCCCGCTGGTCGTCCCGCTTCAGGTCGAACTGCCCCTCCAGAGCGGCCAGGCGGTACTCCACCGAGTTGACGCTCCGCTCCAGCAGCCCCTCAAAGGCCTCCGGCCCGTGGTACTTGATGTAATCGTCCGGGTCCTGCTTCACCAGCTGGCCGTCCTCCGTCCTCCTGCGGGGCAGGCGCAGCACCTTGACGGCCACGTCCGCGTTTTTCAGCAGGGCGATGGCCCGCTGGGTGGCGTCCTCTCCGGCGGCGTCGTTGTCCAGGCAGATCACCAGCTCCCCGGTGTACTTGCCGAGGATGCGGATGTGCTCCTCGGTGAGGGCGGTGCCCATGGTGGCCACGGTGTTGTCGAAGCCGGCCTGGTGCATGGTGATCACGTCGATGTTGCCCTCCACCAGGATGAAGTTGGGCCGCTTGGTGTTCTTGGCGTAGTTCAGCCCGTAGAGGACGGAGCGCTTTTTGAAGACGGAGGTCTCCGGGGTGTTCAGATATTTTGGGGCGGAGTCGTCCATCACCCGGCTGGTGAAGCCGATCACGTCCCCCCGCGCGTCGATGACGGGGAGCATGAGGCGGTTGCGGAACTTGTCGTAGATTCCGCCGCTCTTGCCCGCCGCGGCCAGGCCCGCGTCGATGAGGTCCGCCTTGTCATATCCCTTCTCCGCCATGGCCTTGATGAGGGCGTCCCAGGAATCGGGGGCCGCCCCCAGTCCGAACCGGGCGGAGAACTTCGGGCTGATCCGCCGCTCATCCCGGATGTAGGCGCGCACCGCCGCCCCCTCGGGCCGGAACAGGGTCTCCCGGTAGAACCGGGCGGCCTCTTTGTTCAGTTCCAGGATGCGCTTCCTCCGCTCCCGCCAGCGGCCGTCGGCGGGGTCCTCCTCCGGCACGGCCAGCCCCGCCTGATCCGCCAGCTTGCGCACCGCGTCGGGGAAGGACAGGTTCTCCATCTCCATGACGAAGGTGATGGCTCCGCCCCCCTTGCCGCAGCCGAAGCAGTGGAAGATCTGCTTGGACTCGTTCACCGAAAAGGAGGGGGTCTTCTCGTGGTGGAAGGGGCACAGGCCCCAGTGGTTGGCCCCCCGCTTTTTCAGGGGCACATAGGCCGAGACCACGTCCACGATGTCCAGCCGGTCGTTCAGTTGATCCAGAAAGCTCTCTGGGATGGGCACGGTCTCACCCCCTGCATATTAGCCAAAACGGACTTGTTTTATCACAATTTTCTGCATTTACCCGGAAATCGGGATGGCTCTCAGAGCCTCCCCCAGTTCCACGGCGGAAAAGGCCCCGGCGGACAGCTCGGTCATCCGGTTTGAAAAGGCCTCCGCCCGCTCCTCCGGCAGCAGGGCGCGGACGGTGACGGCGGCGGCGTATTCCACCCCCTCCACCACGCCCCCCAGGGCGGAGCACTCGTTCTTTACCCGCTCCAGGAAGCTGTAAGGGCAGTCCACCGCCAGCACCACCCACCGGCGGACCCGGGCGGCGCCCGCCGCGTCCAGGGCATCCTTGGCGGCCTGGGTGTAGGCCCGGACCAGCCCGCCGGCCCCCAGCAGCACCCCTCCGAAGTACCGGGTCACCACGCAGCACACGTCGGTGATTCCCTCCTTCTGGAACACCGCCAGCATGGGCTGGCCGGCGGTGCCCTGGGGTTCCCCGTCGTCGGAGTAGCGCACCGGGCCGTCCTTCACCAGGTAGCACCAGCAGTTGTGCCGGGCGTCGTGGTATTTCCTTTTTGTCTCCTCGATCCGGGCCCGGGCCTGCTCCTCGCTGTCCACCGGCCACACCTGGCCGATGAAGGTGGAGCGCTTCTCGGTGAACTCCGCCGAGGCCGCTTTGGCGGGGACGAGATAGTCCGTCACGTCACTTCACCATCCAGCCCATGGGGACAAACAGCCGGCCGAAGGTCTCCACCGCATAGGTGTCGGTCATGCCGGCGATATAATCGGTCACCGCCCGTTCGGTCCCCTCCTGGATCAGGATCTCCTGATACTCCGGGGGGAGCTTGTCCGTGTGCTTGTGATAGTATTCGAACAGCAGGCAGATCATGTGCTCCGCCTTGCCCTCCTCCCCCTTGGCCAGGGGGTTGGTGTAGACGGCGTCGAACATAAACTGCTCCAGCTCCGCCATGGCCCTGCCCACCCGGTCGGACTGGCGGATGGTATCGCCGTCGGCGCTTGCGTCCACCACGTCCTGCACCAGAGAGGCGATCCGCTCCCCGTGGGTGTAGCCCAGCACCTGGGAGATGGCCACCGGGATGTCGGTGGGGAAGATGACCCCGCCCCGCATGGCGTCGTCGATGTCGTGGTTGATGTAGGCGATCTTGTCGGCATACCGCACCAGCTGGCCCTCCAGGGTATCGGCCGCGGGGCCTCTGGTGTGGCAGAGGATGCCGCTGCGGACCTCCTGGCAGAGGTTGAGGCCGGCGCCGTCGTTCTCCAGCCGGTCCACCACCCGCAGGGACTGCTCATAGTGCCGGAACCCCCCGGACACCATCCGGGACAGGGCCCGCTCCCCGGCGTGGCCGAAGGGGGTGTGGCCCAGATCGTGGCCCAGGGCGGCCGCCTCGGTCAGATCCTCGTTGAGCCGCAGGCCCCGCGCCATGGTCCGGGCGATCCGGGAAACCTCCAGCGTATGGGTCATGCGGGTGCGGTAGTGGTCCCCCTCGGGCTGGAGGAAAACCTGGGTCTTGTGCTTTAAGCGGCGGAACGCCTTGCTGTGGACCACCCGGTCCACGTCCCGCTGGAAGCAGGTGCGCATGGGGTCCTCCGGGATGGAAACGGCCCTGCCCCTGGAGTTCTCGGACAGGCAGGCCCGGGGGGACAGGGTCTGCCGCTCCAGTTCCTGTGTGCGCTCGCGAATGTTCATGACGGTACCACCTCTCCAACTGCAACTTCGCTCACTGTTCTCTTATACCCCACCCGCCCCTCAAAATCCTTTTTCTCTCTCAAAAAAATTTGGGAAACCCGCGGCTTCCGCTTCTAAACCGGACAGGCGGACCATACCCTGGGCCGAGGGGGTGTATCTATGGGGATCGCTCTGCCCCGCCTGCTGGCCTTGGCGGTGGTCTTTGTCAACGGCTGGACCGACGCGCCCAACGCCATCGCCACCGCGGTGGGGTCGGGGGCCATGCCCTTCCGGCGGGCGGTGTGGACGGCGGCGGTGTGCAATTTCATCGGCGCGGCCGCCTCCTGCCTGCTGTTCCCCGCCGTGGCCGCCACCGTGGAGGATCTGGCCTCCTTCCCCACCCACGCGGTCGGGGCGGCGGCCCTCCGGGCGGCCATGCTGGCCATCGTGCTGTGGGCGGCGCTGGCCTGGCGGTTCGGCCTTCCCACCAGCGAGAGCCACGCCCTGCTGGCGGGGCTGTCCGGCGGGGCCATCGCCCTGGGAGGAGGACTCACCGCCCTCAACGGCGCGGCCTGGGCAAAGACCTTGACGGCGCTGGCCCTGTCTCTGCCGGCGGGGGCGGTCTGCGCCCGGATGATTCGCCGTCTCCTGGGGGACCGCCTCCGGCATCCCACCCGGTGGCAGCGGGCGGCGGCGGCGCTGATGGCCCTGCTCCACGGCGCCCAGGACGGGCAGAAGTTCCTGGCCCTGCTCCTGCTGGCGGAGGGAACGGGCACGGTGGTCTCCTCCCCCCGCCTGCTGCCTCTGGCCCTGCTCACCGCCGGGGTGATGGCCCTGGGCACCGCCTGCGGCGGGCGGCCTATCGTAGAAAAGGTGGGGTCGGATCTGGCGGAACTCTCCCCCGCCGAAGGGCTGTGCGCCGATCTGGGGGCCGGGGCGGTGCTGCTGGTCTGCTCCCTTCTGGGGCTGCCGGTGTCCACCACCCACGCCAAGGTGGCCGCCGTGTGCGGCGCGGGCCGGAGGGCCGATCCCAGGATCATGGGCGAGATGGCGGGGGCCTGGATCCTCACCTTCCCCGTGTGCGGCGGGCTGGCGTGGCTGTTCACCCGGCTGATGACGTGAAAAGGGCCGCTCCCGGCGGAGCGGCCCTTTGACATTTATTTTCTCTCCTTCACCGCCCGGCAGATCCGTCGCGCGGTGACCGCTGCCAGCACCACAAACAGGACGATCTCCGCCGCCATGATCAGCGCGTAGAAATAACCGGTGCGCAGGCCTTCTTCCATCACGGGGTTCAGACACTGGAATATCCCCAGCGGCGTGGAAAGCCCCCGGAATATGGCCACGTTTCGATACGCCAGCCACAGCCCGTACAGGAGCCAGCCGCAGATCAGTCCGGCGTTCCTTTGGAACACCAGGCAGACGATGCCGCACGCCACCAGCGGCAGGCACGTCAGCCCAAGCACAGGGCGCAGCACAAACAGGAAGATACCTCCCAGCAGTCCCGCCGCCAGCAGCGCCGCGCCCACAACGGCCCGGACAGGGGGACCCGTCCGGACGATCTTCACCTCCGGGTTGGGTGCCTCCGCAGCGGGGGCGGCCTCCCCCTCCGGGGCGGCGGACGCCTCCCCCTTCACCAACTCGTCCAGGGTCACGCCGAACAGCCTGCTGAGCTTCACCAGCTTGTCCAGGTCGGGCACCGCCCCGTCGGTCTCCCACTTTGACACCGACTACCGGGACACGTCCAGCTGTTCCGCCACCTCCAACTGGGACAGCCCCCGCTCCGTGCGGTATCGATAGATCCGTTCGCCCAAGGTCATCAGACCACGCTCCTTTCAAATCTCTGGCCCGATCATACCATCCCGGCCCCGGAAAATCGACCAACCGCGCTTGGAAATTGCGCAACCGGCGGTTGCACATACGGAAAAGGCCGTCCGGCGGCTGCCGGACGGCCTGTCGTTTTCCGCTCACTTGTTCCAGTTGAGCACGTCCCGGTTCTTCACAAAGTACTCCACGCCGGAGTACAGGGTGGTGGCGGCGATGACGGCCACGCATACCCAGTTCAGGGCGGCGGGGATGGGGAAGTGCATCACGATCAGGCACACCATGGTGGAGGCGGTCTTCACCTTGCCAGACCAGCCGGCGGCCACCACCCGGCCGTTGTCCACCGCCACCAGCCGCAGGCCGGACACGGCGAACTCCCGCAGGATGACGATGGCCACCGCCCAGTCGGGCATCTGCCCCCGGGCACAGAAGCAGATCATGGCGGTGACCACCAGCACCTTGTCGGCCAGGGGGTCCATGAACTTGCCGAAGTCGGTGATCTGATTGTAATGCCGGGCCACATAGCCGTCCACAAAGTCGGTGACACTGGCGACCACGAACACAGCCAGGGCGGCGTAGACATGTCCCGGGAAATTACAGTACCACAGGATCACGTACACGGGGATCAGGATCACCCGCAGCATGGTCAGTTTGTTGGCGGTATTCATACGCGTTCACTCCTCGATTTCTCCGGTGAGATCACCGTCGGACACGCCGGTGATCCGCACCCACACGAACTCCCCGGCGGGCACCAGACCCGCGGCGGTGAACCACACCCGCCCGTCGATCTCCACCGAGTCGGCGTAGGTGCGGCCCACATAGCAGCCGCCGTCGGCGTCAAAGCCCTCGCACAGCACCTCCATGCAGGTGCCCAGCCGGGCATCGTTGTACTCGTCCATGATCCGGGACTGGAGGTCGGTGACCAGTTCCACCCGCCGGGCGGCCGTCTCCGGCTCCACCTGGTTTTCCATGGCGGCGGCCAGGGTGCCCTCCTCCGGGGAGAACTGGAAGGCCCCCACCCGCTGGAGCTTCTGCTCCCGCAGAAATTCGCAGAGCTCCTCGAACTCCGCCTCCCCCTCTCCGGGGAGGCCGCAGATCAGGGAAGTGCGGATGACCACGTCGGGCATGGCGGAGCGGAGTTTGGCGAACAGGGTCCGCAGCTCCTCCTTGGAGGTGCGCCGGCGCATGGCCTTCAAAATGCCGTCGTTGGCGTGCTGGATGGGGATGTCCAGGTAGTGGACGATCTTCTTCTCCGACGCGATGACGTCGATCAGTTCGTCGGTGACCGCCTCGGGATAGAGGTAGTGGAGCCTGATCCAGTGGAAGTCCAGTTTACATAATTCTCTAAGCAGCCCCGCCAGCGAGGTGCCGTCCTTAAAGTCCGTCCCGTACCGGGTGATGTCCTGGGCGATGACGATGAGTTCCTTCACCCCCCGGCGGGAAAGGCCCTCCGCCTCGGAGAGCAGGTCGGCCATGGGGCGGCTGCGGTATTTCCCCCGAATGCGGGGGATGACGCAGAAGGCGCAGCCGTTGGAGCAGCCCTCGGCGATCTTCAGGTAGGCGGTCCAGGGGGGCGTGGTGACCCAGCGGTCCCCGCCGTCCCAGGTGCGGTGGATGTCGCCGAACCGCTCCGGCCTCTCCCCCGCCATCAGCTCCTCCACGGCGGACACCACATCGTTGTAGCTGCCGGTGCCCAGCAGGCCGTCCACCTCGGGCAGCTCGGACTTGATCTCCTCCCGGTAGCGCTGGGACAGGCAGCCCGCCACCAGCAGCTTTTTCAGCCTGCCCCGGGCTTTCAGCTCCGCCAGCTCCAGGATGTTGTCGATGGCCTCGCTCTTGGCGGCCTCGATGAAGCCGCAGGTGTTCAGCACCGCCACGTCGGCCCCGTCCGGGTCCCCGGTCACGGTGCAGCCCGCGTCCCGGCACAGGGCCATCATCTGCTCGGTGTTGATGAGATTTTTGGCGCAGCCAAGAGAGATGAAGGCGATCTTATATGGATTCAAGGAGTCCCCTCCTTCTTTTTCAACTCTTGCATGATCATTTGACAGACGCTTTGAAAGTCGTGATCGACTTCCAGGTTGGAAAAGCGCAATACCCGGATCCCTATCTCTGAAAGGAGGCCGCTCCGCCACGCGTCGCGCTCCTGCCCCTCGTCCGTATAGTGCTGGCTTCCGTCCAACTCGATGACCAGCTTTGCAGTGGGGCAGTAAAAATCCGCGATATAGGGACCAAGGGGCTTTTGGCGGAGAAAGCGGGGACAAATACCGCGAAGGAAATCATACCACAAGTGTCTTTCCTGTGGCGTCATCGTTTTTCGCAATTCACGTGCTCGTTCCTTTGCCAGTTTATCATAGGGTATAAGCGGCATAGGCAACCTCCAAGCCCCCTTTCGCAAAAGGGGGTGCCCCGAAGGGGCAGGGGATTTTCTCTATAAAAAACGAACATCCTCAGTCAGCCCTTGCGGGCCGACAGCTCCTTCTAAAGAAGGAGCCTTGGTGCTTCTTTCGCAACAGTCGCGTCCAACGCACCAAGCCCCCTTTCGCAAAAGGGGGTGGCATTTGCGAAGCAAATGACGGGGGATTTACTCCTAATCAAAATCCTTCCTCAGCCGCTCCAGCGCCTCCGAGATCTCCTCCCACCCAAACCCCCTCCGGGCCAGGTAGTCGGACACCTTTTTCAGATTCTCCCGGGTGGGCTCCCCATCCCGGAGCTTCCTCCGGGCCAGGTCGTACACCTCGTCCCCGCCGGGCTCCGCCTCGGTCAAGGCCTCGTCCCACAGCTCCCGGGGCACCCCCCGGCGATAGAGCTCGTCCCGCAGTTTTCGGACGCCGTAGCCCTTGCCGGAATAGTGGCGGACCACCGTTTTTGCGTACTCTCCGTCGTTCAGGAGCCCCAGCTCCTCCAGCCGGTCCGCTGCCGCCTCCGCGCTCTCCCGGAGGGCCTCCGACTGCCGCCGGAGGGTCTCGGGGTCCGGGGGCGGCGGCTCCACCGTTTTGGCGTTGGGCTTTCTGCGGCGGCGGGGGGGCTCGGTGAGTTTGTCCAGCAGCTCTTTCCGGGACATGGGCCGCAGGGAGAGCAGCGACACCGCCCGCTCCATGAGCTTCCCCCGCTCGGCGGCGGCAGTGAGGGCGGCGGCCTCGTCGTCGGTCAGCTCCTTGCCCGCATAGAGGGACAGGGACACCACGTCCCCCTCCCCCACCCGGACCAGGGAGCCGTCCTCGAACCAGACCAGCCAGCGGCCCTCCTTGTGCTTGGAGGGCTCCAGTTTTTGAATAATCATGACCACGCTCCGAAAAGCACCCGCCCGGTCGCCGTGCGCAAACGATGGTCAACAGACCTGGCAGAAGCGGCTTAAAGCTCTTTTTGGTTCTTTTTCTCTCGAGAAAAAGAACTAACCTTCGAAATCATCCGCAGATACGTCCACGGCGCGGCCGGCGGCCCGGGCGGCGATCTGGGACTGCTTGGACATGAGCCTGAAGGAGTTGGCCCGGATCTCGGCCTCCACCTGTTCGGCCACCTCCGGGTTGTTCTGGAGGTACGCCTTCACCGCGTCCCGGCCCTGGCCCACCCGGGTATCGCCCATGGAGAACCAGGAGCCCGACTTCTGGATGATGTCCAGCTTCACGGCAAGATCGACCAGCTCGCCCCACTTGGAGATGCCCTCGCCGTAGAGGATCTCGAACTCGGCCTCCCGGAAGGGGGGCGCCACCTTGTTCTTCACGATCTTGGCCCGGGTACGGCTGCCGACCACCTCGGAGCCGTTCTTGATGGCCTCCACCCGGCGCACGTCGATGCGCACCGAGGCGTAGAACTTCAGAGCGCGGCCGCCGGTGGTGACCTCCGGGTTGCCGTACATGACGCCCACCTTTTCCCGCAGCTGGTTGATGAAGATGACCACGCAGTTGGTCTTGGAGATGGACCCCGCCAGCTTGCGCAGGGCCTGGCTCATGAGCCGGGCCAGCAGGCCCACGTGGCTGTCGCCCATGTCGCCCTCGATCTCGGCCCGGGGGGTCAGGGCGGCCACCGAGTCCACCACCACCACGTCGATGGCGCCGGAGCGCACCAGGGCCTCGCAGATCTCCAGGCCCTGCTCGCCGGTGTCCGGCTGGGAGATGAGCATGGAGTCGATGTCCACCCCCAGCGCCCGGGCGTAGGTGGGGTCCAGGGCGTGCTCCGCGTCGATAAAGGCCACCTCGCCCCCCCGCTTCTGGGCCTCAGCCACGATGTGCAGGGCCAGGGTGGTCTTGCCGGAGGACTCGGGACCGTAGATCTCGATGATGCGGCCCTTGGGCACGCCGCCGATCCCCAGGGCGATGTCCAGGGACAGGGAGCCGGTGGGGATGGCCTCCACCTGGATGTGGGTGTTCTCCCCCAGGCGCATGATGGACCCCTTGCCGTAATCCCGCTCGATCTGGGCGATGGCGGTGTCCAGCGCCTTCCTCTTGTCCGCCGCCGGGGCGGGGGTCTCCACCATCTTCTTCTTGTCAGCCATGTTCGTTCATCCCTCCACGTAAAATACAATACACTCGATCAGGATGGCCGTCCTCCGGCCTCCCGGCGTTATCCTAACGGATCGGCAGTCCTATAAAACGGACTTATCATACCGGTTCGTCCAAATCGGGCACCAGTCCCGCGAACAGGTCGGGCCGGAGCTTGGACCCCTCCACCACCCGCTGATGGCCGCCGGGATCCAGGGTGATCTGGATGTTCTCGTACCCGTTCTCCTCCAGAATGGCCCGGACGGCCTCCGCCTGGCCGGCCCCCACCTCGAAGATCATCCTGCCGCCGGGGCGGAGCACCGCTTTCCACCGGTCGGCCACGGCCCGGTAGAAGGCCAGCCCGTCGGGGCCGCCGTCCAGGGCCATGCGGGGCTCGTAGTCCCGGACGGAGCGATCCAGCCCGTCCAGGTCCCCGGTGGGGATGTAGGGTGGGTTGCAGAGGATCAGGTCGAAATCCCGGAACAGCCGGGGCGGCGGGTCCATGGCGTTGACCCGGGCCTGGCTCACCTGGCGGCTCAGGGCGCACCGGCGGATGTTCTGCCGGCAGACCCGCAGGGCGTCCTCCGACCACTCGGCCAGGATGACCCGCACATTGAGGCAGGAGTTGGCCAGGGCCAGCCCCACGCAGCCGCTCCCGGCGCACAGGTCCAGCGCCCAGCTTCCCTCCGGCAGGTCTCTGGCAAAGAGCACCCCCCGGTCCACCAAGGTCTCGGTGTCCGGCCGGGGGATGAGCACGTCCCGGCAGATGTCCAGGGTCAGGCCGTAAAAGTCCCACTCCCCCAGGATGTAGGCCACCGGCTCCCCGGACAGGCGGCGGCGCATCAGTTCCAAAAACCGGGCCTCGACATGGTCGGGGGCGTAGAGGGGCAGATCCTTCATCATCTGCTCCCGGCTCTTGTCGGAGGCAAGGCACAGCAGCTCCCGGGCCTCCAGCTGGGCCTGTTCCACCCCGGCGGCCTTCAGGGCCCGGCGGGCGTTGAGATACAGATCGTTATAGGTGGTTGCCACGTCCGCTCCCCCCTCACCAGGCGTCGGCGCCCCGCTCCGCGGGCAGGACCCGCTTCAGCGCCTCGATCCCCACCTCGATCATGGAGTCGTCCGGCTCGAAGGTGGTAAAGTTCTGCATCCACATCCCCGGCGCCCGCAGGACCCGGCAAACCGGGCCGTCGTGGCCGCCCACATAGCGGTTGAACTCGTAGGTGACCCCCACGATGACGGGCAGCAGCAGCAGGTGCAGCAGCATCCGCAGGAAGGTGTTCTCGATCTTCAGCGGGGTGAAGATGACGATGGACAGAAAAATGGACACCGCGATGACCACGAACAGGAAGCTGGTGCCGCACCGGGGATGGTGCCTGGGCATCTTCCGCACGTTCTCCACCGTCAGTTCCAGGCCGTTCTCGTAGCAGTAGATGGCCTTGTGCTCCGCGCCGTGGTACTCGAAAACCCGATGGATCTCCTTCATGTGGGACACCAGGAACAGGTAGCCCATGAAGATGGCCACCTTCAAAACACCCTCCAGCACCGAGCGGAACCACAGGGGCATCCCCTTCCAGAACAGTCCGATCAGCCCGGTGACGGCGGTGGGCAGCAGGATGAACAGCCCCACCGAAAAGGCGATCCCGATCACCGCCGCCAGGGTGATGATGATGGCGTTGGCCTTCTCGCTGGAAAAGTGCTCGGTGATCCACCGGTCCAGCGCGTCCGGCTCCTCGTCCTCCAGGTCCTCCATGCCGGAGATCTCGGCGGAGCGCATGAGCGCCCTGACGCCGTTGACCATGGAGGAGCAGAAGATGAAGATCCCCCGGACAAAGGGCAGCCTGGCGAAGCCGCTTTTGGGAGGAAGGTCCGTGACCTCCACGTCCAGCTCCCCGTCGGGCTTGCGGACCACCACCGCCTGCTTGTCCGGGCCGCGCATCATGATGCCCTCCATCAGCGCCTGCCCGCCGCAGGAGGTCTTGTAAGGTGTGCAGGTCTGCGCGTCTTGTTTCGGCATAGCGTTCTCCTTGCTGACTGATATCATATCAGAACATTCGTTTGATTGCAAGATATTTTTAGAACTTTCGTTCTAAAAATATCGGCAGGGGCGGACAGTGTCCGCCCGGGGAGCGGTGTCCGCCCGGTTTTACACCGTGTCCTCATGGAGGGGCAGGCGGACGGTGACCACGCAGCCGCCCCCCTCGGCGTTGCCGATCTCCAGGGTTCCGTTGTGGGCGGCCACGATCTCGTCCACCACGGCCAGCCCGATCCCGGAGCCGCGGGCCCTGGAGGAGCCCTTGTAGAATTTATACTTGATATAGGGCAGCTCGTCCTCGGGCACGCCGTGGCCGTAGTCCCGGATGTGGATGGCGGCGTACTCCGCCTCCCGTTCCATCGACACGTCCACCCGGCCGCCGGAGCCGCCGTGCTTGTCGGCGTTGTCCAGCAGGTTGCAGAACACCTGCCGCAGCCGCTCCGGGTCGCCGTTGATGATGGGCAGCTCCTCCGGGCAGGGGGTGTAGACCAGTTCCAGCCCCTTCCGGCGGAAGAACTCCTGATAGGTGTACACCGCGTCCTCCAGCTCGGCCTGGAGATCGATGGGTTCCACCGAGAGACTGAACCGCCCCGTCTCCATCCGGGAGAACTCCAGCAGCTCCTCCACCATGCGGGTGAGGCGCTGGGCCTCGGACACGATGATGCCCATGCCCTTTTTCACGTCGGCGGCGTCCCGCACCTCGCCGTTGAAGAGGGTCTCCGCCCAGCCGTTGATGGCGGTGAGGGGGGTGCGCAGCTCGTGGGACACGGAGGAGATGAACTCCGACTGGGTGCGCTCCGCCAGGTCGATCTTGGTGGACATATCGTTGATGGCGTCCACCAGCTCGCCCATCTCGTCGTTGGCCCGTTTCTCCATCTGGACCCCGTAACTGCCGGCGGCGATGCGCTTGGCGGTCTCGGTGACCCGAATCACCGGGTCCAGCACCGACTTGATGAACAGAGATGCCGCCACGCCGACCACGGCGAAAACAAAGGCGGCGGCGATCAGGCAGATCACCATCAGGCGGATCATCTGCCGCTCCACCTCCCGCAGAGAGGTGACGAACCGAACCACGCCTACCACCGTGCGGCCGTACACCACCGGGGCGGAGGCGGACACCACGTTCTCCCCGGCGGGGGACTGGGCGATGGCCACCTGGACCTGCTGGGCGGAGATGGCGGCGGACACGTCGCCGCTGTCCACGCTGGCCCCGGTGATGACCATGTTGGAGGACATGAGCACCCGGCCGCCGGCGGTGAGGAACTGCACCTCGATGACGTTTTTGCTCTCAAACTGGTTGATGAACTGCCGGGCGGCGGAGAGATAGGTACTCTCGGTATAGTTGCGGAACACGCCGGCGGCGGTCTGGGCGCGGCTCTCCAGGTCGGCCTGGATATAGGAGGTGTAATAGGTATAGACGGCGGCCAGCAGGGTGCCGATGACCAGGGCCAGCCCAAAAAAGGTGACGGCCAGGGCGGTGAACAGCCACCGCCGGCGCAGGCTCACCCGGCGCTTCGGCGCCTGGGCCGCCGGCTCCTCCACCGGCGTGTGCGCCTGATCGATGCGGGGCTTTTTGCCCCGGTGCACCCGGGCCCTTCCCCGGGGTTCCTGCTCTTTGCCCCTGCGCTCCTGCTCTCTCTCCCGGTCCACGCTTCCGCCTCCTCTCCCGGTAAACGATCAGGTCCCGGGACGTCACACGTCCCACTTGTAGCCGTAACCCCACACCGTCTGCACATGGGCGGGGTTCTGGGGATCGTCCTCCAGCTTGACCCGCAGCCGGCGGATGTTCACGTCCACGATTTTCAGCTCGCCCACATACTCCCGGCCCCACACGGCCTCCAGGATCTCCTCCCGGGACAGGGCCCGGCCGGGGTTGTCCATGAACAGCTTGATGATGGAGTACTCCACCTGGGTGAGCTTCACCCGGCGGCCATTCTTCTCCAGGGTGCGGTTGCGGGTGTTCAGCAGGAAGGGAGGCTGGCTGATCTCATCGGCGTTGCGGGGGGCCGCGCCGCCGCCCGCCCTGCGGAAGAGGGCGTCCACCCGGGCGGTGAGCTCCGCCGGAGAGAAGGGCTTTGTGACATAGTCGTCGGCGCCGGTCATCAAACCGGTGACCTTGTCCATCTCCTGGGTGCGGGCGGTGAGCATGATGATCCCCATCTGGGCGTTGGAGGCCCGTATGCGGCGGCAGACCTCAAAGCCGTCCATCTCGCCGGGGAGCATGATATCCAGCAGGGCCACCTTGATATCCGGGTTCTTCCGGATCTGGGCCAGGGCCTCCTCCCCGTCGCCGGCCTCGATGGTGTCGTACCCCGCCCGCTTCAGATTGATGACCACAAAGGAGCGGATATTGGTCTCGTCCTCCAGCACCAATACCTTTCTCATGGCGCGTCGTCCTCCTTATTCCTGTTTAATGGTTGGACCACTCGGCGGTGATGATGCTGAACCGCTGGAGCAGGTCGGTCTCGTCGGTGCCGCAGGCCCACACGGAGGGATCCAGCTGGGCGCAGTAGATGGTGGAGCTGTCGCTGTACAGGGCGAACCGGCCGGGCAGATTGGCCCTCGCCTGCCGGTTGTTGCCGGTGAGGCGGTAGATGGTCAGGAAGGGCTGATAGTCCCCGCCGGAGCGGAAGTAGAAGATCACCGCCCGCTCGCCCCGGTTGCTGATGCTGTCGTCCCGGACGGCGGTGACCTGACGGAGCCAGCTGTCCGGCAGGGTGAGATACCAGCCGTCCACGGTGGAGTGGTAGGTGACGCACTGCTCCCTTGCCCCGCCCCGCTCGTCGAACTGCCGCCAGCGGAGAAAATACTGGTTGGAGGGGGTCTCCGGGTCCAGGGACTCCAGCGCCATGGGGATGGGGATCTCCAGCACGCCGTCGCCGTCGATGTCGGCGGGGGCCACCTCGGTGTAGGCGCGGAAAGTGGACTGGCTGACGCCGCTGTCCTGATCCCGGGTCAAATTGACCAGAGCGTCGCCGGAGAGGGTGAACACGTCGGTGACCTGTCCGCCCTCGGTCAGGTCCAGCGTCACATACACGCCGGGGATCCCCTCCGCCAGCTGCGCCCCGGCGGCGGACACCACGTTCTGCATCCCCTGGGACAGGAGGGCGGAGGAGGTCATCACCATGCTGCCGTCCCGGAACTCATAGTACTCCGCCCGGTCATTTCCCACGCTGCTGTCCCGCTGGAGGACCACGATCTCCCGGTTCCCGTCCCGGTCCAGATCGGTGGTGAGATAGGACTCGTTATAGGCCACGCTCATCAATTCGTTGCTGTCCGCCGGGTTCAGGGAGTAGGCGGACAGGGTGTAGACCCCGGCGCCCATCTGCCAGCTGACGATCATCTCCCTGTTCCCGTCGCCGGTCAGGTCCTCGTAGGCCACCGAGTTGATGGAGGAACCGTCCCCCTCCAGGGTGTAGGCCAGGCGGTAGCTGTCCCCGTCCGTCCGGCGGAACAGACAGATCCGCAGGGGCCGCTCGTCGCCGCCGGCGCTGGTCACCCGGAGGAACACCGCGGCGGCCTCCTGGGTACCGTTCCCGTCCAGGTCCAGCAGCTGGATAGTAGAGGTATTGCTGCCGTAGTTGATGACGGCGTACTCCGCCCCCAGTTCCCCCATGGCGGCGTCGATGCTGGTCTGAAGTTCGGAGTACTCCTCGGCCAGGGCGGGCAGGGCGTACAGGCTGTCGATGGGCTGGATCGCACAGCCGGACGCCGCCGCCATCAACCCGCAGAGCAGCCCAAGCGCCAGCGCTTTCAGCGCTCTCCCGATCATCCGGCTCACCTCCCCCGGCGGCACCGGGCCGCCTTCGCATAGTTGCCAGATATTATAGCACAAATTTTTCTATCTGCATAGAGGTTTTAAAAAAAAGGATGCGCATCCCCAAAGCCAGGGTCCCCGCAAAGCGGGGCGGCGCGAGTGCGCCGTCACGAGCGTTTTGCGGAGCAAAACCTCGGCGGAGGCGGAATTCACTTCCGCCGAGCATTCAAATCGCCGAAGGGTGGAGCGACCAGCGGGAGCGGAACAAAAAGAAGATACAGAAAACCGGGGCCCCCGCAAAGCCGCTCTGTGGCTTTGGGGGGAAAGGAGGAGCAGCGGAGCAAGCGCGCTCCGGCGAAAAAAAACGCCGGAGCAAGCGATACGAAGCTTGCTCCGACGTGGTACGCCCGAAGGGACTCGAACCCCCAACATTCAGAACCGGAATCTGACGCTCTATCCAATTGAACTACGGGCGCATATTTTTGTGCGCTCACGTAGTATAGCAGAAAATCACCCGGTTGTAAAGCGGGAATTTGAGAAAATTTTTCGGGAAATTTCGGGACGGCTCAAATCACCTGGCCCAGTCCCGGCCGCCTTTCACGGGATAAAGTTTTCAAAGATGATGAGGCTGCCCTCCGCCTCCAGCCGCTCCATGGTCTCCCGGTCCCGGACGGTCCAGCTGACCTCCTGGACGCCCCAGAGCGTCCGGGCCAGCCTGGGGGAAAGCCCCTCCCGGCCGTGCCAGTCGTAGGCGATGAAGTCGGGCCGGGTGACGAAATCCAGCAGCAGATGGGTCATGGCGAAGTCGGCAAAGGCGCCCATATTAGTGCCCTTGCTCTGTAAAAAGTTCTCGCTGAGCTGGCCCCGGCAGATGTCAGGCCGGTGCTCCTTCAACCAGCGCACCGCGCCTGGGTGGAAGGACTCGATGCAGTAGTCCACATCGAACCGGTCCAGCATCTCGCAGGCGGCCCGGCAGAGGGCGTCGCTGTTGCCGTCCACCTTCAGCTCCACGATGAGGGGCGTTTTGCCCTCAAAGAGGGGCAGCACTTCCTCCAGGAAGGGGATCTTTTCCTCCGTCCCCTCCAGGCGGTACTGGGACAGCTCCTCCGCTGTCAGGTCTGCAGCCTTTACATCCGCCCCGGCGGTGCGGAGCAGGGAGTTGTCGTGGATGACGGCCAGGCGGCCGTCCTTTGTCAGATGGACGTCCAGCTCCGCGCCGAAGCCGTGCTCCACCGCCCGGCGGAAGGCGGCCATGGAGTTCTCCGGGATGCCGTTGGCCTTGTCGTGGAGGCCCCGGTGGGCATAGCGGAACCGGCGGAGCTTCTCCCAGGCGGGGTGGTCTCTCCTGCCCCGGAGGGACAGCAGATAGATGCCCGCCGTGGCCGCCGGGGCCATCAGGGCGGCCCGCAGTAAACTATGTTTTTTCATATGATCGCCTCGATTTCGCTCCCCGTCCGTCACCGTCGCAACACCAGCGGAATAAGCCACGGAGGAAGCGGTTTAAAGTTCTTTTTGCTGACTTTTTCTTGTCGGAAAAAGTCAGTCGTCCATGTCCTCAAAGGCCTCCAGGCCCCTCTTGGCCTTGACTTTCACGTCCCCGTGCTTCACGAAGTGCATGGTGACGAAACTGCACGCCACAAAGAAGGCGGCGTAGGGGAACAGGATCCAGTAGCCCACGGCCCGCATCAGGGTGCCGGCCAGGGCCGGGGTGATCACCTGGGCCGCCATGGACGCGGTGTAGTAATAGCCGGTGAACTTGCCCACGTCGGAGCCCCTGCACATCTCCACCACCATGGGCAGGGAGTTCACGTTGATGGCCGCCCAGGCCAGGCCCACAGCGGCGAAGGCCACGAACATGATGGGGACGATGGTGTCGAACAAAGTCGTCAGCAGTCCCCCCGTCAGGAACATGGCTGCCAGCAGGATGACTCCCGCCTGGATGGTCTTCTTCCGGCCGATCTTAGAGGCCACCACGCCGATGGGGATGTAGCTGACGATGGCCCCGGCGGTGGCCACCAGCAGGCAGGTGGAGGCGCCGCCCAGGCCCTCGCCCATGACCTCGCCGATGTACCGGGTGAACCAGGTGGTGACGCCGTTGTAGCCAATGAACCACAGGGCGATAGAGGCCAGCAGGAAGCCCAGGCTCCGCTTCACAGGGGCGGGCAGCTCCTCGTGGCCGGAGCCGTCGTCCTCCGCCAGGTTCCACTCGGGGTGCTGGGCCTCCAGGGCCTGGTTCTCGGCGGCCAGCCTGGGCTCCCGGATGGTGATGAGCAGCACGATCACCGCCACCGCCATGATGGCGGACACGATCAGGAACAGGGGCTGATAGTTCACGTGCTCCAGCCCCTCCACCTTGGAGGTGGGGTACATCACGGCGGCGATGGCCAGATAGATGATGCCGCCCACCGCCCCCATCAGGTTGATGATGGCGTTGCCCCGGGAGCGCAGGGGCTTGGGGGTCACGTCGGGCATGAGGGCCACGGCGGGAGAGCGGTAGATGCCCATGGCGATGAGCAGCAGGCCCAGCACCACCACGAAGGAGACGAACTTGTAGGGGGCGGCCTCGGCGGCGTAGCTGTTGTCCAGGATGGGCAGGATGTTCATCAGGATCACCGCGGCGGCGGTGCCCGCCAGGATGTAGGGGGTCCGGCGGCCCAGTTTGCCGGGCTTGGTGCGGTCGGACAGGCCGCCGAAGAGGGGCAGCAGGAACAGGGCCAGCACGTTGTCCGCCGCCATGATGACGCCGGAGATGGTCTCGTTCAGGTGGAAGGTGTCGCCCAGGATCAGCTGGATCACGTTGTCGTACATCTGCCAGAAGGCGCTGATGGACAGGAAGGCCAGGCCCACCAGGATGGTGCGTTTGTTGTTCAGCTTGTTGGGATCCATACGTCTCTCCTCTCTCAGAATGGGTGGATGGGGCGGAACGAACGGTCACAGGATGGGCTTATTTCCAGAACAGCTCCCCGCCGCCGGCGGAGATGATCTTCCAGGCCTCGTCGTCGATCAGTTCTTTTTTATAGAAGTACCGGCGGTCCTGGTCGGTGATCTGGCGGATCACCCGGCAGGGGTTCCCCGCCGCCACCACCATGTCCGGGATGTCGGCGGTGACCACGCTCCCCGCGCCGATGACGGTATCGCTGCCGATATGGACCCCCGGCAGGATGGTGACGCTGCCGCCGATCCACACGCTGTCCCCGACGATCACCTCTTTTCCGTACTCGTAGCCGCTGTTCCGGGTGGCGGGATGGACGGGGTGCCCCGCCGTGTAGATGGACACGTTGGGCCCGAACAGGCAGTTGTCGCCGATGACGATGGGGGCCACGTCGATGAGCACGCAGTTGCAGTTGGCGAAAAAGTTCCGCCCGATCCTGATGTGGGTGCCGTACTCGCAGTAGAAGGGCGGGATCACGGACAGGTTTTGGGAGTCCGGGATGACCTCCTTGGCGGCGGCGTTGATCGCCTCGTACTCCCAGCGGTCCAGCCCGTTCAGCTTTTTCAGCTTCTTTTTGCACTCCGCCATCTCCGCGAAGGCCGCCTCGTCGGCCACGTAGACCATCCCCCGGTCCCTGCGCTCGCTGTTGGTCATTTCCTCTCCCCCTTTGCCGGGCGATCCTCCCCCGCCCAGGCGGCGTGGAGGGCGGCGATGTCGTCGAACACCCACGCAGGCTTGACCTCGCTGGCGGCCAGGTCCGCCCGCGTCCCCTCGCCGGAGAGGACGAAGGCGGTATCCACCCCCGCGTTCACCCCGGCGGCGATGTCGGTGTACAGGCGGTCCCCCACCACAAGGGTCTGTTCCGGTGTAAAGCCTGTCCGCTTTATTGCAAGCTCCACCATGGCAGGTTTCGGCTTTCCGATGACCAGAGGCCGCCGTCCGGCGGCCCGGTACAGCATCTCGCAGACGCTGCCGCAGTCGGGCACGGACCCGTACCAGGTGGGGCACACCCAGTCCGGGTTGGTGGCGATGAAGTCCACCCCTCTGTTTAACAGGATGCAGGCGTCCTCCAGCTTCTGAAAGGTCAATTCGGTGTCAAAGCCGATGAGCAGGCAGTCCACCTCATCGGACCGCTCCGCTGTGACGGGGATCCCCGTCCCCTCCAGCTGGGCCCGGAAACTCTCCGTGCCGAACACGTAGCAGAGCTTGTAGGGCGGCCGTCCCTTCAGATGGTCGATGAGGGCGTCTGTCGAGGTGAGGAAGTCCTCCCGTCCGGCTTCGATCCCCATCCGGGCCAGCCTGTCCACATAGGCGTCCACCGACCTGGATGAGTTGTTGGTGAGAAACAGGTACCGGCCGCCCCGCTCCTTCACCGCCTCCAGGAAGGGCTTTGTGCCGGGGAACAGGTCCTCGTCCAGATAGATGGTCCCGTCCATGTCCAGCAGGAACAGCCGCTTGCCGCTCAGCGCAGCCAAAGGCCTCGCCTCCCCTTCGAAAGTTTGCTGACTGTATTATATCAGCTTTTTGACGAAAAAGCCAGCCCCAATCCCATCATTTTCCGGCAAATTTTCCGGTCGCCTGACGGGCCCCGCTTCCGGTCGCGGGCTTGCCTTGTCCGGAGGATCACGGCCGGCGCCGCGCCGGGCGCAGGGACGGCTGAGATTTGTCCCCGCCGCGCAAAAAGCTCTTTACAACGCCGGAATTCTGTGGTAAGATGCTAATAGGAATCATTCCTGTTAACTATCACAATTTGAATGAGGAGGAAACACCTATGAAGAAATGGATCTGCCCCGTCTGCGGCTATGTCTATGAGGGCGAGAATCCCCCCGCCGAGTGCCCCGTCTGCCACGTCCCCGGCTCCAAGTTCACCGCCCAGGAGGGCGAGATGAAGCTGGCCGCCGAGCACGAGTACGGCGTCTACGCCAAGACCGTGAAGAACAACCCCGACATCTCCGACGCGGACAAGGCCTACATCAGGGAGCAGCTGATGGCCAACTTCAACGGCGAGTGCGGCGAGGTGGGCATGTACCTCTGCATGGCCCGGATCGCCCACCGGGAGGGCTATCCTGAGATCGGCCTGTACTGGGAGAAGGCCGCCTATGAGGAGGCCGAGCACGCCGCCAAGTTCGCCGAGCTGCTGGGCGGCGAGCTGGAGCCCAACATGACGGCCAGCACCAGGAAGAACCTGGCCTGGCGGGTGGACTGCGAGTACGGCGCCACCCAGGGCAAGTTCGACCTGGCCGCCTGCGCCAAGAAGAACGGCCTGGACGCCATCCACGACACCGTCCACGAGATGGCCCGCGACGAGGCCCGCCACGGCAAGGCCCTGGAGGGGCTGCTGAAGCGGTACTTCGGCTGAGCACATCACCGCAGGTCCGGCCGAGTCCGGAACCTTTGAGGGGCCTGCCCGATGCGGCAGGCCTCTCTTTTTCCGGGAGCGGCCGTGAAATCTTTTTTAGGAGTCTGGACCAATGGCAGAACGGGACAACGCGGATAAGATCGAACTGTTTGAGCGGACGCCCATCCACCGGGCGGTGCTGACCATGTCGGTACCCACCATCCTCAGTTCGCTGGTGATGGTGCTCTACAACCTGGCGGACACCTATTTCGTGAGTATGCTCAACGACGCCGTGCAGAACTCGGCGGTGACCCTGGCGGCCCCCCTGCTGCTGGCCTTCAATGCGGTGAACAACCTGTTCGGCGTGGGTTCCTCCAGCATGATGAGCCGCTCCCTGGGCAAAAAGGACTACGACGCCGTGCGGAAAAGCGCCGCCTTCGGCTTCTACTGCGCGCTGATCTCCGGCCTGCTGTTCTCCCTGGGCTATATCGCCTTCCGCGCCCCCCTGCTGACCCTGCTGGGCACCGACCCCGAGACCGCCGCCGCCACGGCGGACTACCTCCGCTGGACGGTGGCCTGCGGCGCGGTCCCCGCCATCCTCAACGTGGTGATCGCCCAGATGGTCCGGGCGGAGGGCTCCGCCCTCCACGCCAGCGTGGGCACCATGAGCGGCTGCCTTTTGAACATCGCGCTGGACCCCATCTTCATCCTGCCCTGGGGCCTCGGCATGGGGGCGGCCGGGGCCGGCCTCGCCACCTTCCTGTCCAACTGCTTCGCCTGCTGCTACTTTTTTGTGCTGCTGTGGGTGAGGCGGGGGCGCACCTATGTCTCCGTCCACCCCCGCTGGTTCCGGCCCGAGCGGGCGGTGGTGCTCTCCATCTGCGGGGTGGGCATCCCCGCCTCCATCCAGAACCTGCTCAACGTCACCGGCATGACGGTGATGAACAATTTCACCTCCGCCTTCGGCCCGGACGCGGTGGCGGCCATGGGCATCGCCTACAAGGTCAACATGATCCCCATGTACATCGCCATGGGCTTCTCCCAGGGGATCATGCCCCTGGTGGGCTATAACTACGCCGCCAAAAACCGCCTCCGGATGCGGGAGAGCATTCTGTTCTCCGCCAGGATCTCCCTGGCCTTCATGATCACGGTGAGCGCCTGTTACTACGCCTTCGCCGGCGGCCTGGTCAGCCTGTTCATGAAGAACGAGGTCATCCTCGCCTACGGGACCCGGTTCCTCCGCGGGCTGTGCCTTGGCCAGCCCCTGTTGTGCCTGGACTTCCTGGCGGTGGGCATCTTCCAGGCCTGCGGCATGGGCAGGCGGGCCCTGATCTTCGCGCTGCTGCGCAAGGTGGCGCTGGAGATCCCGGCGCTGGTGCTCCTGAACCGGCTGTTCCCCCTGTACGGCCTGGCCTACGCCCAGCCCGCGGCCGAACTGGTGCTGGCCGTCGCCGCCGTCCTCTCGATCCGGCAGATCCTCCGCGCCCCCATGGAGGGGGAGGGGCGCCCCGCATAGCCCTCTGAAACCCAAAAGAGGCCCGCCGGCTTTTGCCGGCGGGCCTTCCCGCGTCTCACGGGCCGCCGCGGCCCGCGTCATGTCCGTTTCTTCGGCCCGAACCGGGCCTGACCGGGGCGGGTCCTGCGGTAGCAGTCGTCGCACAGCCGCCCCCGGTGCTGGAGCGGCAGGGCCTTGCCGCACCGGTCGCAGAAGCGGATGTTGTTCCTCAGCCGGTGGAGCAGGATCTCGTTGATCTCCTCCGCCACCTCCTCCCGGCTGTCGTAGAGCCTGTCCTCGTCCACCGGGCACCCGAAGGCCTTCGCGAAGGAGAAATACAGGTCCAGCTTGCGGTAGTGCTGCTCCAGGTCCGGCAGGGTGGCGTCCCCGTCCGGGAGGCCGGGCTGCTCGATGGGTTCCCCCCGCTGCCAGCGGCCGAGGAACTGGAAGAACAGGTCCCGGAGGGCGTCCTCCGTCTCGTCGAAGGGGATGTTGGCCGCCCGCAGCTCCTGCTCCTTGGTGAGGGTGAAGCCCATTTCCCGCATCTTGGAGATGAGGGAGAGATACCGGGAGATATCCAGCTTGCGGTAGGGCTCCGGGCTGGGCATCTTGCTCCACTCGGTGAGGACCTCCAGCAGGTCGAAGTCCACCCGGAGCACCAGGTCGGAAAAGCCGGCCACGGCGTATTGCAGCGGCGGGACCGCCGCCTCCAGCCCCGCCCGGATGGCCGGCAGGTTCTGGGTGGCCCCCACGAAGCCCTTGTTGTACATGCCGAAGCGCCCCGCCCTCCCGGCGATCTGCTTGATCTCCTCCGGCTTCAGGTCCCGCCGCTCCGTCCCGTCGAACTTCTCCGTCTCCATGAAAATGATGCGGCGGATGGGCAGGTTCAGCCCCATGCCGATGGCGTCGGTGGACACCACATACTCCATCTCCCCGGCCAGAAAGCCCTCCATCTGCTTTCTCCGGGTGGAGTAGGGCAGCGCCCCGTAGATGATGGCCGGCTCCTTGCCGCTCTGGCGCAGGTCCTCCGCCACCGACAGCACCCCCACCTTGGAGAAGGTGATGAGGGCGTCCCCCGGCATGACCCGCTGGTAGTCCACCGTGCGGTCCATGCAGATCAGCGGAGTGGTGCGCCTGTGCTCCACCACCTCCCAGCGGTCCCCGCAGCTCTCGATCAAGCGGATGAGCAGGTCTTTGGCCTCCGGCGCGGCGCACAGGTGGATCTCCGGGGCCAGCACCCCCAGGATGGCCCTGGTCCAGGCGTAGCCCCGCTGAGGGTCGGCGATCATCTGGCACTCGTCGATGACGGCGGCGTCCCACCGGCGCTTCATATCCAGTTTTTCGGCGGTGGCGGCCACATGGGTGTCTCCCTCCCGCACGTCCTCCTCCTCGCCGGTGGTGAGACTGCACCTCACCCCCGCGTCCAGCAGGGTCTCCTGGGCCTCCAGGGCCAGCAGGCGGAGGGGGGCCAGATATACCCCGGTCCTGGCCAGCTTCAGATGCTGGAACCCCTCATAGGTCTTGCCGGTGTTGGTGCCGCCGATGTGGAGGATGAACCGCCGGCGCATGGCCCGGGCCTCCGGGTACTCGTCCTTGGGGTTCAGGGCCACCAGCAGCCGGAGGCTGGTGCGGATGGCCTGGGGCACATACCACACCGACCAGACGGCGTCCAGCCCCTCCCGGACCAGTTTCCCTCCTGGAAAGCCCGGGGCCGCCAGGAAGGCGTCCGCGTCCGCCTCCGGGTGAGCGGCGGAGAAGTCCTCCAGCGCCCGCCGGGCGGCGTTGTGGAGGACATAGGGATAGCGCTCCAGCGCCCGGGCGGCCATGCTCCCCGGGGCCGCCTCCCCCAGCCAGGGGCCCGCCTTGAGAAAGTTTTTGAGCACGTCGGGGAGATGCCTCGGGTCGCACCGGCGCTCCAGAGCCAGGAACTCCCCCAGCCACGCGCCCATCTGGGACCCCCGGAAGCGGTCCTGCCCGGCCCCGGCCTCGCCGGACACCCGCGCCCGAAGATATCTGTGGTAGTGTCCCGCCAGCCGCCAGGCCGCCGAGCCGTCCCGCCGGGCCCCGTTCCAGGCGCGGGCCAGGGCGTCCCCGGCCCGTTTCCGCTGGGCGGGGGACCAGTTCTTTCCCCGGTTCTCTCTGGACACGGCGCTCCCTCCTTCTCGCTCCGGCGTTTTCCTATAGTATAGCCCATCCCGGCGAAATCTTCAACCGGAGGCGGAGATCCGGCGGCAGCGCTCAGAAGGGCACCCCGTCGTCCTCATCTCCGGAGGGGCGCTCCTCCGCCTGGGCGGCGGTGAACACCGCTCCCCTGCCGTATTTGGCCCGGATGGCGTCCATGGCGCGCTCCAGCTTCTCCACCTTATCCCGGCGGGCGGGCTCCTCCGGCCGGAACAGGCCCAGCTGCTCGGCGGCCTCCTCCTCGGGGACCAGGTTCTGGGCGGTAAGGGTAATGGCCCGGATGGGCGCCCCCGACTTCCAGCTCCGCTCCAGGATGTCCAGGGCGGCCCGCGTCAGCTCCCGGGCGGTGTTGGTGGGGGCGGGCAGGGGCCGCTGGCGGCAGATGTCCTTGAAGTTGGGGTCCCGGACGGACACCTGAAGGGTGGCCGCCTTCATGCGGTGCCGCCTGAGCCGCACCGCCACCTGATCGGCCAGCATGGCCACCCCCCGGCGGACCTCGTCCCGGGTGGTCAGGTTGTGGGGAAAGGTCTCCCCGTTGCCCACCGACTTGGGGGGCGCATACTGTCCCGCGGGGGCCACCGGGGCGTTTTCCAGACCGTTGGCGTAGTTCCAGAGCTGCCCTCCCTGCTTGCCCAGCAGCCGGAGGAGCACGTCCCGGTCAAAGGCGGCCAGCTCCCCGATGGTGTTGACGCCGTACTTCCCCAGCGTCCTGGCCGCCGCCCGCCCCACGAACAGCAGATCGGTGACGGGCAGGGGCCATACGATCTCCCGGAAGTTGTCCGCTGTGATGACGGTGGTGGCGTCCGGCTTTTTGTAGTCGCTGCCCAGCTTGGCGAAGATCTTGTTGAAGGACACCCCCACCGATATGGTGAGTCCCAGGGTCTCCCGGATCTCTTTGCGGATGCGGTCGGCCAGGGCTTTGGGGGCCCCGCCGAACAGGTGGAGGGTGCCTGTCACGTCCAGCCAGCTCTCGTCGATGCCGAAGGGCTCGATCAGGTCAGTATAGCGGTAATAGATGGCGTTGATCTGCCGGGAGTACACCCTGTACCGGTCGTGGTGCGGGGGCAGCAGCACCAGGTCCGGGCACTTCTGCATGGCCTGCCAGATGGTCTCCGCCGTCTTGACCCCCATCCGCTTGGCGGGTTCGTTTTTGGCCAGGATGATGCCGTGGCGGCTTTGGGGGTCGCCGCAGACGGCCACGGGCCTGTCCCGCAGCTCCGGGCGGCCCAGCAGCTCCACGGACGCGTAAAAGCTGTTGCAGTCGCAGTGGAAGATCACCCGGTCCATGGCCACGGCGCTCCCCTCCCCTCGTCAGTCTGAGCACAGTATACAGCATATGGCCCGGTTTGTCAAACGTTTGTTCGATGTTTTCCCGAAAAAAGAGCCCCCGGCCGGGGGGCTCTTTCCCGTCGGGGACTCAGGCGATGAACTGCACGCTGTTGGCGCAGACGAAGTAGATCCGGTCGTCCGTGGGGTTGGCCAGGATGAGCACGTTGCCCACATTGCCCAGCAGGGTGGCCTCGTTCAGCACCAGCGGGCCGGCCACCAGGGACACCTGACGGCTCAGGTTGCCCTGGGACAGGGCGGTGAGCACCCCGCCGGAGCAGCAGCAGCCCTCGCCGCTCTCGCAGCCGCAGTTGCAGCTGCAGGCGGGGGCGGCGGCGCAGCTCCCCTGGTTGGAGTTCTGGCTCAGGATGGACTGGATGGTCCGGAAGTTTCGGGCCGCCACCTCGGCGGGGGTCAGGTCGCCCTCGGCGACAGGCTCGGCCGCGCCGATGGCCAGGGCGTCCAGGGCGCAGAGGGACATCTGGGCGGCGGTGAGCACCGGGGCGCCGGCGGCCACGTCGGCGGCGTATACCGGGGCGGCGATGTCCAGCAGATCGGCGTTGCAGGGGGAAAACCGCCGGAAGGTGCCGGTCAGGTCGCCGGCCAGATTGTCGGACGGGGTGCCGGCGGCGGGAGTGGCGGGGGCAGCCGGCACAGAGCCGGCCACATAGCCATCGGTGACAAAGGCGACCGAGCTGAAATCCAGCAGGTTCGCCAGGCAGGGGTTGCACAGCAGCCCCAGGGCCGCCCGGAAGGACCGCTTGCAGCAGCAGGCGTCCTCCTCCACCTCCACCGGCTGGCAGGGGGACTGGACGGGCTGGCAGCAGCACACCACGGGCTGGCAGCAGCCGCCCGGGGCGGTCTGGCCAAAGGGAGGACAGGCGGGGACCTGAGGACAGGTCTGACAGCCGCAGCCGCCCTGCCCCTGCTGCCCGCCCTGGATGGGGCTGAGGCCGGGGCCGCCGCTCTGGGCGGCGAACTCCTCCGCGGACATGGCCGGGCCCACAGAGGGACAGTTCAAATAGGTCTGGTTCATGAAGCACGCTCCTTTCGCTCCCTGTCCGGCGCGATCCCCCGCCCCCGGCGGGAGTACCGGACAGGTGCATCCCAGTCTATGCCCCGCCCGCGCGGGCCGCCACGGGCGGCCTGTCCCATAAAAGGGCCCGGCACACAATATTTTGGTATTTTTTACGTAAACCCCTTGACAGCCACCACAAGATGTAGTACGATAATCAGGCACGGGCCGTTCCCGGCTTTTTCCAGACTGTAGCTTTCGCGCAGGAATTCAGATACAGAGAGGGAGCAATACCAATGAAGGTCATCAAGAGAGACAACTCAGTGGTCGATTTTGACCGAAGCAAAATCGTGGCCGCCGTCCAGAAGGCCAACGCCGCGGTGGAGGAGCAGTTCCGTCTGGACGACGCGTCGGTAGACGCCATCGCCGACGCCGTGGCCGCCAGCCGCAGGCCCCGCCTGCTGGTGGAGGACATCCAGGACATGGTGGAGACCAAGCTGATGGCCGCCGGCAAGTACGAGCTGGCCAAGGCCTACATCATCTACCGCTACAACCGCGCCCTGGTCCGCAAGGCCAACACCACCGACGAGTCCATCCTCTCCCTGCTGCGCAACCAGAACAAGGATCTGGCGGAGGAGAACTCCAACAAGAACACCGCCATCGCCTCCACCCAGCGGGATTACATCGCCGGCGAGGTGAGCCGGGATCTGACCCGCCGCCTGCTCCTGCCCGAGAAGATCTCCAAGGCCCACGACGAGGGCGTCCTCCACTTCCACGACGCCGACTATTTCGTCCAGCCCATCTTCAACTGCTGCCTGGTGAACATCGGCGACATGCTGGACAACGGCACCATGATCAACGGCAAGCTCATCGAGTCCCCCAAGAGCTTCCAGGTGGCCTGCACCATCGTCACCCAGATCATCGCCTGCGTGGCCTCCAACCAGTACGGCGGCCAGAGCGTGGAGATGAGCCATCTGGGCAAGTACCTCCGCCTGACCTACGAGAAGTACGTACGCAAGACCCGGGAGGCCGCCCCCGAGCTGGACGACGAGACGGTGGAGCGGATCGCCTCCGCCCGCACCAAGGACGAGCTCAAGTCCGGCGTGCAGACCATCCAGTACCAGATCAACACCCTGATGACCACCAACGGCCAGTCCCCCTTCGTCACCCTGTTCCTCAACCTCCAGGAGGACGACCC
>CANRFU010000017.1 GCA_947629975.1 uncultured Oscillospiraceae bacterium | reverse complement strand
AAGGCGCCACAACACTTCAGCGTTATGAATCTTTCGATGAATTATTTCATTGTCCACTTGACGGGGGGCAGAGCAAAGTGTCGTTTTTAGAGGCCGCCGGAATAAAATGTAGTATTCTGTCGAAAAGAAATCCAGGTATTTTGCGCGTATGCTCTTGACAATTTATCTGGGATATGTTACCATTTCATCATTGGTTGCTTGTGCGTACTCCGCTGAAATCGCGGAGCCGGGTCCTTTGGACCTGGGACCGGGGGGACACCCGCATTGCATACGTTGTTAAGGTTGTACGCTTCAGCCATTTCATGCGAGGGCAGGGCCCCGCGGCTGTTGTTTCCCTCCGGGGAGCAACGGGGGTAGTATGCCCATCGGCTGAATTTAGATTTTACGTTTGCTGGCACTTGGCCAGGGAATGACGACGGCCCATCGGGCTGAAAAGTGAAAAATGCCTGCGCTCATTGAGAGTGCGAAAAGTTTGTTGACGTTGATGTTTTGACGACTTTTCGCACTCTCTTTTTGCGTTTTTGAAGGTGTTTCCGCTCATAGGGAGCAGCCAGCGGCCCTGCCAGCCACCGGCCAGGGAAACGGATGCCATACAAGAAGTCGATCAGCTTTTGACCCTCCCCGCTTTGAGGTTTGCGGGGACGTAGGGTGGACAACCTCGGAGGCCGCTGGCAAACGGCCTCACCTCTCACCGCTCCGGCGCTGCGCCGGTCCGGCAGCGTGAGAGTTCGCATACCCGATCCCGGCCGGAGGGATCGCAGAACACTCGCGGCCCGCGCTGCAACGCGCCGGCTGAACATAACTAGGAAAACAATGAGGCTTTATCATATGAAATCTAACATCAGAAATAGGAACGCTTACATTGCCTCTGCTGGGAGGTATCACTTTGGAGACTAAGTATCGCTCCTTCGACGACCTGCCCCTCACCCTCCGGGTAGAGGACCTCATGCCCATTCTCGGCATCGGCAGGAACACCGCCTATGAGCTGGTGCGGTCCGGGCAGATCAGAAGCGTCAGGATCGGGCGGCAGATCCGTGTCCCAAAAGACGCTTTAGTAGATTATCTTACACGCTGAATTTACAAATACGGACTTGAACCGGCCGCCGCGGTCGGGTACAATACATTCACCTTTACCGCGGCGGATCGGTCCAACACCCGGAAAGGAGGAACTATGCCGCGCAAAAAAAGCGCCCAGGGCGCTGGAACGATCCGGAAAAGAAAAGACGGCCGCTGGGAGGCCCGTTATACCACGGGCTTTGATCCTGCGACCGGCAAACAAATTCAAAGATCCATTTATGGCAAGACGCAAAAAGAGGTTCGGGAGCAGCTGACGCAGATCACGGCCGAACTGGATGACGGGACTTACATTGAGCCCAACAAGATGACGCTGGAAGCATGGACGACCATCTGGCTGGAGGACTATATGTTCGACAAGAAGTGGTCCACTGTCAAGCATTACAGGGCCCAGATTAAGGCCCATATTCTCCCCGCGCTGGGTCACGTTCCCCTCTCTCAGCTGGACCCCCACCGCATCCAGTCCTTTTATAACTCACTTCTGCGGGGAAGCAGCGGGAAAAAACCACTGAACTCCAAGAGCGTCCGAAACGTGCATGGCATCCTGAGCAAGTGTCTCTCAGTCGCTGTAAAGTTGGAATACCTGCGACGCAACCCGGCTGAGATGGTCACGCTGCCCCGCGTGGAGCGCAAGGAGATCCGGCCCTTGACCGATGCCCAGATCAGCGCGTTGTTGGCCGTGGTCGGTGACGACGGCTATGGCACGCTGATCAAAGTAGTGCTGTTCACAGGGCTTCGGCTGGCGGAGGCCATCGGCCTCACCTGGGACTGCGTGGACTTTGAAAAGCGGAGGCTGATCATCAGCAAACAACTCCAACAGCGGCCCTTGTCTGAAGGGGGATTTACCTTTACATCCCTGAAGAATGACCGATCCCGCGTCATTGCTCCCGCCCCATTCGTGCTTGACGTGCTGAAGACTTGGCGGCAGAGGCAAGCGGAGGAACGCCTGAAAGCGGGCTGGGAGTGGAAGGGCTGGAAGAGCGAACAGGAGCGTCAGACCTCCTTTGTGTTCACCAGCGAGATGGGAAGCCATCTCTATCCCCAGACCACCTACCTCCACTTCAAAAAGGCCGCCGCGCAGGTCGGCGCGCCTGACGCCAGAGTGCATGACCTCCGGCATACCTATGCGGTCCTTTCCCTGCAAAACGGCGACGATGTGAAAACGGTCCAGGGCAACCTGGGGCACGCCACAGCGGCCTTCACGCTGGATGTCTACGGACACGTCTCGGAGCGCATGAAAGAGGACAGCGCGAACCGCATGCAGAAGTACATTGAGGGACTGTAAAATTTTTCATAAGGGTCAGCGTAAGGGTCAAACGGATATAAATAACCCCCGGAGCCTTAGAACTCCGGGGGTTCCGGTGGCAGCGGATGAAGGATTCGAACCCTCACAAACAGAGTCAGAGTCTGGTGTGCTACCATTACACTAATCCGCTATGTCCGCGCTCTTGCAGAGCCGAGTGTTATTATACCAAAACTCCGCCGTTTGTCAAGCATTTTTTTCGGTCATCTGAAGATCTCTTCCGGACAGAGGGATCCGGCACAGGCCGCGTGAAAGTTCGGTCTAATGTTGACAAGTAAACAATATAGGTGTATCATCACAACCGTGAGGGGGCGGCCGCAATGGAGCAGGAACGGTTCGAGGAATTCTCCGCGTTGATCGCGGAGGTCCATGGGGATATTCAAAAACTGAAGGCGCGGTACACCGCGCAGCTCGGGTTGAAAGGGGTCCATGTGGTCTGGCTCTATCTGCTGAACAGCCACCCGGAGGGACTGTCCGCCTCGGAACTGGCCGCCGCCGGGCGGACGGACCGAAGCCTGGTCTCCCGGGAACTGGACGACCTGTTCCAACAGGGCATCGTCTGCGCGCCCGAGGACACCGGCCGCCGGCGCTACGGCTGGAAGCTGAAGCTGACGGAGAAAGGGGAGCGGCTGGCCCGCATCATCTCCGCCGTGGTCAGCGATATCCAGCGCTCCGTCAGCGGGAGTATCCCAACGGACGATCTGGCGGTGTTCTACCGAACGCTGTCCACTTTGGCGGAGGGCTTTCGCACCCTCACGGAAACCAATCAGATTCAGGAGATCATCGACCATGAGAGTGAAATTGATCAGTGATTCCGCCTGTGACATGACCCAGGCGGAGGCAAAAAAACTGGGGATCACTGTCCTGCCGTTAAAGACTATCATTGACGGCGAAGTGTATCTGGACGGCGTGACCCTTCAGGCGCCGGAGCTCTATGCGAGGCTGAAGACCTGCAAATCGCTGCCCACCACGAGCCAGATCACTCCGGCGGAGTTCGAACCCGTATTCAAAGCGGCGGCGGAGGCCGGGGACGAGGCGGTGGTCGTCACCATTTCGGGGAAGCTGTCCGGCACCGCTCAGAGCGCCGCCGTCGCCGCCGGCGAGTACGAGGGCAGGGTATACGTGGTGGACAGCGGCAGCGTCACCGCGGGCCAGAACATCCTGCTGCGGTACGCCCTCCGCCTGCGGGACAGGGGAATGTCCGCCGGAGAGATCGCCGCGGAGCTTGAGCGGATCAAGAGCCGCGTCTGCCTGCTGGCCCGGGTGGACACCCTGGAGTATCTGATGAAGGGCGGACGTCTGTCCAGGGCCGCTGGAATCGCCGGCACCATTTTGAACATCAAGCCCGTGATCGCCGTTGAGAACGGGGAGATCAAGGTCCTGGGAAAGGCCAGGGGGACCAGGCAGAGCGATAACCTGCTCACCCAGTTCGTGGCCAGACGCGGGGTGGAGTTTGACCTGCCTGTGATGCTGGTCTACTCCGGGACCGACGATACCCTGCTGCAGAGCTACATCGACGGCAGCCGCCCCCTGTGGGAGGGCCATCTGGCCGAACTGCCCGTCACCGCCATCGGCAGTACCATCGGCACCCACGCGGGGCCCGGAGCGGTGGGCGTGGCCTTTTTCGCAAAAGAATAGGATACAGCCCAACGCAGGCCGAAAAAAAGAGGGCGCCTCTCGGCGTCCTCTTTTTTGGCGCAAGCAAGCCTGTAAGCCGGGTTCTGTCCTTTAAGACAGCCATCTATCTCGACGCGCCGTCGCCGACGCGCTCAAGCCGCCTCCCCGGGACGGCCGGGCCGGCCTCGTGTCCCTCCACGGCGTTGCTCCGGATAGAGTTTACAGCGATGGGCGCTTCCACGCCATCGGGTGGGCTCTTGCCCCACCTTTCCACCTTTTCCTCGTGGATGCAAGCTCCATATCGCTCACTTCGGCGCAAACGCCAAAGCTCGCTCATTTCGCTGCATCTCCTCTCCCCACAAAAACTTACGTTTTTGCGGGGGCCCCTTTGGGGGGAGGTAGTCTATTTCTGTTGCACTTTTCCTGGGGTCGCCCCCGGCGGGTGTTACCCGTTATCCTTGCCCTGCGGAGCCCGGACTTTCCTCACGGACGGGCCTTTCGCCCCGCCCGCGCGGCTGTCCAGCTTACTTGCAAAAATGATGATACTTCAATTTTCCGTGATTGTCAAATGCGAAATGATGGGGTATAATAGCTTAGCATACCCATTCGGAAGAATTTCCCTGCCCCGGCGGGACGGAATCGACGGTTAAGGAGGCAACAGTTTTGGATTCGATCCTGGGACGATATATGGAACTGCTCAAGGATAAGCGGGTGGCGGTCATCGGAATCGGCGTGTCCAACACCCCGCTCATTGAGCGGCTGCTGGAGGGCGGCGTCAATGTACTGGCCTGCGACAGGCGCCAGCGGGCCGATTTCGGCGGCCTCATCGAAAAGCTGGAGGCCAGGGGGCTGAAAACCGCTCTCGGCCCGGACTATCTGGATCATCTGGAGGGCGTTGACGTGATTTTCCGCACGCCCGGGATGAGGCCGGATCTGCCCCAGCTGGTGAAGGCCGTTGAGGGGGGCGCCCGCCTCACCTCTGAGATGGAGACCTTCATGGCCCTGTGCCCCTGCAAGGTCATCGCGGTGACGGGTTCCGACGGCAAGACCACCACCACTACCATCATCGCCGGTCTGCTGGAGGCGGCGGGCTACCGGGTATTTGTGGGCGGCAACATCGGCCACCCGCTGCTCTGTGAGGTGGACGACATCCGCCCCGACGATATGGTGGTCCTTGAGCTGTCCTCCTTCCAGCTGCTCACCATGCGGCAGAGCCCCGGCATCGCCGTGGTCACCAACGTGTCGCCCAACCACCTGGACGTCCACAAGGGGATGGAGGAGTACATCTCCGCCAAGCGGAACATCTTTGCCTGGCAGGAGGCGGGGGACCTGGTGGTGCTCAACGCCGACAACGACATCACCGCCGCCTTCGCCCGGGAGGCCAGGGGAGATGTGACCCTGTTCAGCCGGCGCAAACCGCTGGAGCGCGGGGTGTATCTGAAAAACGGCATGGTGATGCACGGCGGCCGGCCGGTGCTGTCCGCCGAAGAGATCCGCCTGCCCGGCCTCCACAACCTGGAGAACTACATGGCGGCCATCGCCGCGGTGGACGCCATCGTGCCAGATGAGGTCATCCGGGACTACGCCCGTACATTCGGCGGTGTGGAGCACCGCATCGAGTTCGTCAGAGAACTGGACGGGGTCAAATACTACAACGACTCCATCGCCTCCAGCCCCACCCGGACCATCGCGGGGCTGCGCTCATTCGATCAAAAGCTGATCCTGATTGCCGGCGGCTACGACAAGCATCTGGACTACACGGTCATTGGCCCGGAGATCGTCGAACATGTAAAGGCTCTTATCTTGACAGGCGATACCGCTCTGAAGATCAAGGCGGCTGTTTTGGAGACGCCCGGATACGATGCCGCGGCGCTGCCCATCGTGGAGTGCGCCGACCTGAAAGCGGCGGTGGACCGGGCCAAAGAGATGGCCCAGCCGGGGGATGTGGTCATCCTGTCGCCGGCCAGCGCCTCGTTCGATCAGTTCAAGAACTTCATGGAGCGGGGCAACGCCTTCAAGCGGTTTGTGAACGAGCTGAACTAAGAAAATACTGGAGCGTGGACCATTTGGAAATCGAAGCTGTATTGAAACGGCTCTGCGGCCTGGGCGCGCCCTCCGGCTTTGAGCGGCCCGCCGTGGAGGCGGCCAGGGAGCTGCTGGAGCCGCTGGTGGACGAGGTGTGGACCGACCGGCTGGGAAACCTCATCGGGGTGCGCCGGTGCGGCAGACCCGGCGCAAAGCGCCTGCTGCTGGACGCCCACCTGGACGAGATCGGCATGGTGGTTACCGGCCGCAAAGACGGCTTCCTGCGCTTCCGGCCCATCGGCGGGGTGGATCCCCGGATGCTGCCCGACCGGGAACTGATGGTGCTCACCGACCCGCCCATGCTTGGGGTGGCGGCCTGCCTGCCGCCCCACGTTCTGAGGCCGGAGGACCGGGACAAAGCCCCTGACTTTGACGATATCTTTCTGGACGTGGGCCTGACGCAGGAGGAGGTGGAGCGGCTGATCCCCATCGGCACTCCCATCGTATTCCGTGCTGAGACCATTCCGCTGGGAGAGCGGCAGATCTGCGGGAAATCGATGGATGACCGCGCCTGCTTTGCCGCGCTGCTCCGGGCGGCGGAGCTTTTGAAGGACAGCGATCTGGACGCGGACCTCTATATCCTGGGCAGCACCCGGGAGGAGGTCGGCGGCATGGGGGCCCAGACGGCGGCCCAGGCCTTGCGGCCCGACTACTGCGTGGCGGTGGACGTGACCTTTGGCCGCACCCCGGACAGCCCCAGGGGCGAGAGCTTTGTCATGGGCGGCGGCCCCTGCGTAGGGATCGGCCCCAACTGCGCCCGCTGGATGGTCAGACGGCTGCTGGACAAGGCCAAAGAGGCCGGCATCGAGGTCCAGAAGGAGGTCATGGAAGGCAGCTCCGGCACCAACGGCTGGGAAATGCAGGTGGCGAACGAAGGCGTCGCCACCGCCGTCCTCTCCATTCCGGAGAAGTATATGCACACCCCCGTGGAGGTGGTGGAACTCAGCGATATCGAGGAGACCGCGAAGCTGCTGGCCGCCTTCGCGCTGGACATCGGGAAGGAGGGCGGCCCCCAATGGTGAATACCCTGAAAACCTTGTGCGCCCTCTCCGGCGTGTCCTCCTTTGAGGACGAGGTGCGCAGCTATCTGATCGAACGGGCCCACCCATACGCCGACAGCCTCCGGGTGGACGCCATGGGCAGCCTGATCGTGTTCAAAAAGGGCGCGAAGTCCACCGGGAACAGGCTGATGCTCTCCGCCCACATGGACGAGGTGGGTCTCATCGTCAAGTCCATCACCGAAGACGGCTGCCTGAAATTCGGCTGCGTGGGCGGCATCGACCGGCGGGTGCTGCTGGGCAAACGGGTGGAGATCGGTGACAGCCGCGTCCCCGGGATCGTCGGGCTGAAACCCATCCACCTGACCACCGCCGAGGAGCGAAAAAAAGTCCCCCCGCTGAAGGAGTATTATATCGACATCGGCGCCAGGGACCGGGAGGAGGCCCTCTCCCGGGTGGAGATCGGCGACTGCTGCGTGTTCGCCGGCGACGTTGTGGAGTTCGGAGACCATATGCTCAAGGCCAAGGCCATCGACGACCGGGTGGGCTGCGCCGCCCTGGTGAAGCTGCTGGAGGAGGACCTGCCCATGGACTGCACCTTTGTCTTCACCGTCCAGGAGGAGGTAGGGACCCGGGGGGCCTTTGGCACGGCCTTCTCCGTCACCCCGGAGATCGCCCTGGTGCTGGAGGGCACCACCGCCGCCGACACCCCCGCCCTGGACCCCAGCCGGCAGGTGTGTTCTCCCGGAAAGGGGCCGGTGCTGTCCTGGATGGACAACGGCACCATCTACGACCGGGCGCTGTTCGAGCGGCTCCGCGCCCTGGCAGAGGCCAACCACATCCCCTGGCAGATGAAGCACTATGTGGCCGGCGGCACAGACGGCCGCACCATCCAGCGCACCAAGTCCGGCGTCCGGGTGGCCGGCATCTCCGCCGCCGTGCGCTATCTCCACGCCCCAAGCAGCGTGTGCAGCCTGGACGACGCGGAGCACATCCTGGACCTGGCCCGGCTGTTCATCCGGTCGGTCGCGGCCGAAGCCTGAGGAGGATAACGAAATGGATATGATGAAAACACTGACCGCTCTGGTCTCCGCCTTCGGCCCCGCCGGGGACGAGGGGGAGGTGAGCCGGGTCATCGAACAGTTGGCCGCTCCATATGCGGACGAGATCAGCCGGGACGTGATGGGCAATCTGTTCTGCCGCAAAAAGGGGACAGGCCCCAAGGTGATGTTCGCCGCCCATATGGACTCCGTCGGCCTGGTCGTCACCCACATCGGGGAGGATGGCATCGTTCACGCGGGGCCCTTGGGCAGTATCCGCCCCGCCGAGGTGCTGTATACTCCTGTCCGCTTCAAAAATGGCGTCCGCGGGATCATCTGTGCGGAGGTGGAGGCGGACGTGGACAAGCTGAAGCCCGCCGACCTGCTCATCGATCTGGGAGCATCCTCCGGGGAAGATGCGGAGAAACTGGTGAGCGTGGGGGACGCGGCGGTCTTTGACACGCCCACCGTCCAGACGGACGGGCGGGTCATCTCCCCCTGTCTGGATGACCGGGCGGGCTGTCTGGCGCTGCTGCTGGCCATGGAGCGGATCGGGGAGACGGACAACGATCTCTATTTCGTGTTTACCTCCCAGGAGGAGGTGGGCGCCCGGGGTGCCAAGACGGCGGCCTGGACCGTGGATCCGGACTACGGCATCGCCGTGGACGTGACCGGGACCGACGATGAGCCGGGCGCCAGGCATCGGGCCAGCAGCCGCTGCGGCAGCGGCGCGGCGGTCAAGGTGATGGACCGCACGGTGATCTGCCATCCCCGGATGGTGGAGAGGCTGCTGGCCTTGGCGGAGGAGCGCGGCATCCCCGCCCAGTGGGACGTGCTCCAGGCCGGCGGCACCGATGCCGGCCCCATCCACGTGACCCGGAGCGGGGTGTATACCGGCGGCGTGTGCATTCCCTGCCGGTATGCCCACACGCCCGCCGCCCTGGTGGCCCTGAGCGATATCACGGCCTGCGCGGATCTGATCGCGGCATTTGCGGAGAGTAAGTTGGAGAAAGAGTGTTAAGCGATATGGCTTTACAGATCAGTGAACAAATCAGGGCGCTGGCTGCCCGGGCAGAAGGGGAGCTTGCGGAGCAGTTCGCCCGGATCGACGCCATCGCCGGGGAGAACACCAACCGGGTGCTGGCCGCCTTCCAGAGGCACCGGGTGGCGGAGAGCTATTTCGCCGGCACCACCGGGTACGGCTATGACGATCTGGGCCGGGTCAGGCTGGATGAGATCTATGCCGACCTGTTCGGCACGGAGGACGCCCTGGTGCGCATCCAGTTTGTCAATGGCACCCACGCCATCGCCTGCGCTCTGTTCGGGGCGCTGAAGGCGGGGGACGTGCTGGTGTCCGCCGTGGGCGCGCCCTATGACACCCTTCTCGGGGTGGTGGGGGCGGTGGACAAGGGCCACGGATCCTTGAAGGATTACGGCGTGGAGTACCGCCAGGTGGAGCTGAAAAACAACGCCCCAGACAAGGAGGGGCTGGCCGTGGCCGTGGCCGACCCCAGGGTGAAGGCGGTGCTGATCCAGCGCTCCAAGGGGTACGCCACCCGCGCGTCCCTGTCGGTGGCGGAGATCGGCGAGCTGTGCGCCGTGGTGCGGGAGGCGAACCCTCACGCCGCCATCCTGGTGGACAACTGCTACGGCGAGTTCGTGGAGGCATTGGAGCCCACCCATGTGGGGGCCGACCTGGTGGTGGGTTCCCTCATCAAGAACCCCGGCGGCGGGCTGGCCCCCACGGGGGCGTACATCGCCGGACGGCACGACCTGGTGGAGGGGGCCGCCATGCGGCTGACCTGCCCCGGCATCGGCCGGGAGTGCGGCTCTACCCTGGGGAACAACCGGCTGCTGTATCAGGGGCTGTTCATGGCCCCCCACACCGTCGCCCAGGCCCTGAAAACCGCCGTGTTCGGCGCGAAGCTGATGGAGCTGCTGGGCTTTGAGACTGAGCCGAGGTCCGACGCCGTCCGCCACGACATCATCCAGATGATCCATCTGAAGGACCCGGAGCGGGTGCGCCGGTTCTGCAAGGGCATCCAGTCCGGCGCGCCGGTGGACTCCTATGTGACCCCGGAGCCTTGGAATATGCCGGGGTACGACTGCCAGGTCATCATGGCCGCCGGGGCCTTTATCCAGGGGGCCTCCATCGAGCTGTCCGCCGACGCCCCCATGCGGGAACCCTATACGGTCTACCTCCAGGGGGGGCTGACCTATGAGTCGGGCAAGGCGGGCCTCATGCTGGCCGCCGATGAGCTGCTGAAAGGCGAATAGGCCAAGCGTTTCCGGGCATATCCTCGCTTAAAGGGGTGAGGATATGCGTTTGGAACTGCGCCGCCGTCTGGCGCGCCTCAGATATGACGGCCCGCTGCCCGTCCTGCTGCCCGTCGCCGCGGCGCTGCTGCTGGCGGGGCTGGTCATCCATTTTGTCAACGGCCAGCTCCGGCCCATCCTGGAGACGGTGGCCGCCGACCAGGCCATCAACCTGATGACCCGGGCCATCAACGCCGCCGTGGACGACTGCCTGACGGAAAGCGGCATGGACTACGGGGACTTCGTCTCGGTGGCCACCGACGAAGAGGGAAGGGTCACCTCACTCAACGGCAACACGGCGGAGGCCAGCCGTTTTCGCCGGCAGGTGACCGAGGCGGTCATCGAGGCTATTCGGGGCCTGGATGACAAGGACCTGGGGGTGCCCTTGGGCAGCCTCACCGGCCAGCTTCTGCTGTCGGGCGTGGGGCCGTCGGTACGGGTGCGGGTGTACTCGGTGGGCAGCGTCACCGCGGAGTACGCCAACTCCTTCACCGCCGCCGGAGTGAACCAGACCCATCACCAGATCGACCTGCGGATCAACGCCGCGGTGAACCTGATCCTGCCGGGGGAGATCCTCCCGGTCACCGTCTCCAGCGGGGTGTGCGTGGCGGAGACGGTCATCGTGGGGGAGACCCCGGACACCTATCTGGACCTGAACCGGGGACAGCCGTGAGAAAGGACGTTACCTATGGACATTCAACAACAGATCGACCGGCTCCGCCGCACGCTCAACGAGCACAACTATAACTACTATGTGCTGGATGCCCCCACCATCTCCGACTACGAGTACGACCATCTCCTGCGGAAGCTGGAGGACCTGGAGGCGGCCCACCCGGAACTCATCACCCCGGACTCTCCCACCCAGCGGGTGGGCGGCCAGGCGCTGACGGCATTCCAGCAGGTGGTGCATCGGGTGCCTCTCCAGAGCCTCCAGGACGTGTTCTCCCCGGAGGAGCTGACCGACTTCGGCCGCCGGGTGGCGGAGACCACAGAGCGGATGGAGTACCTGCTGGAGCCCAAGGTGGACGGCCTCTCGGTTGCGCTGGAATATCAGGACGGCGTGTTCGTCCGGGGGGCCACCCGGGGCGACGGGCAGGTGGGGGAGGACGTCACCGAGAACCTCCGCACCATCCGCTCTATCCCCATGAAGTTGGAGGATGCGCCCGGCGCTCTCATCGTCCGGGGGGAGGTCTATATGCCCCGCAGGACCTTTGAACGTCTCAACGAAGAGCGGGAGCTGAACGGTGAGAACCTGTTCGCCAACCCCCGCAACGCCGCCGCCGGCTCCCTGCGCCAGCTGGACCCGAAGATCGCCGCCGCCCGGGGGCTGGACATGGTCATCTTCAATATCCAATACACCGACCACCCGCCCTTTGAGACCGACAGCGCCAGCCTGGACTGGCTGAAGTCCCTGCGGTTCAAGGTCATCGACTATCAGGCGTCCCCGGATATGGATGAGATCCAGAAACAGATCTTCCGCCTGGGGGACGACCGGGAGCAGTACCCCTTTGACATCGACGGAGCGGTTGTAAAGGTAAATTCCCTGTCAGACCGCGCAGCTCTTGGGGAGACCTCTAAATTTCCCAAATGGGCGGTGGCCTACAAATATCCGCCGGAGCGAAAGGAGAGCGTGGTCAGGGACATCGTGGTCCAGGTGGGCCGGACGGGTGTCCTGACCCCGAAAGCGGTGGTGGCCCCCGTCCGTTTGGCGGGCACCACCGTCACCAACGCCACCCTGCACAATCAGGATTTCATCACCGAGAAGGACATCCGCGTCGGCGACACGGTCATCGTCCAGAAGGCGGGGGAGATCATCCCGGAGATCGTGTCCGTGGTCAAGGAGAAGCGCCCGGAGGGGACGGAGCCCTACCGTCTGCCCGCGGTGTGCCCGGTGTGCGGCGCCCCGGTGGTCCGGGACGAGGACGGGGCTCACCTGCGCTGCACCGGGGCCGAATGCCCCGCCCAGCTGCTCCGCAACCTGACCCACTTTGCCAGCCGGGATGCCATGGACATCGAGGGCCTTGGCCCTGCGGCGGTGAAAGCCCTCGTGGAGGCCGGCATGGTGAAGACCCCCGCCGACCTGTACCATCTGGACCGGGACCAGGTGGCCAAACTGGACCGCATGGGCAAAAAGTCCGCCGACAACCTGCTGGCCGCCATCGAGAAATCCAAACAGAACGACCTGTCCAAGCTGCTGTTCGCCTTCGGCATCCGGCAGGTGGGCCAGCGGGCGGGGCGGGATCTGGCCGCCCACTTTGGCACCCTGGACGCCCTGGCCGCCGCGTCGGTGGAGGAGCTCACCGCCATCCCCGACGTGGGCGGCGTCACCGCCCAGTACCTCACCGACTGGTTCAACGCCCCCCAGAGCCGGCACCTCATCGCCGCGCTGAAGGAGGCTGGGGTCAACATGGAGAGCCACGCCCAGCCGGTGGGGGACAAGCTGGCAGGCATCACCTTTGTGCTCACCGGGGAGCTGTCCTCCTGCTCCCGGAAGGAGGCCGGCGACAAGCTGGCCGCCCTGGGAGGCAAGGTGTCCGGCTCGGTGTCCAAAAAGACGGGCTGTGTCATCGCGGGCGAGGCCGCTGGCTCCAAGCTGCGCAAGGCCCAGGAGCTGGGCGTCCCCGTGCTGGACGAAGACCAGTTCCTCACCCTCATCGGGGAAAAAGAGGGCGACGCGGAGGCCATTCTGGCCCTGATTGGGTATGCTCCCGCCTCCGCGCCGCCTTCAGGTAAAATTGGGGATTGACAGCGCGGAGAAGTTCTGTCATACTATATTAGGAATGAATCTTAATATTGATAGGAGGGAGGCGGCGGTAATGGGGCAGACCCGGAACACCCGTCAGCGGCAGCTCGTATTAGAGGCGGTGCGCGCCCGGATGGATCACCCCAGCGCGGACGAGATCTATCTGGATGCGCGGCAGAGAGACGGACGGATCAGCCGGGGCACGGTGTACCGAAACCTGAACATCCTGGCGGAGTGCGGCGAGATCACCCATGTGAAGGCTCCGGCTGCGGACCGGTACGATTTGCGTTCGGAGCCCCATTACCACATGTACTGCCTGGGCTGCGGCCGGGTGTTCGACGCGCCCATGCCCTACCGGCCCGACTTTGACCACCAAGTGGCGGAGGAGACCGGGTTCGAGATCCGCGGCCACCAGACCATCTTTGAAGGACTTTGCCCCGCCTGCCGGAAAAGGGCGGAGCAGTTCGAATCATAAATTTCATTCAATAAGGAGGATCATCTCATGGCCAACAAGTACGCCGGGACCCAGACCGAGAAGAACCTGGAGGCCGCCTTCGCCGGCGAATCCCAGGCCCGCAACAAGTACACCTATTTCGCCTCCAAGGCCAAGAAGGAGGGCTTTGAGCAGATCGCGGCCCTGTTTCTGAAGACCGCCGACAACGAGAAGGAGCACGCCAAGCTGTGGTTCAAGGAGCTGGAGGGCATTGGGGACACCGCCCAGAACCTGGCCGCGGCCGCCAGCGGCGAGAATTACGAGTGGACCGATATGTACGCCGGCTTCGCCAAGACCGCCGAGGAGGAGGGCTTCCCCGAGCTGGCTGCCAAGTTCCGCCTGGTTGCCGCCATCGAAAAGCACCATGAGGAGCGCTACCGCGCCCTGCTCCACAATGTGGAGGCCCAGGAGGTCTTCGCCAAGAGCGAGGTCAAGGTGTGGGAGTGCCGCAACTGCGGCCACATCGTGGTGGGCGAGAAGGCCCCCGAGGTCTGCCCCACCTGCAATCACCCTCAAAGCTATTTCGAGGTCCACGCGGAGAATTACTGATTGGATACATCGAAAGCCCCCGGCTGTCGCCGGGGGCTTCTCTCTGCCCGTTTACTTCTTGTCGAAGACCGGGTTGATATAGTAGACGTTTTTCTGATCCATCTTGTCCTTGGCCAGACGCATGGCCTCGCCGAAGCGCTGGAAGTGGACCACCTCACGCTCCCGAAGGAAGCGGATCACGTCGTTCACGTCCGGGTCGTCGGACAGGCGGAGGATGTTGTCATAGGTGACCCTGGCCTTCTGCTCGGCTCCCATGTCCTCAGCCAGGTCGGCGATCACGTCCCCTTTCACCTGCATAGAGGCGGCGGAATAGGGCCAGCCGGAGGCGGCGGTGGGGTAGACGCCGGTGGTGTGGTCCACGAAATAGGCGTCGAACCCGGCGGTCTTGATCTGATCCTCGGTGAGGTTCCGGGTGAGCTGGTGGACGATGGCGCCGATCATCTCCAGGTGTCCCAGCTCCTCGGTGCCGATGTCGGTGAGCAGGCCCTTCAGCTCGGGATAGGGCATGGCGTACCGCTGGGACAGATACCGCAGGGAGGCGCCCAGTTCGCCGTCAGGCCCGCCGTACTGACTAATGATGATGTTGGCCAGTTTGGGGTTGGTGTTCTTGATTTTCACCGGGTACTGTAACTTCTTCTCATAGATGAACATTATTTGCCCGCTCCTTTCTGGTCGTACTCCCAGGGCCACGGGTCGTTCAGCCACTGATAAGAGGCGTCCATGGCGGCGGCCCTCTGGGTCAGGGGGCCGTACATGGCCTCATACCGGCGCTTGCCCTCCTCGGCCAGGGCCGCGTACTTCTGGAACAGCTCAAAGGCCTCCTGATCGTCCTGATGGGTGTCCAGGTATAGGCCCAGTTCCACAAGGACGAACTGGAGGGCCTGGAGTTCGGCGGAGGCGGTCCTGGGCAGGTCGCCGCCCTTGACCTTTACGTGGAACGGCAGGTTCAGGCCGGGGAACAGGGTCCCGTTGGCCAGGGCCTCGGTCTGGTCATATTTCTGGCTCCCCTCCTGCTGGAAGGGCACATATGGCACCGCCAGCGGCGCACAGGACGGCATAAGGCCGTTTGCGTCGGGGCAGGGGCGGGAAGTGGGTCCGTTGTCGGAATACAAGGGGAATCCCCTCCTTGGTTGGATTGACAGGTTTCCTGTCAGTCCAGCATATGCCGCGGGCGGGAGGAGTGACATCGTCTCTTCCGGCGGCGACAGCGTTTGACATTTCAGAAAAACCGCAAAAAATGAGGTGTACGGTATTGAATTTTTCGGGGCCCTGTGTTATAATACGAAAAACCAACCGAAACGGAGGAGATCCCCATGACTCATATCCAGACTCTCAACGGCGCCACTCTGAAGCAGAGCGCGGCTCACGGCGGCTGCGGCGAGTGCCAGACTTCCTGCCAGTCCGCCTGCAAGACCTCCTGCACTGTGGGCAACCAGAAGTGCGAGAACAAAGAGCGCCAGAAGTAATCGACAGGACAGAGAGGGTGGGCTTACTGCCCACCCTTTTTCCATGTTTCCAACAGGGAGGATGCCCGAATGGTACACACATTCAAATGTCTCAACGTCCCCATCGCGGTGGATGTGAACAGCGGCGCCGTCCATGTGCTGGACGAGACCGCCTACGACGTGCTCTCCCGCCTGGACGGCCCCATGGGCGATCAGTGCCCTGAGGAGCTGTACGCCGCGCTGCCCCACGACCGGGCAGTCATCGACGGCGCCTGGGCGGAGCTGAAGGAGCTTCAGGACGCCGGCCTGCTCTTCACGGACGACAACTATCTGGACCCCCAGGCGGCGGTGCTCATGCAGCGGGACGCGCCCATCAAGGCCCTGTGCCTCCACGTCTCCCACGACTGCAACCTGCGGTGTAAATACTGCTTCGCCTCCACCGGCGACTTCGGCACCGGCAAGCGGATGACCATGGACGCGGAGACGGCGAAAAAGGCCATCGACTTCGTAATCCAGCGCTCGGGGGCGCGGCGGAACATCGAGGTGGACTTCTTCGGCGGCGAACCGCTGATGGCCATGGACACCGTCAGGGCCACAGTGGACTACGCCCGCTCCCTGGAGGAGAAGCACAACAAACACTTCCGCTTCACCATCACCACCAACGGCGTACTGCTGGACGACGAGAATATCGCCTACATCAACGAGGTGATGTCCAACGCGGTGCTCTCCCTGGATGGCCGGAAGGAGATCAACGACGCCATGCGCCCCACCGTCAACGGCAAGGGCAGCTACGACGTGATCCTCCCGAAGTTCAAAAAGCTGGCCGAACAGCGGGAAGGGGAGGGGAAGGATTACTACCTGCGGGGCACCTTCACCCGGCACAACCCCGATTTCTCCGCCGACGTGACCCATATGGCCGATCTGGGGTTCCACAGCATCTCGGTGGAGCCGGTGGTGGGCGCGCCGGAGGACGAGTGGTCCTTCAAAGAGGAGGACCTGCCCGGCATCCTGTCAGAATACGAAAAGCTGGCGGGGGAGCTGCTGAAGCGGCCCGACGTCAACTTCTTCCACTTCAATGTGGACCTGTCCCAGGGCCCCTGCGTCATCAAGCGGCTGCGGGGCTGCGGCGCCGGGTGCGAGTACGTGGCCATAACCCCCGACGGGGACATCTACCCCTGCCACCAGTTCGTTGGCAACGTGGAATACAGGCTGGGCAGCCTGTACAACGGCTCCTTTGATCTGGACCTGGCCCGGAAATTCGCCGCCCTCAACGTCTATACCCGGCCCGACTGCAGGGAGTGCTGGGCCCGATTTTACTGCAGCGGAGGCTGCTCCGCATCCAACCTCCTTGTCAACGGCGACATAAAAAAACCAAACCGCTTCGGCTGCGAAATGCAGAAAAAGCGGCTGGAATGCGCCATCGCCATGCAGGCGATCAAAGCGGGAATGGCGCCCCGTGAGGGCTAATACCTTGACAACTTAAGGAATTCATACCTCAGGGCCGGCGGTTTCAACATTTTGAAGCCGCCGGCCCTTTTGCCACAGCATATTGTGGTCGGCGCATTTTCGTTTCGTTTGTTAACATAATTCAAATTACATAACAACTGAACATAACGAAAAAATTTCAAGAAATTTGCTCAAAACTCTTGCGTTTCCCGAAAAAGAGGTCTATATTAAATTCACTGTGAAAAATCTAAGGAGAAAAATTCCGCCATCATAACTCGTCCAACGCGCGCATAAACTTGCCCGGGTGATGGATTTGCGGGCGGTGGAACGGGTCAAACAGCTCTCCCGGTGGGACGGGCTTACTGCGACGGCTCTGTTGGGCATCTGCTTTTTTGCCGGGACCCTTGCCGGCTTTCTCTTTTCCTGCCTGGGTGGGGAGAGCGGTGAGTTGAGGGACTATCTGCTCGGCTGTTTTCGCTTGGCCGGAAGCGGGCGCAGCCCGGACGTGTCCCTGCTCGCGGTGGTCTGGGAGGTCCTGCGGTGGCCGCTGCTGGTGTTTTTGCTGAGTTTTACCGCCCTGGGGGCCGTCGGTATTCCGGTGGTACTGGCGGCGCGGGGGTTCGTGCTGTCCTACGCCGCGGCCACCTTCGGCCGGCTGTTCGGCCTGGAGGGGTTCGCGGCGTCCCTGGCCGCCTTTGGGGTGACGGCCCTGCTGTCCGTCCCCGTCCTGTTTGCGGCGGCCTGTGACGCCTTTCGGTGTTCCCTGGGACGGCTGTCCCATGAACCGAGACCGGTCCCGCTGACGGATCGTCTGGCGGTCTTGGGACCCTGCGGGGTCCTGCTGGCTCTGAACGCCGCCCTTCAGTGGGCGGTGACCCCGGCCCTGCTGACGGCGGTTTGTGCCCGGCTGTTTGCCCCGTGATCAGAGAAATGAGAGGAGTTGAGCACATTTTGGATCATATCGCCGGTTATGAGACATGGCTGGCCCAGGAAAAGCGGGCCGCCGCCAATACGCTCAGTTCCTATCTGCGGGATGTCCGTCAGTTCTCCGTCTGGCTGGAGGACGTGGGCATTTCCCTTGTGGACGTCACCCAGAGCGAGGTCCGGGAGTACGCCCGCTATCTGGAGCGTCACGGCAAGTCCAACGCCACGGTGGTGCGCTCCGTCGCCTCTCTGAAATCCTTTTATGGCTATCTGCTGACCGTCCGCGCCGTGCCTGTCAACCCCGCCAAGGGATTCAAGCCCAACCGGGTGGAGCGCCGCCTTCCCGCCATCCTCACAAACCGGGAGGTGGACCTGTTCCTGGAGCAGCCCGACGTGTCCGATCCCAAGGGCTGCCGGGACAAGGCCATGCTGGAGTTGCTGTACGCCACCGGTATCCGGGTGTCCGAGCTGATCTCCCTGGATCTGCAGGATGTGAACCTGTCCGCCAACTTCCTCCGTTGCCGGGGCAGGAACAAGGAGCGGGTGGTGCCCCTCTATAAGGCCGCCGTCAAGGCGCTGTCCGCCTATGTGAACGAGGTGCGGCCCCAGTTGCTGGAGGACCCGGGGGAGACCGCCCTGTTCGTCAATATGAACGGCGAGCGCATGAGCCGCCAGGGCTTCTGGAAAATCGTGAAGCACTACCAGGACAAGGCCGGCATCAAAAAGGAGATCACCCCCCACACGCTGAGGCACTCCTTCGCCGCCCACCTTCTGGAGAACGGCGCCGACCTGAAATCCATCCAGGAGATGCTGGGCCACGCGGACATCTCCGCCACCCAGATCTACACCCAGGTAGTCAATCAGCACCTGCGGGACGTGTACTCCCGGGCCCATCCGAGAGCGTAGTTTCTACATACCAAAGCGGGCGGCAAAGGCCGTCCGCTTTTTGCTTTCAATTCGCGTGGAGGGATGGTATAATGTCTTATCGGGGAATAGACGGTCAGACAGATTGGGATTTGAAGGTGTGATAAAATGTTTGTCACGGAATTTGGAATAAAAAACGAAGAAGTTATCATTCTCCTTCACGGCGGCGGTCTGTCCTGGTGGAATTATACAGACGAGATCGAACTTCTCAAAAATCGATTCCACGTCATTATTCCCGTTTTGGATGGCCATTCCGGGAGCGATGCGGATTTTACTTCCATTGAGGATAATGCTGCCCGTATCATCAGGTACATAGATGAACAATTTGAAGGGCAGGTTCTCCTGATTGGCGGACTGTCACTGGGAGGCCAAATCTTATTGGAGATCCTCTCTCAGCGAAAGGATATTTGCAAATTCGCAATGATTGAAAGCGCGCTTGCCCTCCTTATGCCGATAACCCACAGTTTGATCAAACCAAGCATGAGACTCAGTTATGGGTTAATACGAAAAAAATGGTTTTCAAAGCTGCAAATGAAGAGCCTGAAAATACGAAGTGACTTGTTTGACAAGTATTATCGGGACACCAGCGCGATCAACATCGAGAATTACATCATGTTCATGGAAAGCAATTCAGCGTATCGCGCAAAACCAGGTTTGTCACAGTGCCATGCAAAAGCGCTGGTATTTGTCGGCGGTAAAGAGCGGCCTATCATGAAAAAATCCGCGAAACTGATTCAAGCTCTGCTCCCAAACAGCGAACTGATTACGCTCAAAGGTTATCATCACGGAGATTTGAGTATGAACCATGCGGATGAATATGTGAAATACATGATGACCTTGATGAAATAATTCCAACTTTGTCGTTGGCCTCAATGGGCTGCGTCATTTTTTCAATCACTCACGGGAAAAACGAGACAGAACGGTTTTACTTGTCAGACTGAAACAGATGTGTTATAATAGCGCCAAATGAAGCGTTTTTCACGCGGGGGTGTTTCTGTGCTCATTCTAGGGATCGACCCCGGCTACGCCATCGTGGGCTTTGGCCTGGTGGAGGCGGATGGGAACCGGTATCGCCTGGCCGCCTGCGGGGCCATCAACACCCCGGCGGGGGTGCGGCTGTCCGCCCGCCTGTGGCGCATCGCCGCCGACCTGGAGAAACTCGTGAAACAGTTTGATCCAGATGTTATGGCAATCGAGGAACTTTTTTTCAACAACAACGTGACCACCGGCATCGGCGTGGCCCAGGCCAGGGGGGTCATCCTGATGACGGCGGAGAAGCTGGGTCTGCCCATCTACGAGTATAACCCGTCCCAGGTGAAGCAGGCGGTGGTGGGCTACGGGAAGGCGGAAAAACACCAGGTGATGGATATGACCAGACGCCTGTTGGGGCTGAACGCCGTCCCCAAGCCGGACGACGCCGCCGACGCGGTGGCCGTCGCCCTGTGCCACGCCCGCTCCTCCACGTCCCTGCTGGGGCAGATCGACAAATAACGGCCGGGAGGCGTTTTTCGGATGTTTTACTATGTGGAGGGCAAGGTAGCCCACATCGGTCCCTATCTGGCAGTCATCGACTGCGGCGGCGTGGGCTACGCCTGCCGCACCACCAGCTACACCCTGGGCTCTCTCAGCGTGGGAAAAGTCGCCAAGCTTTACACCTATCTCCACGTCCGTGAGGACGCCTTCGAGCTGTACGGCTTCGCCTCGGAGCGGGAGCTGTCCTCCTTCGAGATGCTGATCGGCGTGTCCGGCGTGGGGCCCAGGATGGCCCTTTCCATCCTGTCCTCCGGCACCCCGGAGAATCTGGCCATGGCCATCGTGTCCGAGAACGCCAAGGTCCTGACCAGCGCTCCCGGCGTGGGAAAGAAGATCGCCCAGCGGATCATCCTGGAGCTGAAGGACAAGCTGGCCAAAGGCCAGCTCACCACCAGCGGCGGAGGGGAGACCTTTACCCCCGGCGTCACCGTCATCCCGGAGAACAAGGCCAGCGAGGCCTCCGCCGCCCTGGCGGTGCTGGGCTACGGCCCGGCGGAGATCAACGCCGCCCTCAAGGGCGTGGATCTGGAGGGCCTCACTCTGGAGGAGATCATCAAGCAGGCCCTTAAAAATATGATGAAGTGAGGGAGGGGAGACCTTGAGCATCGACTTTTCCGACAACGGTGATTTTGTCACCGAACAGCCCCTGGTGACCACCTCCCTGACCCGGGAGGACGAGGGGGAGTACTCCCTGCGCCCCAAGCGGCTCAGCGAGTACATCGGCCAGACCAAGGCCAAAGAGAACCTGAGCGTGTTCATCCAGGCCGCAAAAATGCGGGGAGAGCCCCTGGACCACGTCCTGCTCCACGGCCCCCCGGGCCTGGGCAAGACGACCCTCAGCAACATCATCGCCAACGAGATGGGGGTCAACATCCGCATCACCTCCGGCCCCGCCATCGAAAAACCCGGCGACCTGGTGGCCCTGGTGACCAACCTCCAGGAGAACGACATCCTCTTTGTGGACGAGATCCACCGGCTGAACCGCCAGGCGGAAGAGATCCTGTATCCCGCCATGGAGGACTACGCCATCGATATCATCATCGGCAAAGGGCCCTCCGCCAACTCCATCCACCTGGACCTGCCCAAGTTCACCCTGGTGGGCGCCACCACCCGGGCGGGGCAGCTGTCCGCGCCGCTGCGGGACCGGTTCGGGGTCACCCTGCGGCTGGAGCTCTATACCCCGGAGGAGCTTGCGATGATCGTCACCCGATCCGCCGACATCCTGGACGTCCCCATCGAGGCGTCCGGGGCCATGGAGATCGCCCGGCGCAGCAGGGGCACTCCCCGCATCGCCAACCGGATGCTCCGGCGCGTGCGGGACTTCGCCCAGGTCACCGCCGGAGGCGTCATCACCCGGGATGTGGCCGATCGGGCCCTGAAGGCACTGGAGATCGACGAGCTGGGCCTGGACGACCTGGACCGCCGGATGCTGGGCAGCATCATCTCCAACTACGGCGGCGGCCCGGTGGGTCTGGACACCCTGGCCGCCACCATCAACGAGGAAGCGGTCACCCTGGAGGATGTGTATGAGCCGTACCTGATGCAGCTGGGCTTCCTGACCCGCACTCCCAGGGGGCGCTGCGTGACCCCCAAGGCCTATCAGCACCTGGGACTTCCCGTGCCCGGCGGGGCGGCGCAGGGGGGCGGATTGGACCAGCTCCACTTCTGACTCATGAATATCCGTTTCATTGGGACATATGTTTGAAAGTAATTTTGGCAAATATCACAGTGGATTCAAAAAATTTGCAAATATTTTCACAAACTTGTATAAAACCGATTGACAATTCACTTAACTTGTGATAATAATATTCAAGGTTACGTTATGTTTACTGATGCTTCCCAACAAAGTGAGCAGAGTGACGAGCTTCTCTGCCGTCTGGCAGCCGGCGGCGACCGCGCCGCCGAGGAGGAGCTGGTCAAACGTTATCTCCGCATGGTGCGCGTCTGTGCCCGGCCCTATTTCCTGGCCGGAGGGGACAGCGAAGACCTGATCCAGGAGGCCATGTTCGGCCTGCTGAAGGCCATTCGGGAATTTGATCCCCAGCGGGACGCCGCGTTCCGCACATTCGCGGAGATCTGCATCCGTAATCGAATCCGCTCCGCCGTGGCCGCCGCCGCGCGGGATAAACACGCACCGCTGAACAACAGCGTACCCTTTGAGCCGCCCATGATGGGCAGCGGTGCCAGTCCGGAAGATCTCTATATCAGCAGGGAAGAGGAAGCTGAGCGCCTGGATCGGTTATATTCCCGGCTGTCCCCTCTGGAGCGGCGCATCCTGGCGCTGTTCCTCCGCGGTCTCTCCTATCGGGAGATCAGCGCGCAAACAGGGCGGTCGGTCAAGTCTGTGGATAACGCGGTCCAGCGCATCCGGCACAAAGTCGCCGGCACCTTAGGCGATTTCAGCGAAAGCTGACGCAAATATTACAGTCCCAGCAGGTAGCTTTCCGGTTCTGGGCATCAAAAGAGAGGGTATATCCATGTACGAAGACAAGACCTTAGTTTGCAAAGAATGTGGCAAGGAGTTCGTGTTCACCGCCGGTGAGCAGGAGTTCTACGCCGAGCGCGGCTTCCAGAATGAGCCTCAGCGCTGCAAGGCCTGCCGTGATGCCCGCAAGGCCGCTTCCCGCGGTCCCCGGGAGTATTTCACCGCTGTCTGCGCTGCCTGCGGCGGCGAGGCCAGGGTTCCCTTCGAGCCGAAGTCCGATCGTCCTGTGTATTGCAGCGAGTGCTTCGCCAAGATGCGCGGCGAGGCTTGATCGAAAAACACAACACGCAAACAGGGATAGGCCGTGCTGGCGCACGGCCTATCCTTTTGCCGTATGCCCGAGATGCCCGGAAAGCTCTTGTGCGGCCGCGGGAACTGTGATATACTGCTTCCACCAGATAAGGAGGGATCCCCTTTGAGCAAATCCGTTTACGAAAGCCCGCTGTCCTCCCGCTATGCCAGCGACGAGATGCAATACATCTTTTCTCCCGACAAGAAGTTCTCCACCTGGCGCAGGCTTTGGATCGCCCTGGCCAGGGCGGAGATGGAACTGGGCCTGCCCGTCACCCAGGAACAGATCGACGAGATGGAGGCCCACATCACCGACATCGACTACGACCTGGCCGCGGAGAAGGAGCGGCAGCTCCGCCATGACGTGATGGCCCACATCCACACCTATGGCGCGTCCTGCCCCAAGGCCATGCCCATCATCCACCTGGGGGCCACCAGCTGCTACGTGGGGGACAACACCGATATCATCCTCATGCGGGAGGGGCTGGAGCTGGTCCGGGACAAGCTGGTCCGGGTGCTGGCGGCCCTGGGAGCTTTTGCCGACAAATACAAGGCCCTGCCCACCCTGGGCTTCACCCACTTCCAGGCGGCCCAGCTGGTCACCGTGGGCAAGCGGGCCACCCTGTGGATGAACGAACTGCTCATGGACCTGGACGAGGTGGAGTACCGCATCGCCAGCCTGAAGCTGCTGGGCTGCAAGGGCACCACCGGCACCCAGGCATCCTTCCTGGAGCTGTTCGAGGGGGACCACGAGAAGTGCCGGGAGCTGGACCGCCGCATCGCCAGGGAGATGGGATTTGAGGCCACCGTCCCCGTGTCCGGCCAGACCTACTCCCGGAAGGTGGACTCCGCCGTAGTGTCCACCCTGTCCGGCGTGGCCCAGTCGGCCAGCAAATTCGCCACCGATCTCCGCCTCCTGTGCCACTTGAAAGAGGTGGAGGAGCCCTTTGAGAAGAACCAGATCGGCTCCTCGGCCATGCCCTACAAGCGCAACCCCATGCGGTGCGAGCGCATCTGCTCTCTGGCCCGGTACGTGATGGCCGATGCCGCCAACCCCGCCGTCACCGCCGCCACCCAGTGGTTCGAACGGACCCTGGACGACTCCGCCAACAAGCGCATCTCGGTGCCCGAGGCGTTCCTGGCGGTGGACGCCATTCTGAATATCTACCTGAACGTGGTGTCCGGCCTGGTGGTCCATGAAAAAGTCATAGAGCGGCACATCATGGAGGAGTTGCCCTTTATGGCCAGCGAGAACATCATGATGGACGCCGTCAAGCGGGGCGGCAACCGGCAGGAGCTCCACGAGCGCATCCGGGTCCTGTCCCAGGAGGCGGGACACAACGTAAAGGATCTGGGGCTTTCCAACAACCTGCTGGAGCTCATCGCCGCCGATCCGGCCTTCGGTCTGACCATGGAGGAACTGTCTGCCCACATGGAGCCGGCAAAATACATCGGCCGCTGCCCGGAGCAGGTGGAGGACTTCCTGCGGGACTGCGTCCGGCCGGTGCTGGAGGCCCGCGCCGCCGCCCTCAGCGGCCAGGCGGTGGAACTGAAGGTGTAGATCATCACAGGGCGGAAATCTATCCGCCGTGAACAGAGGCCTGTGAACAAAGCCCACCTGCTCAGACACAGAAAAGCTGCCGCTGAACTCAGCGGCAGCTTTTTTGCGCTATTGGAAGGCCCGAAGAACGAACTCCAGGAATTCCGCCACCCACCGGGGCGCGGCGGCCCGGACGGCCCGCACCGCCGCCTCCAGCTCCCCGGCGGACAGGGGCGTGGTGAATATCCGTCCGCCGCCGGAGGGTTCGTCGCCGATGGCCAGCGGCCCGTATGCCGCGCCGCCGATGGCGACCTTTGACGCGACGGCCACGCCTCCCACAGCGTATTTTCCAAGGGCGATGCCGCCCCAGGCCAGCCAGCCGGCGGCGATTCCACCGATGGAGATGACGCCCAGAGCAAACGCGCCCAGGGACAGGGCCCCGACGGCGAAGCCTGCCAGGGCGAACAGCAGGCCGATCCCCACTCCGCCCAGCGAGAACAGGCCCAAAGCCACCCCGCCGATGGATACCACCCCCACAGCCGCGTTGCCGATGGCGACGATCCCTCTGGCGGCGCGGAGGCCGGAGCCCACATTGATGTGGACCAGGGGCAGGCCAAACAGGGTGGCCTTGCTCCTGAATTCGTACCCGCCGCCATAGTGGTTGTGGATCACCTGGACGGGTGGTGGGAGAACGTCCCCTTCTTTGCCCAGGACCAGGTAGTCCAATGTCACATTGAAGTAGGCGGCCAGGGCGGTGAGGTTGTCCATGTCGGGCCGGGAGGCGCCGGCCTCCCACTTCTGGACCGCCTGCCGGGTGACCCCGAGCAGGCCGGCCAGTTCCTCCTGGGAGAGGCCGGCCTTCCGGCGCAGTTCATAGAGCCGCTGCTGAAAATCCAAATCAAATCCCTCCTGACAACAATAGAACAATTGTTTCATGCGAAACATCCGGGGCCCGCTGCCATACGGCGTCCCTGATGACTTGATGATAGCAAAACGGACCGGACCGCGCAACCAACGATCCCATCCAATTTGACAACCAATCGTTGCGTTGCAAAAGTTTGGCCGAAAACCCCCGCATCGCTTGCAAATTTTCCGGGGAAATGATAGGATGGCAAAAAAGCTGTGGGGTGATCGGATGGATATCAAACGGATCTTATCGGCGGTGGACCACACCTTGTTGAAGCAGACCGCCACCTGGGAGCAGATCAGGGGGCTCTGTGACGAGGGGGGGCAGTACGGCTGCGCCTCGGTGTGCATCCCGCCCAGCTATGTGCGCCGGGCGGCGGACTATCTGGACGGCAGGCTGCCGGTGTGTACCGTCGTCGGCTTCCCCAATGGCTACTCCACCACCGCCGCGAAGGTATTCGAGACCCGGGACGCCGTGGCCAGCGGGGCGGACGAGATCGACATGGTCATCAACATCGGCTGGGCCAAGGACGGCCGGTGGGAGGATCTGCTGGGCGAGATCCGGGCGGTGAGAGAGGCCTGCGCGGGGCGCCTCCTGAAGGTCATCGTGGAGACCTGCCTGCTTACGAAGGAGGAAAAGGTGCGGATGTGCCGTATCGTCTCCCACAGCGGGGCGGACTTCATCAAGACCTCCACCGGCTTCTCCACCGGCGGCGCCACCAGGGAGGACGTGGCCCTGTTCCGGGCCAACACGGCCCCCGGGGTGAAGATCAAGGCCGCCGGCGGCATCTCTACCCTGGAGGATGCGGAGGCGTTCCTGGATCTGGGCGCCGACCGGCTGGGCACCAGCCGCGTGGTACGGCTGGTCAAAGAACTGGAGCATATCTGAAAGACGTGAAAAGGACTCCGCCTGTCCCGGCGGAGTCCTTTTGCCGCAAGTGGGGAGATCAGCCGTTCCGATCCGCGATCTTGGCAAGAGCGGCCCTGGCGGCCTCCACGATATGCTCGTGGTTGATGACAAAGCCCTTGCTGGCCTTCAGGCCGGCATACCGTTCGCGGAAGCGGCGGCTGTGCATCTCCAGGCTGGCGACCTGCTCCCTGTATTTGGCCTGGAGGGCATCGACCTCCTCGCTGACCTTGTCGCCCAGCTCGGCCTTAGCCAGGGCGAGCTGGACCTGCAGCTCCTGACCAAGGGTGTGGACGCTGACCACCAGTTTGGACACCAGCGCCAGGTGGTGGATGGTGAGGGCGCCGTCGATGAGGAACAGCGCCAGGATGATCAACGCCATGGTGAAGTGGACGCGATAGGGGATCATCTCATAGAGGCGGTCCACCTGGGGCTGGATCCAGAAGATGACCACATAGGACAGCACGCCCCACACCAGGGCCACCCACAGGCACACCCGTCCCTTGATGTTGAACTTATAATTGGAGTAGTCCCAGTATTTCACGTGGGTGGTGGTCTCCAGCAGCCACGCCACGAGGTACTCCCAACTGGTCATCACCACCACGGACACGATGTAAAAGAGGGCCAGATTGTCTTTCAGCGGGGTGAAAAACAGCAGCATCAGCACGACGCCGCCGCCGTAGATGGGACAGACAGGGCCGTAGAGAAAACCTCTTGGCACGAAGCGGTGCTCCATGATGGAACAGTAGCAGGTCTCCATCAGCCAGCCCAAGAAGGAGTAAAGGGCGAAGTAGATGAACAGCTCTACCAGGGGAAAGTCCAGGATAGTGACGTATCTCAGAAGGGCAAGTTCGATCACACGGGATCCTCTCCTCTCGCATCGGTAAGCAGGGCGCGCAGCACCCCGTTGTACACCAGGTCGGGGCGGGCGAGAAACCGGTCGGCAATGCGCTGTCCGTCCTCCTGGGATGGGGCCAGCAGGGTCAGGGTGAACAGGGAGCCCCGGTCGTCGTCCATGGACAGGAGCACACGGCATCCGTCTTCGGCGGGTTCCACCGAGGCCTTCACCTGGGCCCTGCGCCTCATCGCCTCGTTCAGAGGCGCCAGCCGCCGGTCGCACCGGGCGCGGATGACAGGGGAGAGGCTGCTCTCCCCGGCGGTGCCGTCCCTCCGGCCCTTTTCGGTGGGGGCATACAGTTCCCCGTCCAGGACCAGATGGCCGCTGGCCAGAAGCTCGGACACGGCCTCGGCAAACTGAAAGTAGTCCACGCCGCCGTCGCACAGGGCGAGGTCGGTGAGGGTGGCAAAGTCGATAGGGCCGGCCGCATGGGTGAGGAGGTACAGCGCCAGCAGCTTCATATCCAGTTTATTGTGGATAAATCCGGCCATGTTCCCGCCCCCGTCGATTTCATGGGGATATTATACACAAAAGAGGGGCGGCTGGCAAGAGGGTTTTGCCTACCCCCGGGTCACCAGGGCGTGATACAGCTGACAGAGGTACACCCAGGTGGGCCGGTCCAGAGTGCCGGTCTCCGGCAGACCGGACAGCCGCTGGACGGTGCGCAGGTTCTCATAGGTGCTGCCCTCGTTCACGTCGTTTGCCGTGCAGACGGAAAAGTTGGTGGTCACCTGGTTCAGCGCGTTGAACATGGCCTGGACGATGCCGATCGGGGCGCCCCGCCCTCCCTGGCAGCAGGTGAAGGTGCCGCTGGGCAGCACGCACAGGGGAGGGGGAGCGCCATAGAGGAATTCCATCTTCTCATAGGCGTCCACGATGGCGTTCCAGGTCTGGCCGTTTACCACGCCGGTGACGGGCAGGCTGTTTTCCCGCTGAAAGAGCATCACCGCCTCCAGGGTGCGCTCGCCGAAGATGCCATCTGGTACCAGACGGAGCAGCGCGTCGTTGTGAAGGGCCAGGCTGTTCAGCATCCGCTGGAGGGAGCGGACAGGCTGGCCCTGGGTCTCCATGACGGTGGGTGTGGTGTCCATATTCGTCATCCTTTCATCAATCGATCCCGCCATAAGACAGGTCGTAGCCGGGGAACTGTTGGGAGATGACAGCCTCCCGGATCTCTCGGGAGCTGGTGGGCAGATTGGCCTCCGCCAGCACCGTGTTGGCTATGCCGAGGTATTCCTCGTAAATGCGCAGCCAGGTCTGAGCGCCCACCGTCCCGTCGGCCGGGATGCCGAAGTTGGTCTGGGCGGCGATGACCGCCTGCCTGGTCCGGGGGCCAAAGATGCCGTCGATGGGCAGCACGGGGATGGACTCTGAGAACTGGCCGATGATGGAGAGCAGATACTGCAGGGCGGACACAGCGGTGCCGGTGCTGCCCTCCCGGAGGACGACGCCCACCCGGGGCGGCTGGATCTGGGTATAGGTCTGGCCCTCGCTGACCAGCTCTGCCAAACGGGTGACGCCCACGTACAGCGCGACCAGCCGGTACCAGGTGCCCTGGCCCACGATGCCGTCCGCGGTCAGGTTGAAGATGCTCTGGAATTTCCGCACCGCATCCTCCGTCAGGGCGCCGAACACGCCGTCCTCCGGGATGCGGGGGATAGCGGGGTAGTTGCGGCCGATCCGATTGAGGATCACCTGGATCACGGTGACATACTCGCCCGTGGCCCCTCTGCTGATGGGGTAGCCGGGGTAGGAGTATTGGATGTCCCGGATGGGGGCGTTGGACACCAGTTCGATGTTATCCCCGTAGTACCTCCGCAGGATCTGCATGGTGGTGTACCCCTGCTGGGCCAGGTTTTCGCTGCCCCACTGGGACAGCCCGTCACAGGTGACGGTGGTGCCGTTGCAGAATTTGGCCGCCAGCGGCTCCACAAAGCCGACCCGCCGGATATACGTGGTGAACAGATCGTCCACCAGCCGGTCCACGTTTTCAAAGGTGCTCCGGCCGGCGATGAACCGCTGGTCATTCACGGTGGAGCCGGTGATATCGAAATCGTACCCCCGGCTGGGGTAGTACTCGGTGTACACCCGGTTCAGGGCGAAGGACACCTGGGCCAGGATATTGGCCCGGAGGGCGGCCTCCCGCCAGGTGGGATAGATCTCGCTGGAGGCCACGTTCTTGATGTAGTCGGAGAAGGACACGGTGACGTTCTCCGCCGGCTGATCCGCCGGAGCGGTGTGTACGGTGATGTACTGGGGAATATAGGGCGTGATGGTGATGGGCATGGCTCGACCTCCTCACAGCCTCTGAGGGGTGACGACGATGGGCGCGTCTGCGCCGTCATCCCCCGGCTGGACGGGCTGGGGCAGGGGATTGAGGGCCACATCCTGTACCGTTTCGATGCCGGAGAAGACCTGCACTCCGTCGAACACCGCCAGGTAATAGTTCGGGTGCTCCACTACGATGGTATAGGCGGCAAAGGGATCCAGATTGCCCGGGTCCTGGCTCAGGTTCTGATCCGGGGTATTCAGCGTGACCGTCCTGGCCAAACCGCTGGAGTCGGTGCGCAGGATGGACAGCAGCTCCCGGCGGCCGCCCTCAATGGGCTTGGAGAGGATGACCGCCGCCCCCTGGATGGGCAGCTGAGCTCTGGAGGTGAACACGCGGACGCGCAGCGAGCCTGTTTCTTGCATAAGCGTTCCTCCTGTCTTGGGTTTGGTCCATTTTATGCGCCCGGCGGAAAAATGTGAAATATCCGCTGATAAAATTGACATCGGCCAAAAAATACGGTAAAATAGTCGAAACAACAGTCGGCTCAGACGTTGCTCTGGCCGCAGGGGGTCAATATGCGCAAAGAGAAAGAAAAGGTATCCTTGCCGGTCATTCGCCGTCTGCCCCGATATTACCGGCATCTGGACGATCTGCACCGGGCCGGCGTGGAGCGCATCTCCTCCAGCGCCCTGGCTCAGAACATGGGGCTCACCGCCTCGCAGATCCGTCAGGATCTGTCCTGTTTCGGCGGATTCGGCCAGCAGGGGTACGGCTACAATGTGGAGCGCCTTCGCGGCGAGGTGGCGGAGATCCTGGGCATGGACCGGGTCCATACGGCGGTCATCCTGGGCGCCGGCAACCTGGGCCGGGCGCTCATTCAGAACTTCCCCTTTCAAAAATACGGCTTTCAGCTGACGGCCGCTTTCGATGTGGACCCCAAGACGGTGGGGACTCAGATCGGCGGGGTGCCCGTCTTTCACGCGGACGGACTGGAGGCGTACCTGAAGGAGCACGCCATCGAGGTGGGCGCCCTGACCGTTCCCGGCCATGCCGCGGTCCGGGTGGCCCAGCGGCTGCGGGACGGCGGCGTGAAGGGCATTTGGAACTTTACCAACATCGAGCTGCCGGAGGCGGATCTGCCCGGCGTGCGGATCGAGAACATCCACTTTGCCGACAGCCTGCTGACGCTCAGCTACTTCATCTCAGAGGAGCCGCTATGAAAAGACGAGTATTCGCGCTGCTGTCGACTTTGGCGCTGTCCCTCTCCCTGGCGGGTACGGCCTCGGCCTCCGGCGATTCCCTGATCTCCCGGAGTTATCTGGAGGGGACCTATCGCACCCGTCTGTCCACCTTTTTGCGGGAGACCATCGACTCTGTCACCAGGACCCTGCTGAACAGCGCGGTGAGCAGGGCGGAGGGCCTGTTCTCCGGCGCCCCCGGCGCGGGGGCGGACGGCTGGCGGGAGAGCGTCAACTACGTGCCCGCGAGCGGCGGCCGCGGCGACGGGGTCACGCTGGATACGGGCGCGGGCCTGGTGTGGACCTCCGGCTCCGGCAGCGTGGCCCAGGGCCTTCTCATCGACGCCACCGCCGGCCGGGAGACGGGACCCGGGGACGCCCTCGCGGCGGGGCACTGCTACATCGCGGACCAGCGGAGCGTGGTCACCGCGCAGTCCTCCGCCCGGTGGATGGCGGAGGGCCGGTGGATGCCCGTCTCCGGCAGCGGGACCCCGAGGCCTGAGCTTCCCTTCACCGATGTGGGGAAGGGCGCCTATTTTTACGATCCCGTGGTCTGGGCGCTGGACCGGGACATCACCACCGGCCTGACCGACACGTCCTTTGGGCCGGACGCCCCGTGTACCCGCGGACAGATCGTCACCTTCCTGTGGCGGGCCTATGGCTCCCAGGAGCCGAAATCCGCCCATAACCCCTTCACCGATGTGAACTCCGGCCAGTACTGGTACAAGGCGGTGCTCTGGGCGGTGGAACAGAACATCACCACCGGCGTCACCGACAGCACGTTTGAGCCGGACAGCGGCTGTACCCGCGGCCAGGCGGTGACCTTCCTTTGGCGGGCGGAGAACTCTCCGGCGGCAAGCGGCTCCGGCAAATTCATTGACGTGCCCGCCGACGCATACTATACCACGGCCGTGGCCTGGGCGGTGCGCGAGAACATCACCACCGGCGTCACCGATACCGTCTTTGGCCCCGACAACAGCTGTACCCGTGGGAACATCGTCACCTTCCTGTACCGCGATCTCGCCTGACAAACGGACACGAACGGGGCCGGACAAGCTGTCCGGCCCCGTTTCTGAAAAAATTTTTGCTCCCGTGAAAAAACAGCTTGCATTTTCATATCGGGTGTGCTATGATACTAAAGCTGTCAAGCGTGACATGCGGCAGTAGCTCAGCTGGATAGAGTGACTGGCTACGAACCAGTAGGTCGGGGGTTCGAGTCCCTTCTGCCGTACCAGAGGCCCTGGAGCCGATAGGCTCCGGGGTTTCTTGTTTTGGAGGTCCTTTATGAGCAGCACATTTGAGCGGATCTATGATATCGTGCGGCAGATCCCCCGGGGAAAAGTCGCCACATACGGACAGATCGCCCGCATGGCCGGGATGCCTCTGGGCAGCCGGGTGGTGGGCTACGCCATGGCCTCCTGCCCGGATGGGAACGGGGTGCCCTCCCGTATGGTGCGGTTATATGCCCCTCAATTCCCTGTAGAATAACGGGGAAATCTATCGAAAAATAGTATCAGACGGGGAACAAAGTCGTTATGACCTCTTGAAAAAACACGTCAATACTTTAATTGCGGTACTATCTACGCAGCGTGTTGTAAATTTCGCATTGTGAGCCGCACCTGCACGGTAAACAAGCCACACCCTCACGGAGATTTAGCCGCAGGGTCACG